>JANLSE010000447.1:0-33757 GCA_031362265.1 Roseiflexaceae bacterium
GTGGGGCAAACTGATAGTTGAACATGTGGAGTAGTACGAAATTCACATGTTTGGTCCCACGCTACAAAGCGATTCAGGACAAGGTGCGCACGTCGCTGTATGGGTTCCATTCGCCCAGCCAGTATGGCGATCTGATCCTCAAGCCAGTGCGCAAGATCAACACCGCGCTGATTATGGAGGAGTGGGATAACCTCCAGCGAATCTTCGTCTCGTTAGCACGGAAGACAACCACACAAAGCATCATTGTCGGCAAGTTGAGCGCCTATGCGCGAAAAAACCGGACCCGGCAAGCGCTGTGGGAGTATGACCACATCCTACGGAGCCTGTATCTGCTGGAGTTTATCGATTCGCCGCCGTTACGGCAAAACGTCCAGCGCGCATTGAACCGGGTGGAGAATTATCATCAATTGCGTCGCGCTGTCTCGTATGCCAACTTTGGCAAGTTGCGGTTCAAAACCGAAGACGAGCAACAGGTGTGGAATGAATGCTGCCGGTTGCTGACCAATTGTATCATCTACTATAACGCGAGCATCATATCGCGATTGTTGGCCAGCAAAGAAGCCGCTGGGGATACAGCAGGAGTCGAACTGCTGATGCAGGTGTCACCAGTAGCCTGGCAGCATATCAATTTCTATGGCCGCTACGAGTTTACCAAGGAACCAGTGCCGATCAGTTTGGATGCCATCGTGGAGTCCTTGACGGAGCGTCCGTTTGTCGAAACAGGCGATGAATCCTAATGTACTTTTTTGGGGGGATATGCAAAAAACCCCCTGTAGTTGTTTGATCGCAATATCTGCGCCAGCAGCAAGTGAACGCGCGCGTTTGCAGGTTACCGAAACTGCTATTGCCAATCAATCGGCTGCAACGCAGGTTGCTGTTGCATCAACAGCGACAAGTATTTCGAATAGTACATCGACAGCGATCGCTCAAAGTCAGGCTACTGCTACACGAGTCGCGGAGGTAGCCCAAACCAATATGACGCAGACCGCTCTGGCGGTTGCATTAACTCAAACCGCCATGATAGCACCGACTATAACAGAACAAGCTAGCCGCGATGCTGCGACTGCAACCAGTCAGGCTATTGTCGATCTTACCGCAACTGCGGTTGCACAAATAACGGCTGAGGTTGTACAGACCGCTGAAGAAAAAGCTGAATCCTAACTTGCTACTGCAGTCGAAAAAGATATTGAACAAGCGACCGCTACAATTGAAGCGTATCGAAAAAAGGCACCAAAAGGATACTGGCAAGATCAAACCGGTGACGTTGTTGCTCTTGTTGGTGACTTTCGCTATGAGAAACAAGCCGGCTACTCCAATGCAGGCCAAGGAACCAAGTTTGTTGCATTCTACCTAGCAGTAGGCAATCACGGAAGCAGTACGATCCATGTCAACCCAAACAACGTGACATTGATCGACCTGGATGGCAGAAGCTATAGTTATGATGCGGCGACTTTTAGTTACTGGGATCAACCCCTGGATGCTGTCGATGTTCTCTCTGGCAATCGAGCCGAAGGAGGATTAGTCTTCAAGATCGATTCCGACTCAGCACCAGCGCAAATTGTCTATGATGTTGGTGGGCTTTTCGGCGGGAAGATCATCATTGATCTCCGCCGCGCGCCTGATCAAACTCAGTAGGTTCGGCATATCTTCGCTATGGGAATGAGCATAACAGGATATGTTGTTGGCGAACTGGATAGTGTAATCGACTATATCGTGCGTCTCGAGCTTGAAGAGGAGGATTCGGTTGAGGAGTAGGCGGATCTTTATTCACAAGATCTTCTGGTACTATCAGCAAGTTTTCTACCAGAGCCCACTCTGTGCTACCATAACACCATTCTGGTGTCCAGCAGGATGTCCTGCTTGGTCGAGAGGGTTCTATGAATTTCGAGCCACAGAAACTGTTCGTTGGCCTGATCGACTTCTTTTCGATTCTGTTGCCTGGCGCACTGCTGACATTCGCATTAAAGGACAGGCTAGAGTCTACCTTCCTGCGACCAAACAATGCCCCTTTGCCTGAGAGCGCCCTGTGGGCAATCTTTCTCTTTAGCAGCTATCTCCTTGGTCATCTTATCTTTTTGATTGGTGCCAAATTTCTTGACGATATTTATGATGATATTCGTACTGCAACCTATCAGCACCAGCTTGAGAAACTCGCGCGCGGGCAATCGCTCTCGAGCAGAGGGTACCGCTTGCTTGCAACGAAGCTCTTTCGGAAACAGAATAATGGCGCAGTACGGCAAGCCGTGAGCATCAAAAAGCATTACCTTGATCCACTCCGGGCGTCTGAGGCCATAAATGCTTTCCAATGGGCCAAGGCACGGCTAACGTTGAACCATCCAGAAGCAATCGCGACGGTGCAGCGCTTCGAAGCTGATTCTAAGTTCTTTCGTAGTTTACTGGTTGTCTTATATATTCTGATGCCATTGGAGTTATACCGACAACACTCAGCGGTGGCATTGATCTGTGCAGCCCTACTGATACCTGCTTTTTGGCGCTATGTTGATCAACGCTTCAAAGCCACTGAGCAAGCATATTGGTATGTCATCACCGCCGAAAGTCAATCTGAACACGGCTATCGCTATACACATACAAAACAACTGCCGCAATCATCACATGCTGGTGGGGTTGTCTATCGCGTGTACAACAAGCGCATTGAATATCTCTTGGTACAAGCGAAAAACACACCGAACGAATGGGTACTTCCCAAAGGGCATATTGAGTCTGAGGAGCTAACAACGGTAGCTGCTGTTCGTGAAGTACGTGAGGAAACGGGGGTATGGGCGCGTATTGATGCGGTTCTGGAGAGCACGTCCTTCAGTGTGAATGCAGAGAGTATTACGGTTCAGTTCTACCTGATGCATGCCCTTGCGGAAACGACACCAACTGAGAAACGTGCCCATACCTGGTTGCCATTCGACACAGCACTTACCCGAGTCACGCATCCAGAAAACCAGGAAATGCTGAAAGCAGCTGAGCAGAAGCGAAAGGAGCTCGGGCCTGCTGTCAAAAGGTCAATACTATCAATAATACTGGCAATAATGCCAAACGAGAAGAGATACCCATAGTTTGTGTGCTTGTCCTTGTTTTCCCTCCCCGGCTACCAGCCTCATGATATCTGTTTCGCAATGCAGCATGGGTTGACAGGCAGGAGACGATTCAGTACTATTCACCTGTCCACCCAATCATATTCTGCGCACCACCACATTACCCTGAAGCGGCTAGAGCATTCTCAAAATGAGACGTACGTATCGCATCGAGAGCTATTGAATGACAATTCGTTCCGCCAGCAAGATTTTCGATAATATCGACCAAAAGCTGATTGATGCGCTCCTTCGAACCCTCGATGTTGCCAACCGTGCGGATTTCTGTGTTGGATTTTTCAACTTGCGTGGCTGGGGGCTTGTTGCCGACTCAATAGACCACTTGGGTGGTGGCTCAGATCAGTGCGCACGCGTGCTGATTGGTATGAATGAAAGTCCCGACCAGGAATTACGGCGCGAATTGCGTCGCCTCAAACATGCTACCAATGATCTCGACCTCGCACGTGCTGCGCAACTCAAAACCCGAGTTTCAGCCGAGTTTCGTAAGCAACTGATTGGCGGCGCACCAAATAACCGCGATGAGGACGCACTGCGTAAGCTGGCTGCTCAAATCACGGTAGGTAAGGTGCAGGTAAAGCTCCATCTGCGCCACAATCTGCATGCCAAGCTCTATCTTGCTTTTCGCAACGACCCCGATAACCCAGTAACTGCCTATCTGGGCTCCAGCAACCTGACCATGGCTGGCTTGAGCATACAGGGTGAGCTCAATACCAAAATCACTGATGATCTCGATAACGAAAAACTAGCAGCCTGGTTCAATGATCGCTGGGAAGATGATTGGTCATTCGATATCTCCCAGGAGATTATTGCAGCATTAGAAGAAAGTTGGGCGGGTATCCAGAGGCGTCCCTACCATATTTACCTGAAGATGGCTTATCATCTCTCTGAGGAGGCACGTGCTGGCCTGAATGAGTTCACGTTACCGCGCGATTTTCGTCAGAAACTGTTCCCATTCCAAGAAGCCGCTGTAAAGATTGCAGCACGCCACCTGAACGAGCGCGGTGGCGTACTCTTGGGTGATGTGGTTGGCCTTGGTAAAACCCTGATGGCCAGCGCATTGATACGTATTTTCCGCGATGATTTCAACCTGCGCCCACTGATTATCTGCCCCAAAAACCTCGTCTCTATGTGGAAGCAGTACAATGCCGAATGGGATTTGGGTGCCGAGATTATTCCCTTTAGTCAGGTGCAACAGCGCTTCCCAAACCTCCCACCACGCTATAAGCTGATTGTCATTGATGAGTCGCATACCCTGCGCAACCGCGAAGGCCAGCGCTACAAGGCGATCTACGACTACATCCATGCGTTTGGTGAGAAGGAATGCAAGGTGGTATTGCTCTCAGCGACACCCTATAACAAATCCTATCTCGATTTGAGCGCTCAGCTTCGGCTGTTTCTAGCGGAGGATCGGGATCTTGGGGTACGACCTGAGTTGTTTATCAGTAATGGTGGCAACAATGAACTGCTTCGCACGCAGATTCAGCCACGAACACTGCGCGCCTTTGAACTGAGCAGTTATGCCGATGACTGGCGTGAGTTAATGCGGCTGTTTATGGTGCGGCGCACCCGCTCGTTCATCAAACAACACTATACCTTGCTCGATCCCGAGAACCAACGCTCCTATCTGAAGCTGAATGATGGCGGGCGCTTCTACTTCCCTGAGCGTGTCCCGAAGACATTAACCATTCCCACAGATGTGGCGGATGATCCCTATCGCCTGCTCTATGCATCCAGTGTTGTCGATACCATCGGCGCACTCAACCTGCCGCGTTATGGGCTCGCGAATTACCTCAAGCGCAATGCGGAGACATTAGCGAGTGCGGCTGATCGCCCGTTATTGCAAAATCTATCGCGTGCGGGGAAGCGGCTGATGGGTTTCTGCCGTACAAACTTATTCAAGCGATTAGAGTCGGGCGGAGCAGTCTTCCTTCAATCGTTGGATCGCCACATCCTACGGAATCAGATTGTATTGCACGCGATCCGCAATCAACTCCCGATTCCAATCGGTACCCAGAGTGCGGATTTGCTTAGTGCTGATACTGATCTGGATCTCGATAGCAGTTTGGTGATACAGCAGCGAATAGATGAGGATACCAGTGAATCGGTTGCCGAATTGGCTGAAGAAATGTCTCGCTCTTCTACGAGCATTTTGAGCATAACCGACTATACACAACGCGCTGCGACAATCTACACGCAATATGCAGGCCCGCTCAAAAGCCGCTTTAGCTGGATCAGCCCACAATTGTTTTTACCGCGCTTACAGAATGAACTGCAAGCTGATGCCGATGCATTACTCTTGATTCTCCAACAAGCTGGGCGATGGGATGCTCAGAAAGATGCAAAACTCCAGCAACTAATTGCCTTACTGCGCGATCTCCCGCATGAGAAGGTGCTGATCTTTACACAGTTTGCCGATACAGTCGAATACTTGGTTGAAAACCTCCAAGCCGCAGGAATTCCTACGGTATCGGGAGTCACAGGCCAATCCACACAGATCACCGAACTCGTGTGGCGTTTCAGTCCAGTCTCGAATGAGGTGTCCGATCCAATAATCTTGGCACATCCGATCCAGGTACTGGTGACGACTGATGTATTGAGTGAAGGCCAGAACCTACAGGATTGCAATCGCGTGCTCAATTTTGATCTGCCCTGGGCGATTATTCGCCTCATCCAGCGTGCTGGTCGTGTTGATCGCATTGGGCAGATGTCGCCTACGATTACGTGCTACACATTCCTACCTGCTGATGGCATTGAGCAAATCATTCGGCTACGCGCCCGTGTACGTCAGCGACTACAGGAGAATGGTGAGGTGGTCGGGACTGATGAACAGTTCTTTGAAGAAGGTGAGCGCACCCAGGAGCGCAGAATTCTCCAAGATTTGTACACCGAGACATCAGCGGCCCTTGATGACCCTGAAGATCGCGAAGTTGATCTCGCATCCTATGCCTACCAGATTTGGCGGAATGCGCTTGCAGCAAATCCTACGCTGAAACGCACTATCGAGGATATGCCAAATGTTGTGTATAGTGCGCGCAAATTGAACGACCCAACCGCCCCGATCACCAGCCTGCCATTTCAAGCACCAACTGGGGTTCTCGTGTATCTCAAAACGGCCATTGGGAGCGATGCGCTAGCTTGGATTGATCAACAGGGTCAGAGTGTTACCCAGTCACAATACGCCATCCTACGAGCAGCAGAATGTACCATGGAGACAGAGCCAGTCGAGCGTAATAGCAATCATCATACGCTCGTTGAGGAGTCTTTCGCACTGGTGGCGCAGCGTGAAGCGCTCGGCGGTGGGCTTGGCAGCCCGCGTGGTGCTCGCTTTCGCCTGTATGAGAAACTGACCGCCTACCGTGAATATCTTCAACAGCACGAGCCGCTCTTCCTTGGTGAGGAGCTAACGCGCACGATCGACGATATTTATCGCCACCCGCTGCGTCAAAGCGCAACTGATGCGGTCAACCGCCAACTGCGTAGTGGGGTCAGTCCAGCCCAGTTGGCCGAATTGGCGATTACCCTGCGAGCTGAGAATAAGCTGTCACTGATGCAGGAGAGCGATGACGACCAATCGCTTGAGCCACAGATTGTCTGCTCGCTTGGTCTTGTGTAGAGAGAAGCTGATATGCCTGTCAACCTCAAAACCTTACGCGCCAATGTTCAAACTTTTGAATGGGTAAGCGTATTCCGAGATTCCCTCAAATGGGGCAGACCGACTGATAACGTTCGCACTGAGATGGTTGATGGTATACACTACACGCTCACTCCAATCGCTGATACTGGTGGGATGCATATCTATCAGGTTTCAAGCGCAACTGGCGAGCTGCCCGCCCAACATATTCGCCGAATGATCGAAAACCGGCTGCGCCGCCAGCAGGTGGAGCATATCCTGATTTTCGAGGATGCAGAACGCCAGACAGCAGTATTGCAATGGATCAAACGTGGCCTGAGTGGCAGCCATAACCGTGAATTTCGCTACCAGCGCGGAGATCCGGGTGATCTGGTGATTCAAAAGCTGAGCGGCATCGCCTTTGAGATCACTGATTTCGATGCCCAAGGCCGAATTGAGATCACGAAAGTCAAGGATCGGGTTGCCAAAAACCTCGATGTTGAGAGCGTCACCAAACGCTTCTATGAGGAGTTTACCCGCCAGCGCAAAACCTTCCAGGAGTTTTTGAGTGGCATCCCGATCGAGCGTGACCAGCGCTGGTATGTTTCGGTGATGCTGAACCGCTTGATGTTTATCTCATTCATCCAAGCCAAAGAATTTCTGAACAATAACCCCGATTATCTGCGTGAGCGGCTTGCCTGGAGCAAGGCCAATCTTGGGCCGAATCAATACTACCGTGGTTTTCTGCGGGTATTGTTCTTCGATGGTTTTGCGCTTGAGGAGCAACAGCGTAGTGCCGAGGCCAAGCGCCGGATTGGCACGGTTCCATACCTAAATGGTGGCTTATTTCTGCCGCATCCGATTGAAGATCAGTATGGTAGCGCAATTGATATTCCCGATGCCGCCTTTGAGAAGCTGCTGAATTTCTTTAGCGAATGGCGCTGGCACCTGAGCGAGCGACCGGGTGAGTCGCAGAAGGAAATCGACCCAGATGTGCTGGGGTATATCTTCGAGAAATATATCAACCAGAAGCAGATGGGTGCCTATTACACCCGCGATGACATTACCGGCTATATCTGCCGCAATACGATCATCCCGGCGTTATTCGATAAGGCCAATCTGAGCCTGAACGCACTCAATGTACCAACCACCATTCGCAATTTCATCTACTTGGCGATGTTGCAGGAGGAGCGGCTCCCAACCGAAACTGAGCGTGAACAGCACGCACGTCGTGAGCGGGTGGCACATCTTGTGTCCGATGCGCAGAGCGGTCGTATTGCGACCATCAATGATGCGATTACCGCTAATCTGGATGTAGAAGCACTGATCGCCACGCTTATCCCACAGCTGGATGCGCCAAAGCTCTACCAGTTGTACACCGCACTGGCTGGCGACCCGGCCAGTGGGAAGTTGCCGCTCAGTGTACTGGATCCGACCTGTGGTTCGGGCGCATTTCTGTTTGCCGCACTCCGGCTGCTGAAGTCGATCTATGAAGCGGTACTGGATCGCATGGATGAGCTGTCTGAGCAGGGCAAAACTGAGCGCATGCCAATCCGCGAGGTGCGCGAAGCGGCTGAGCAACATTCCAACCGCGACTACTTTATCACCAAAAGTATCATTGTCCGTAACCTGTACGGCGTCGATCTGATGGCTGAGGCGACCGAAATCTGCAAGCTGCGGCTGTTCCTACGCATGGTTGCCGATCTCGATAGTCCCAAACAAATCGAACCATTACCCGACATCGACTTCAACATCCGCGCTGGTAACGCACTGGTTGGCTATGCTCGGCCTGAAGAGATCGGGTTGGCCTATAGTGGCGGCCTGGGGACAATGATGAACGCGCGCCAACAGAAGCTGCTTGAAGAAATCAAGGGCGTTCAACGCGAATTACGCAGTTACCGCGACGCCCAATTGCAGTTCAACCCTTCAGCCACCGAGGGCCGCAGCGCAAGCCAACAGATCCGCGCACGCCTTGATGTGATCAATACTGGGCTCGACAATGACCTGATCAAGATCGGCCAGCTTCGCAAAGAAGTCGATGGCAGCACCAATACCCAGCCCTTCCATTGGTTCACTGCCTTCTATGAGATTCTCGACAGCGGCGGGTTCGATGTGATTGTGGGGAATCCGCCGTATGTGGAGTATAGCAAAGTTAAGGGCGACTATAAGATAAATGGGGAAGACAGGTATAAAATTTACGGCTATAAAACTGAAGGTTGCGGAAATCTTTATGCCTACATGATGGAGAAAGTTTTACAGTTACAGTCTGTCGGTGGGTATGTTGGCATGATTATTCCTGTTGCATCAGTTTGTACTGATGGTTATTTGTCCTTGCAAAAGCTGTTGCGACAAACAGGTAATCTCACAATCAGTAATTACAATGATCGTCCGGGGAAGCTCTTTGATGGACTTGAGCATATTAGGCTTTCCATCATTCTACACCGGCAGGTTTCAGATCCGCAAAAGCGGGTATTTACAACTCGCTATAATCGTTGGCAAACCGCAGAGCGCCCAGAGCTGTTTGAGAAGTTAACATACGGCGATGCTTCTGCTTTCGTGGTCGATGGTTCTATTCCAAAGGTGCATCATCCCCTAGAGCCAGCTATTCTAAAAAGATTGGCATCGCAGACTCAAACTCTTAGCTTATATGAGGTTCCGGAGGGCAAATCGCCAATTTATTACACTCGTAAACTAAGTAGTTTCGTACAGATATTAGATTTCGTCCCCACGATTTATGATGCCACGGGCAAACTACGGGAACCTTCCGAACTGAAGGAGATAAGATTTCCAACGGATGCGACTCGTGATATATTCCTGGCTATCCTCAACTCCAACCTGTTCTACTGGATGCTGACACTATACTCGGATTGTCGTAACTTAAACAAGCGTGAAATCTACGCTGTTCGATTTGATGTGGAAAAGGTTCAACCGTCTGTATTGAAGTCTCTTTCCACCTTAACCCAGCGATTGATGAAAGATTTTCAGGCTAACTCCAGTGTAGTGGACATGAACTACAAAACGATGGGCAAGTTGTCCATCCAATGTATCTACCCCAAGTTGTCCAAACCCATCATCGATGAAATCGACCGCGTACTCGCGCAGCACTATGGATTCACTGATGCGGAGCTGGACTTCATCATCAACTATGATATCAAGTATCGCATGGGGCGCGAGGTGGAGGAGGCGGGTGGTGGGGAGGAGTGATGACGGCGGTCTAGAGCCGCAAAGATTTGTGATTTTCTGTGCGGCTCCGTATTTTCGATTGCTGTAACGAACACTCATCTCACAAATGTCTTGAGAGGAGCAAAGTGAATGCGGCCATTACAACGCGCATATCTCCTACTGAGTATTGGGGTCTGCTTTGTCTTCATTGCTCCTACCCTCACGGTAGCTCAACAGCTAGCGGTCGAGCATATCAGCATGCCACCTGCACAATGGAATGATCGATTGCCACAGAAAGTCGATTTTAGCCGTGACATGCCAAAACCTGGCAACCAAGGAAGTCAAGGGAGTTGTGTAGGTTGGTCTATTGCCTACTACAAATCATTCCAGGAGCATCGTGAGCGGGGGTGGGATTATTCCGATAACACCATTTTCAGCCCAAGCTATATTTACAATCAAAAAGCTACATCGCTCGATAGTGGTATGGTTACAGAAGATGGATTCAAGATACTGGTTGAGCAAGGAATCGCCACAAAAACCGCCTTCCCATATACAGAGACTGACTGGCAAACAAAGCCATCCAATGATGTAACCAAAGCAGCATCCAAGTACAAAGCAGCATCCTATCTAAAGTTTCCTTCTACTGGAAATCGTCTTGTGAATGCTCTTCGCGAACATCTTGCCACTGGCGATGCTGCAGTAATGGATTTTCCAATCATTGTTACCGGATATGGGCGAGTGTTTCGCTGGTATCTTGGCTTATCGCGCGATGTTCCGACAGTCATTGATATACCGAGTTCCGCTGATCTTGTAAATCTCTCGGATTTGAACAAACCAGGTTATAGACACGCAGTTACTTTGGTTGGGTACGATGATGAGAAGATGCGCTTTAAATTTATCAACTCTTGGGGTGAGGGTTGGGGCGAAAGCGGTTTTGGGTATCTGACCTACGGGTTTGTCACTGAGTTTCCACTTCTTGCATATACGATGCAGGATGTGATTGCTCCTGATTCTATTTCAAAATACGATGCTCGGCTCAATCGCCGACCAGACATTCCAGTGCTACAACCAGGCCAAACGGCAAAGATTGTTATTGGCCTCCAAAATACAAGTAACACACCATGGCTGACAGATGGCCGCATCAAGCTCGAGCGTATATCGGGCGAAGAACTTGGTGTACACTCACCTCAGCGATTCGAACAGCCCATTCCAATGGGTGGCACCTTGGTTTTTACTATGACTGTTAGTGCTCCAAACAAGCCAGGGGTATACGATAGCAATTGGCAAATAACCTCGAAGGATGGGCCGTTTGGAGATCGGATTCCCATATCGGTTGTGGTTGTACCAGAGGGGAGCAGTATCGGGTTACAAGAGATCATCCAAAAGACGATCGAGGAAGAGCGCAAGAAATGGCAAGCTGAATTCGATAAGCGCTGGGAAGATCTCAAGCGCCAAATCATGGAGCGGATCGAAGAGGAGATCCGACGCGAAGTGCGACGCCAACTCAACGCAGTATGTGGCGTTGTCCCTGCTGGAATCGTCGTTGCCTTTGGAGTCGTTCTGCGCCGACGGAGACTCTAGTATATGGATACTGTTACCTCAAAACTTGAGCGCGGCATCCAACGCCTCAATGAAGCAGGACAAGATACGGATGCGCTTGGGCAAGCCTTGTTGAGTCTACACGGTGCATTAGAAGATCATTTTCGCTCTCATCTCGCTACCAACCCCGCCGTCCCAACCGAACAGCGCCAGCTGGCACAGGATCGCCAACAGATGCAATGGAAGCAGATCCTGGATTTAATGCAAGAATGCGGAGGGCTTAGCGAGCGTGAGCGAAGAACTATCCAAACCATGAACAGTTACCGACAGAAGGTGGCCCATGGTGATGGCTTTACCGGAACACGATCAGAAATTGAGGCCTATGCGGCGCTGATACAGCGATTGACTGGCATTACTATTTCACAGATGCCAAGCAACTCTCAGGGCGACACGAAAAAGGCCACTGCACTTGCCCCGAAGCCAACAGCAACTCCCTCAAAACTGGTTAAGGCAAAGTCCGATTCATCAGACCAACAGCGGTGGATCAAGCGTCTCTGGAGTGGTCAAGGTAAACCTGCTACCCGCTGGAAAACACTCATTGGCAGCACACTTGCATTCGGCCTTGCCACTATATGCTACAGCTTTGCGCTTTCTGCTTTACGCTGGGATATGCCCTATTCCATAATTGGCTGGGTGTTTCTCGCACTTACATTGCTGCTCAGTTTCTTTGGAGTCCGTGGTCTCATACGCGTACTTTGGCAACTTGGCATCAAACGACTACTTATACGTATTGGCATGGTCTATATCATAGCAGTGATCTATTCCAGCTTACTCATTCCAAATAATCAGCAAGGTCTAGGGCATTGGATCGCCAGCGCATTCAATGTCTTTCAGACTGGTGTCGCGGCAATCAGTGGATTTGGTCAAGCGATGTCTGATGCACCTGATTCAATTAGGTTTGCGTCGACAGGAGAACGCTCAGCGGTACGAGTTCCAGGTGTCGCGTGGGAAGGTGATATTCCACCAACGCCACTGAGCATTAATCTCATTGCTGATGAAGCAGCACTTGTTACGGTAGAAGAGCAGCCAACTGAACGTCCTGCACCAACTGAAGCCATACAGAGTGCTGGCGTGCTCCAGATAGGAAGTCGTGCCCGCATTAATGGCACCGATGGTTCAGCACTGCGAGTACGGGAGCAGCCAGAATCGGATGCTCGCATCATCGCTCGTCTTCCTGAACAAACCGAAGTAACAATTATTGATGGACCACGGCTGAATGGAGGGCGCACCTGGTGGCGTGTGCGCAGCGATACCATCGAAGGCTGGTGTGTTGATGAGTTCCTTGAACCGCTTACAAACAGCTGACAATACTGGCATGATCATGGAGCGCTTATGAACGACAACCAATCCCAAACTGAGTCGATCTTCAATCTCATCAAGGGCATCGACAGCCGCACGGTTATGCTACCTGAGTTTCAGCGCGATTTCCGTTGGGAAATGGACCGCACCTACGACCTCTTCGACTCGCTGATTCGTGAGATTTTCATCGGCACCGTGATCTATGGCAAACCCAGCTTTGGGATGACCTTGCGTGAGATCGACGCGCGCCCACGCAAAGGACGTGGTAGTAATGCCAAGCTGGTTACGCACGCCGTCAGTAATGAAGAAATGCGCCAGCGATCTCAAACGCAGAACCTACGAATCGTCCTTGATGGCCAGCAACGCATCACTTCGGTTTATCGAGCTGTCAAGGGACACGATAAAGTCTTCCTGATCATCCGTGATCTTCGCAATGAGCCAAACCCAACACAGCTTGGGATAGAGGGAATGCTTGATGAGTTTACAGGCGAAGAGAGTACAGATGCTATTTCAGTATCGCTTGCAGATGCCTATCGCGCCGAAGTTGAGGATTGGGATCAAGATCAAATCGATGAGCGCTTTTCAGCATCAGCCTATGCGCGTGAGCAATTGAGAATTGCCGATCCCGAAGCTCGCCAAGCTGCGACACGTATCTATCGGCGCGCAATCAAGCTGCTGATTGCCTTTTTCAAACAAGAAAAGATGGTCGCATTCTATTTACTCGATATGAGTCTGGAAAAATTCTGCCTATTTTTTGAGCGAAGTAATAGCCGTGGTATTCAACTCAATTTCATCGACATTCTGGCAGCCAAGCTTTACAGCGGCTTCAATTTGCGTCGCAAGATTGACGATTTCGAGACTCAAACCCGCCTTACGATCAACCGCGAAGTTATTGTACGCGCCATCGCCTACATCCGCGCGACCGAGCAAGGAAGCCAGGTGAAGATTGACCGCAGCTATATTCTAGAGCATCTCGAAGCTGCCGATTTCCAGCGCTTATGGGATGAGATTTGCACACTCTATGCTGCTGTCCTTCACTACCTCGATACTCAGCACTACATTCTTTCGCAAGAGTGGATGCCTTCGGAGAATATGATCATCCCACTTATCATCTTCCTACGCGAATTAGGTGGGAGTTTCGACCGCATAGGCGAAGCGCAGCGCCGTTTTATTGAATTTTGGTATTGGGCTTCTGTTTTTGCCAATCGTTACAGTACGGCCACCAATGAGGTTATCATCAGCGACAGCCAAGCCTTAACCCAGATTGCGCGCACTGAGCGAATTAGCCAACGCGGCTATTTTCGCCGTTTACGTTCACTTATTACTGAGCCATCCGATCTCTACAGTTACACTCGTCGTGCCAGTCTTACCTATCGAGGGGTGCTGAATCTCATCGCGTATGCAGCTGGTGGACTTCATGATTGGGGCAGCACTCATCGCATCAGCCTCAAGACGGCAGCGCTCGATGATCAGCGGCGAACATCCATTTTGGATGATCACCATATTTACCCGAGCGCCTATATCTCAAGCAGACCCGAGTTGGATATTGATAACGATGAAGCCGAGCAATTGGTCGATTGCGTTGCTAACCGCACGCTGATACCCAAGAATCTTAATATCCGAATCGGGCGTCGCCCACCATACGATTACCTGCATGAGCTCCAACAAACCCGTACTCCACAAATCGCGATATGTCTTGGCTCACACCTAGTACCAACTGAGTTACTTACGGATCCTAGCCGGAATGGGTTCTTCGGTCTCTTCCTTGAGGAGCGAGCACGACGCATCTTTGGTTTGATTGAACACTATGCGATTTCACCGCTTAGCGAAATGGCAGCCACCTATGGTATGGCAAGTGAAATCGATGACGAAGAGCGAATCACTATCAGAGATCGCCTTCCCAATATGATCGCCGATGGGCGTATCCAGATTGGCGAGCGCGTCTATGCAGCAGGCCATCCAGACAAAATCGCAACAATCATCAGCGGAAGTCTGGTCGAGTATGAAGGGCACCGACTAGCAATTAATGCTTGGGGGCAGCAGATCACTGGTTGGTCATCAATCAATATCTATGCGAGCGTCTATCTCGAGCGTACAGGACAAGCTCTTGGAAGTCTTCGAAGGAACGATAACGTTATTACCAATGCCACATAGCCAAGATGACAACTTCATCTGCAGTAGAGCTGATGATCTATCAGTTTGAGCTGTTCGTTGCCTCGTATCGTCGAGTACATATATGCCTGTTAACTTGATCGAATTAACTCGCTAGCTGTGTAGCTACAATCCCTCGCATCTTCACACTGAGGATGATGTAGAGACAAAGTTCGTGTTGCCACTATTCCGCCTACTCGGTTATCCAGAGGATCATCGCCGAGGCAAGTACCCAGTTAAAATCCATCAAGGGCGCAAGGGCCGTAACCACGAAATTGACCATATCTACTTTGATAGTGCAGAGAAAGATCAGCAAATAATAGGAAAAGCTCTTGTCATTGTCGAAGCGAAGCGAGTAAATGACAATGGCATCGACATAGCTATTGCACAAGCACAATCGTATGCTGAGCGACTGCGACCACTCCTTATTGTGGTAACAAATGGACATCGACTGCGTGTGTTTCGCCGTCACTACCGTGCTCTAGATGAGGATATCATCGATTACACAGCCTCTGAATTGGCAACGCCCGAAGGTATCCAACAAATAACCTCACTCTTGAATTTTGATGCTGTTCTTGATCAGCACCGTTTGCTGCATGAGCTGCCACATAAACAGTTTATCAGCGTTGAGCAGGCGTTACGTGCCTATCCTGACATCCAGGAACTTTTGAGGCAAGGCGATTTTGCTGAAGCTGAAGAACGCAATCAGTTACAATTGCGGGTTGCTCGCCCTAAGGTTCAAATCGAGGGAACTCTGCCAGTATGTATGGGCGGCGGGTCATGCGAAATCACCTTCAGCCATCTTCTACGGCGAGGTCTACGTATCCAGCTTAATCACAACGACATCCTCGCCCAATTGATGGTTGGTATTGGCTCCGATCCCTCTTGGGATACTAGGCGCTTCATCGAGCGTGAGACAGAGGAAACCTATCTGGTTCATCTTGGCAATCTAGAAACGCGCCTCTCAATACAAGAAGCGCACGATCTTTGCACTTGTGTCGATAGCTTTGCTGGTGCATACCGCGGCACGATAATGCAGGCCGAGGATGTCCTAGAGTCCTGGCTTTGCCCATTGAGCCTGTACGAGGGCGACCTCGCATTCTATCTCACCTCCATTCATCCCTCGTTTTGGAAACAGGTGAGGAAATTTGCCGATGACCATGATAGGCGTGGCCAAATAAAGAATCATGGCTGGGATCGCTTTGAGTTCTGGGTGCCAGGATTTCGCATCGGGCACGAAAGTGGCGATCATGCGTGGATTGCAACAAGCAGTGATCCTAGATGTAATCCACCTATCGGACTGGAGTTAAAGCATTTAGTCTATGTTATTCCAAATGGGAAACCTATTCCCGACATGAGGGTAGCTGCCACAGAATGGCAAGATAATATTGGTTCCAAAGGTCAATGGTCTGTCAGATATACATACGAATGGCTTACAGACAAGCTCATGCCTGAGGTTGAGCAGAGATGTCGTGCGAATTCTGAACAGTTAAGTGAACACCTTTACTTTGGTCAGACTCATTGCACGCCAAGCATCAAGACATATCCTCACCACGATAAGATCGAGAGCTCAGCTCAGCTCGTGCCCTATATTGCAGATATTCAACGCTGGCTTACACGTTACTCTGCCCGTATGGTGCAGACCCAAGATATCCTCAAACCCTACAACCACCTGTTTGGTCTTGCGCGAAATGCAGATTATGCGCAAATCAACCTGGAGACCATTTCAAAGTGGGGGCAGCACGATCCTACTCGTTTTCCGGTATACTCCCCGTGTCGTGCTTGTCTCCCTCCCCGCTCTGCTTGGCACGGCACCCTGGCTAGCCGCGTTCTGCTGCGAGGTGCTGTATGCCCCCTTCTGACCCCGCAACTGTCTACCAACTCCGCATCCGTCTCGATCGCATCAGCCCACTGATCTGGCGCCGGCTGCTCGTGCGCGACACGACGACCATCGCCGAGCTGCACGCCATCATCCAGCTCGCCTTCGGCTGGAGCAATGACCACCTCCACCAGTTCCTCATCTATGGCAAGGCCTACGGTATCGCCTATATCGGCGGTGCCAGCTTCGCCGACGACCCACACACCGTCCGCCTCGCTGACTTCCGCTTCCGGGTCGGCGAGCGCTTCTTCTACGAGTACAGCTTCTACGTCCCCTGGCGCCACGAGATCCGCCTCGAGCAGATCCTGCCAGCAACCCCAGGCCAGCACTACTCCATCTGTATCGGCGGTGTGCGTGCTGCTCCGCCTGAGGGGTGTACTGACCCCAACGCCTTTCTCGAAGAGCGCCAGGAACACCACTCCCTGGCCGTGATTGAGCATCTGCTCGCCCTTATGGACAACCCTGATGACTATCTCGACCCCCACGAGGAACTGCGCAGGCTCAGGTATTGGGCTGGCGTCAATCGCTGTGACCGCCGCGCCATCAACCGGCGGCTGCGGGAGGATCCGGAGCAGGCGTGTGACGACGAGGTGAACGCATGAAGCTCACAATACAGGTGGTGATTGAGCAAGCCGACGGCGCGAAGGTCGTGACCGAGGTGACGACCCTTGAGCGGGAGACGCTGACCGACGAAACCCTGGGCCTCACGCTGGCCGAGAGCAAGACGCTGCTTGCTGGCGTGCAGGAGATCATGGTCGCACAGCAGGCCACCAGCTATAGCGCGGCGTACACAGCCTGCCCTGAGTGTGGTGCACCTCGTCGCAGCAAGGGGCAGCACCAGATTGTCGTCCGGTCGCTCTTTGGCACGTTCCGGCTGAACAGTCCGCGCTTTGTGACGTGTGCCTGTCGGCCAGCAGAGCTCCCGCGGAGCAGCAGTCCCCTGGCGGAGCGATTGCCGGAGCGGACGACACCGGAACGACGCTATTTGGAGGCGAAGTGGGCCGCCCTGCTCCCGTTTGGGGTCACCGTCGACGTCCTGGAGGAGGTGTTGCCGTTGCAGGCCAACCGAGCCACGGTCTATCGGCACACACAGCAGGTGGCTGAGCGGCTGGAGCGCGAGCTGGGTGACGAGCAGCCCTTCTTCATCGAGGGCTGCCAGCGTGACTGGGATGCGCTGCCGCGGCCCGATGGCCCGCTGACCGTCGGCATAGACGGCGGTTACGTCCACGCCCGCGATGGCGATAACCGCACGGCGGGCTGGTTCGAGCTGATCGTCGGCAAGAGCGTCCCGAGTGAGGGCGCGGCCAAGTGTTTCGGCTTTGTGACGAGCTACGACACCAAGCCCAAGCGCCGACTGGCCGAACTGCTCAAGGCGCAAGGGCTGCAGATGAACCAAGCCATCACCTTTCTCTCAGACGGTGGTGATAACGTCCGCGACCTCCAGCTGTATCTGAGCCCGCTGGCAGAGCACCTCCTGGATTGGTTTCACATCACCATGCGCATCACGGTGCTACGGCAACAGCGTAAGGAGCTGATCACAGGGGCACCCGACCATGATTTGGAGCAGCTGGACGACGAGCTAGAGCGCCTCAAGTGGTATCTCTGGCACGGCAACGTCTTCCGGGCACTTCAAGTCATTGAGGGGATCCAATGGCAACTGGAGGGCTTGGATGAGGAAGTGTCGGCAAGCCGGAAGCTCGCCAAGCGCGTGGCCGAATTCCACACCTACATCACGGCCAACGAGAGCTTCATTCCGAACTATGGCGACCGCTACCGCTATGGCGAGGTGATCTCGACGGCGTTTTTCGAGTCGACCGTGAACCAGGTGATCAGCAAGCGCTTCGTCAAAAAGCAGCAGATGCGCTGGACCAAGAAGGGTGCCCATCTCCTGTTGCAAGTGCGATCCCAGGTGCTGAACGAAGACCTGCGGCCGACCTTCGCGCGCTGGTACCCCGCGATGACCAGTACAGACGTTTCAGCAGCCCTGGCGGCGTAGCTGCCCCCAGTTTGAAATGGTCTCCAATTACAAGTGTCAAACGTTTTTCGGGAAAGTATCAGCACCTTCATCAATTTGATACTTGGACAAGATTTCAGATTGCTCTGCGTGTTTCAGGCACCATCGTACCCTAAGCCGCCACAAACCGCACGAAACACACGAATAATCCTATGACGCGTTCGGCGGTAACCGTAATCGGTTGATAAAACTTGCCGCCCGCTCGAGATGCGTGTTGCCTTGTTTGAGGCAGAAGTATCTATGGCCTGGAAAGAGTGCATCGATTTGGTATGCCGCGAGGCGCAGTAGCGAGTCACCTAATTTGAGTGGTGAACAATCATAGGTGTGTTGTAACAAGACCTCACCGCCGCACAGGACGAGATCGCCAACGAATGCTGCACGGATTCCATCAATTGTTGCAAGATAGACGAGGTGTCCATTGGCATGGCCTGGGGTTGTGAGTGGTAAAAATTGTGCAGTACCGAACGTCAATGGCTGTTGATCATGGACAACTCCGGAGATCGGGCATGCTTGAAACCGATAATCTGGTGGATAGCCACCTGCAAGGCGTGCTCGATCCAGACTGATTGCCTGCTCGTCAGCATTGGCAACCCATTCGCTCGTTTCAGCACTCCCCCAAACACTCAGGCCGAGTCGGCGGTGCAGTTCGGCGCATCCACCAGCATGATCAGCATGTGCATGCGTTAATAGAAGGTGCCGGATCGCTCCTGGATCATATCCATCCGCCTGAATATTGGTCAACAGGCTATCAATATCGCGCCCGGCACCACTGTCGATCAACACTAGTTGGTCGCCACAGTCGATCAGATAGACATTACAATCGTAGGCATCGGTCTGGTAAAACCCCAGGCTGCCGCTTGCTACGATGGCAAGATGAGGTGTGATCCGCATTGTTACTCCACGGCCTGTAAAACGGCGATATCCCATTCACCTTCCTGAATCATGCCAAAGACTCGTATGGCTGAAACGACCCCAGCATATGCGGCGTAATGTTCATACTGGATGTTTCCATGCAGATCAAGGATGTGATACAGCAACTGCCCCGGCTGCACCCGTTCATTGAGTGTAACATGAGCGCAGAACAGGCCAGTGTGTGGTGCCAGCGTAAAATCGCCAACCCAGCGCTGCTGCTGACGCTCCGGTAGGTGCCGATCTGGCAGGCTTCCAAATACTGCCAAGCTGTTCAGGATTCCATGACGCGCGAGTGCAACATGCGCCGCTTCACACCTACCATTACCTCCAATTTCAACCCCAATACTTACAATACCTGCTTGCATGGCTTCAAAACTTAATACTCCAGTACGATGAGTAACCTCCCATACCAAGTCGACTCCAAACGCCTCTGCAATGGCTTGTGAACGTCCACTTAGCGCTGGTTGGTTGGCAATCTGATAATAGCCAGCCTGTGGATGAAACAGATAGCGGGTACCACCGCTGTGCATGTCGATCAATCCATCGGCACCGCGTACAAGCGTATCAAAAAAGAGAGCCGCCAATTGTTCGGAGATGCTTCCCTCGGGATTACCAGGAAAGACCCGATTGAGATTGACTCCATCCAGTGGGCTGATGCGCGTACCAGCATGAAACGCTGGTGGATTGACGACCGGGATCAATAGCAACGTTCCATGGAGATCATTGGGGCTAAGTAATTGCTGCAATTCGGCAATCGCTCGTACTCCCTCATATTCATCACCATGGACACCTGCAGTCACTACAATGCGTGGGCCAGGTTGGGTGCCAACGATCAACGTGTAGGGGATCGTCAGCGCGCTGCGATCGGTGAGTTGGGCAACCAGCAGTTGCTGTGCATATCGCCCTGGAGTCAGTTGAGTCTCTTGGTGGATTGTTGTCATGTGAATCATGCTCTATTGGGGTTACGCATGGCTGGTGCAACAGCGCTTATGGCACACGGCTCAGCATTCCACCATCGATGGTGAGCACACTGCCTGTGATATAACCCGATTCGTCGGAGGCGAGAAACAGTGCTGCCGCCGCAACTTCATCTATTGTCCCAGGGCGGCCCAGTGGTACCGCCGATCTGATAGCCGCCTGTTGTGCAGTAAAGAGCGATGCATTTCGCTCAACAGTAATTGGCCCGGGTGCCAGGCAATTCACTAAAATACCGTATGCTGCCAGATCAGTCGCCATTGCTCGCGTCAGCCCAACAATCCCGTGCTTGGAAGTAACATATGCAGCTGCCTCAGGCTCAGCGGCGAGCGAGTTGATCGAGCCGATATTCACAATCCGCCCTTTGATTTCGTGCTCGGCCATGTGTTGTGCAACCGCCTGACCACATACAAACATCCCTGTCAGATTGACATTGATAATGTGTTGCCATGTTGCATGGCTGAGCTGGAGAAAATGACCATTGCTGCCTGCAATTCCTGCATTATTGATCAGTATATCGAGCGGTCCATAATGCGCCAGGGCCGTTGCGACAACCTGTGCCACCTGCGCTGGGTTACTCACATCGGAGTCACCTAACGCTAGTGCTGTTCCCCCCGCCGCCAAGATTTCAGATACAGTTGCATCTGCTGAGTGCTGATCACGTTGGGTGATGATGACCGCCGCGCCCTCGGAGGCGAAGCGCAACGCAATACCACGGCCAATACCGCGGCCACCACCGGTAATCAGCGCAACTTTGTTCTGTAATCGGCCTGAGTGGATCATCGGCCCCCCAACAGGGTTGCTTAAAAGGTGATGGTTAGCCCACCATCAACCACAATGGTCTGTCCGGTGAGGTAGCTACATTCCGCAGACGCCAAGAAGGTGGCGATCGCCGCAATCTCATGGGCCTCGCCGGGCCGCGCTAATGGGATCTTGCGCCGTCGAATGTACCATTCCTGAAATGCATCGGTGGTCGTCTCATCAACACCATTGATAAACGACATTGGGGTATGAATACAGCCTGGTGCAATTGCATTTGCGATGATTCCATATTCAGCCAACTCAACTGCTAAGCTGCGGGTCAATGCACTCACGCCACTTTTCGATGCCGCATAGGCACTCAAGAGTGGTTCGACCTGGATTGCTTCGCCGGAAGCGATATTGACGATTCTGCCATACCGCTGATTGATCATATGTTTTGCCACGGCTTGGCACAACACAAACTGACTATCTAAGTTTATCTGAAATGCCTTGCGCCATTGCTCAAGTGAATACTCCAGAAAACCGATATAATCGGCTCCACCCGCATTGTTCACCAGAATATCAATTCGGCGATGCGTGTGTATGGTTTGTTCGACACAATCGAGAAGCGGACCATGGTCGCGCACATCAGTAGGATACGCCGTAAAATTGGCAAGCTCTTGTGCAAGCGCAAGCAATTTGTGGTATTGCTTATCGATGCCAATCACCCAAGCTCCCTCGTTGATAAAGCGCCGTGTGATCGCTTCACCAATACCTTGAGCGGCACCGGTAACGATAGCAACCTGTCCAGCAAGTCGATCATTCATGGCGCTACTCCAGGCTCTTGCGATGGTATGTCAATACCTCGCAACCATGTTCTGTGATCAGAACGGTATCCTCAAGGCGCACTCCACCAATCCCAGGCACGTATATGCCTGGTTCAAGCGCAATCACCATCCCCGGCTCAAGGATCATGTCGTTATAGGCAACAATCCGTGGTTCCTCGTGATAACTCACGCCGATACCATGGCCCGTGTGATGGGGGTAGCTCGCATAACCGGCCCGCTCGACGTAGGTGCGTGTCAGCCGATCCAGTTCATTCGCACGCATCCCAGGCTTGAGTGCCACAAGTACACGATCCAGCACCTGCTGAACTGTGCGATACAATTGGTGTAGAGAGGCCGATGGAGTGCCAGCAATATGCACATTGCAATTGTCACCCCAATAGCCATTACGCCGTAAGACCCAATCAACCAAGAGCGGATCGTTCGGTTGTAGGATCGAGGCGCTTGGTGGCCCACCAATCTCTACCGTACGCTGGCCAGCAATAAAATCTGCAAAGATTGGTAGGCGCTCACCAGCGGTGCCCTCAATCACCGCCCGAACCTCCTGAAACAAAGCCACTTCGCTTGCACCTGGGCGAACAATCCGCCGCGCAGTTGTCTGCGCCAGATCACAAAGTTCAAGTGCCGCACGAATCTTGTTTACTTCTGATACCGTCTTGACTGCACGTAGCCGATTTGCCCAACCATCAATTGCGACCAATTGATACCGCGAATGAAGCATGTGCGCTGTGTGAAATGGTAATGTCTGGGCTTCACATAAGAGTGTGCCTGTGCGCCCAATCGCCTGATGGAGGAGCTCTGATACACTATCGGACGCCCGTAGCACTGGAGCCAGTGGCTGCTCAATGGTATAGCCAACATAGGTGTGAACGGGAACGCTGGTGCTGGAGGCTGCCATGTGTTCGGTTTCGGCAACAATCAGTGCAAGTATATCTTGAGTGAGTACCACAAATGCAGGCGCATCAAACGGGCTTGGGCCAGTCTCGGCAGGTGCAGCATAGCCAGTCAGCCAGGTAACACTGGCAGGATCACTGAGCAGGGCTGCATGGTATCCTTGCCGTTGAAGCTCGTTCCGTGCCCTTCCGACAATCTCAGCATCCATCAGTTGCTCCTCCGTTGCGTATCAGGATGATCCGTTGCTTGAGGCGAATTATGCCAGCATTAACGCTTCATCGCAAAGATGTTTTCTTCATGGCTGCTGAAAAGCCGATCAAGGACGAGGCTAGCAGCACCACGCGCTCCAGCAAAGGCATCTAACTGACTCGTTTCTAGGCGTACATTTTGTGAGGCGCGGCTAAGCGAGCGTAAGCGCATCACACGGCGGGCTGCATCACAATAGATAGGTGAGCGCGCCATACTCCCTGTAAGGACAATTAATCGCGGCCCAAGCAGATTAAGCAATACCGCCAACCCATGCCCGAGCGCCTCGCCAGCTTCAACTATTAACTGATATGCCAGTCGATCGCCATCGTCGGCAGCCTCAAACACATTCTCGATTGTGAGTATCGAATGCTCTCGTAACGATGTTACGATTTGAGATGTTTGTAGCCATTGTCCTGCGTTGGCCAATACTGCCCGTTCTGACGCGCGCAATTCTAAACAACCAGTATTGCCACATTCGCATGCATTGCCCTCGCCATCGATCGCAATATGCCCAATCTCGCCAGCAATGTTGTTTGGGCCGATGTATGGCATACCATCGATAACAAATGCAGCAGCAATGCCTTCTTCTGCCAATACCAGAATAAAATCGCGTTCGTCACGGCCATACCGAGCTTCCGAAATTGCCAACGTTCGCATCACATCATCGATTGCAATAATTCGCCCTGGCATTTGCTCAGCTACTGCACTCCCTAAGGCAAAGTCTGTCCATGGCGATGTCATGAGTGGCCGACCAGACCAAAAATGAACGATACGCGCAATTGGATCAACCAGTGCATGCAGCGCCATCCCTAAACCAATGATCGAGTCAGATACAACCTTCGCCTGTTTGATGACGAGATTTGTCAATGCGGTAATCTGGCTGAGAATCGCATCACGGCTTGCAAGTGGTGGAGCAACCACAACATGGGTTGCCAGCACGTCACCGCGTGCATTTGTCAGAATCGCCCGATGTTCAATACTACCCAGATCAAGGCCAACAACAACACAAGCATCACTGGCTAGGGCAAGCAAATCCGATGGCCGCCCTAATCCAGCTGTTGAACGCCGCGACTCGACAAGTAAACCAGATTCAAGCAGCTCACTTGTGATCCGGCTTACCTGGCTGATACTCACATCAAGACTATGCGCAATATCGTTACGCGTCAGCGCTCCGGCCTGGCGAATCAGTTGCAGTATCGCAATCCGCCGATCAGCAGCAAGTGAAAGTGGCACTGTCATGTCGTTCCCATACCATGTCTATCCCAATATATCAATCCTATCACAAACAAGGCGTTCTTTCAAGTATATATTTGCATGATTCACAAAAGTGTCCAAAATAATGGTTGACAGCGGGCTATTTATGTGCTATTTTTCAAATATCTCAGGCAGAGCAGGTAGGAACTGTTCATGACAGCAGTACGAAACATACTCATTGTTGGCGCTGGCATTTTTGGCGTAACCGCGGCGATAGCACTCCGCGAGCGTGGTTATCAGATATGTTTGGTTGATTCAGGCAGAATCCCCCATCCATTGGCAGCTTCAACCGATATCAGCAAAGTGCTACGAATCGAGTATGGTGCGGATGAAATGTACGCCACGCTGTCGGAACGCTCACGGGAACGTTGGTTGGTTTGGAATCATGACCTGTTTGGGGAAGATCTTTATCACGATATTGGGGTAACGATCTTTGCGCAGGTACCCATGGAACCAGGTGGGTACGAATATGAGAATTACCATACCCTCAAGCGGCGTGGGCACAACCCGGAACGTGTAGATAGTGCAGCGATTGCACGGCGCTTCCCAGCATGGAAAGCCGAAACCTATGTTGATGGCTATTTCAATACCAAAGGTGGGTATATTGAAAGTGGGCGAGTAGTAGCGGCGTTAGTCGAAGTCGCCAAAATGAAGGGGGTTATCGTTCAGCCCGATACCCAAGTTATGGGGTTTGTCGAGCAGCATGGGCGGGTTACTGGTGTACGCACCACCCATGGTGAACTGTTGGCGGAGCATGTGATCATCGCCGCTGGTGTATGGACGCTCGAATTACTCCCTGAATTGGCTGGCGTCCTTCGTTCCACCGGGCATCCGGTGTTTCATTTGCAACCACAGGATCCTGAATTATTTGCACCACCCAACTTTTATGTCTTCAGCGCCGATAGCTCTCGCACCGGTTGGTATGGCTTCCCTACCCATCCGCGTGCTGGGGTCGTCAAAATCGCGAAACACGGCCCGGGCCTCGAACTGAATCCATCAGGTGATGCACGAGTTGTGAGCGAAATAAACATTGCCGAACTGCGTGCTTTTCTCGCAACAACCTTCCCAGCACTCGTTGAAGCACCCGTCGTGTACACACGTCGCTGCATGTATTGTGATACAGCTGATGAGCATTTCTTGATCGACAGGCATCCGGAGCGCGCTGGGCTAACGATTGCGTCAGGGGATAGCGGCCATGCCTTCAAATTCGCACCAGTCCTTGGTGATCTGGTTGCAGATGTGGTTGAGGGGCATAGCAATCCGTATGGCGAACGATTTCGCTGGCGCACCTTTCCATCGCACAAGCAAGGCCAGGAACCATCACGATTTCGTGGAGAAGCATCATGAACCAGAACAGCCTGCGGATTATTGAGGCGCACGAACAACCATTCTTTAGTACCGTGGAATCAGGCCTAGCCCAATGGGTGGCGGTGACCATCAGCAGTGAGGATGCAGAACCAACTGCTGCATTGGTTACAATCAGTGCTGCTGGCGTATCAATTGAAACTGTGCTTACCCTTGAAGTTGGGGTTCGTGAGTATCGTACCTATGCACCCACGCTCTGGCCCGAACATGCCCCAACGCAGGCCGCGCGATTGCAGCTTGCCGTGGGAAGTACGGTACTAGAAGCACGTATTGCGGTTGGTGGGCATCGCCCATGGACGATCTATCTACTGGCTGATTCGTGTACTGATGCGACGTGGGTCTATCATAGCCTACAACCGATGAAAGAGGATGATGCTGCGATTACCCTGGCAGAACTGGACGTTGCTGATGCCTATGCCACAGGCTCGGAAGCCAACCGCAACCACTATAACCTCGTACAGCATCGTGAAGTCGATTATTTCCTCGAAATCTACCCTGAGCAGGAACAGCGCCTGATCGAGCATGTCAAGCAGGGCACCATTGAGTTGAATCCATTCTCAACCATGTGTTCAACCTTAAATGTTACCCTAGAAGAGCTCATCCGCCATTTTTACCCAGCACGGCGCTGGGCGGCCAAACATGGCTTGCCAATGCGCACCGCGAACCATCAGGAAACACCAACGATTGCCTGGGCAACCGCATCAATCCTTGCCCAGAGTGGCATCCGCTACCTTGCAAAGGCTATCCTACCCTATGAATGCCCATGGGCAGCCCGCCTAGAAGAGCCACCAATCTTCTATTGGGAAGCACCGGATGGGAACCGCGTCCTGCTCCGCCGCCGTAATACCGATTATGTTGAAGGTCACTTTGTATTGCGTGATATGCGTTCTACCAATACCGCATTACATGATCGCATTCTTCCAGAATATTCGGCGCTTGGTACATGCTACCCATTTGATGCAATTGCACTCCTGGGATGCTATGGCGATCTTGCTCCCAATTTGCGAACCTTTGGTAGCAAGAAGGCGGCGACGATTGCGGCCTATAACAACCAAGGCTGGGAATATCCACGCCTTGTCAATGCTTCTCATACACAGTTCTGGGAAGATATCGAGGCCCAAATTGGTGCTCGCAACCTTCAGGTACCGGTGTATCGCGGCGATTATGGCGCAGCGTGGGATGCATGGCCCGCATCACTTGCCTATGATTTGGCGGGTTGGCGGCGTGCTCAAGAGCGTGCGGGAACCGCCGATACGATTGCTGCGATTGCACAAACCATCGATCCCACCCACGCTGCACAACGCCAAACCTGGCTGGCAGAGGGCTGGCACAATCTGATAACACTTTCTGATCACGCGTGGAATGGTGCCAATGATGGCAATCGTGTCTTTAATGCAGCATTGCGGCGTACCTGGCAAGAGACTGCCAATAGCACATTTGATCGTGTGATCGACTCAGGGCTGGCAGCGTTGGCGCATCAGATCACCACGACCGAATTAAGTCTGGTGGTCTTCAATCGGCTAGGTTGGCAATGCGGTGGGCTCGTCGAATTGGATGGCACAACTGATACTCACGTGATCGATAGCACAACAGGCACGTTGGCATTGGTGCAATACAGCGCTGATCATCGAGTATGGCTGTACGCGAGCGATGTTCCTGCGGTGGGGTATCGCGTGTATACCATACACCATAACGATCAGTTGTTGCCAGCATCTGCGAATCCATGGAGCATGGATGGAACAATACTTGATGGCCCACACTATCGGCTTGAAGTCAGCCCAATAACAGGTGGAATTGTAAGCCTGTACGATAAGAGCGAGCAGCGGGAAATCGTAAAGCGTGATGCACCCTATCATCTCAATCAGTGTGTCTATCTATCCGATGGTGTTGAATACACCGCCCAGTCTGCTCAAATCGAATTAGGCGAAGCTGGCCCACTCTTTGCAACCTTACATGTGCATGCTGAACTCAAACATATTCAGTTGCATACGACCATCACGCTCTATAGCCAAACGAAACAGGTCGATTTTCAGAATGATGTTCATAAGCGCCCGTCGGAGGAGCGTCAGGAACTCGATTTTGCATTTCCGTTGCATGTTCCTGATGGGCGTTATCGCTTCGAAACCCCTGGTGCCATTATTACTGCGGGCGAAGATCAACGACCCGGAGCTGGGATGGCCATTAACGCGGTACGCACCTTTGCCGATCTCTCAAATCAGCAATATGGTGTGACACTCGCGTTACGAGATTCGCATCTTGTGATGTTTGGCCATCGTACGACGCTTGAAGATCCACAGGCTCCTGATACCGATTCTGCTACGATTATGGCGTTAGCCTTTGAAAATGTGATCGATTGGCATGAGAATCTGCATGATCAGGCGAAGGTTACTGATTTTACCTTCCGCTACGGTTTGATGCCGCATGCAGGCTATGATCCGGTCGCAGCCGTTCATTTCGGCTGGGGGTATGTCAATGAACTGCTGTGTGCAACGCTCCCGGCGGGCCAGCACGGCAAGTTGGCTCACAATAGCAATAGCTTTGTGCAGATTACACCAGCCAACACAATCCTCAGCGGCCTGAAAACAGCAGAAGATGCAGGTCTGATCGCCCGCATCTGGGAATGTACGGGAACTGCGACACAGACCCAAATCTACCTTCACGAATTGGGAACGCTCCAGGGTGCCATGCGTACCGATCCACTCGAATATGACGATCAGGCGCTCACAACTCGGGATGCGAGCGTCATCGTGGACGTTGTAGCGCACGGCATTGCAACGGTACGACTACTGACAAGCGCATAAATGGTTCACTCCAGTGAGGTGCTGAATGAAGACTTCCCCTTCGCTCCAGGCTGCGGTCGCCGAAGCTGATATTACACCAGCCCTTGGAAGTATGCTGGTAGCCGAGCTCAATACGCGCATTGCGACAGCCGTTGCGACACCGCTCGCAGTTCGCACGCTCGTATTTTCTTCTGCTGAACAGCAATTGGTACTGATCACCTTTGATCTGGCTGGTTTACCTGCGGAAAGCAACCAGCGCATCGTGCAGGCGCTTCGTTCGCAATATCACCTGCCAATCGAGGCAATCATCATCAGTTGTTCTCATACGCGTGGCGCGCCGGTGGTTGCGCCACTGCTCGGTGCACCTCAGCTCGATCAACCCTTTCTCCAACAGGTTGAAGCAGCCGCAATCCAGACGGTTGCCGTCGCAATCGAAAAGCTAGAACCGGCAGCTTTGGGTGTTGGGCGAGCTAGTTTGCCACATGTCGGGTATAACCATCGCTTACTCACCCGCAATTATCGCGCGATAAGTGCTTGGATCGCCACACCCCCCAACGAAGTTCTTGAGCCTGAAGGAGCAAGTGACCCAGTGTTCTCGGTGCTTGTGATTCGTAACCAACGCGGGTTTCCGATCTGCCTGGTATGGTCGATTGCAGCGGATTTGCGCTTTGCCCAGGATGGCAGCATCTCGGCCGATGTCCCAGGATTGGTGCAACAGCAGATCGATAGCCGGATTGGGCATCATGTGCCATGCCTGTATCTACCTGGTTGTGCTGGTGACTCCAGTTTCAACCATAGTCAAGCAGTTGTTACTGAGGCAATATGCAATACCCTCATGGCTGTTTATCTGGAAACACCTGCCGATCCGCAGATTCGCTTAGCCGCGAAACACACACCAGTGGTATTGCCGATCCGTGATTCGAATGAGTTCTGGAGCCGACCGGATATTGAGTTGAAGTGGCCAGCCGCAGTAGCTGCCTATGCCGATGAGCTTGCAGCGATGCAGCAACATGGCGCACATGCAATACCCGCTGATCTCCACACCTGGCGGCTGGGTAGCTTTGCGATTGCTGGGCTACCAGGGCTGCCATTTGCAAGCCTTGGAATGCAGATCCGCGCCCATTCACCAGCTCGTGAAACGCTCTTGGCTTGTAATAGCGGTGGCTACGTCGGGCCAATCCCTACCCGTGAGGCATTCTCGCATGGTGGCTACGAAACGTGGCCAGCACGCGGTGCATTGCTTGGGCCAGGTGCCGGAGAATTTATCGTCGGTCAGACCAACCGTATGCTCGCAGAATTATGGCAGCAACGCTAACTCTTCACGAGGTCACGAGGCGGCTCGCTTGACAGAGCAAAATCCATGGGTTACACTACATTCATCAATTGGTCTGATATTCTTACATTCCGACGATGGATGTTCCGTAGCCGATAGCGGACGACGTATTGGGGTTTCCAAGCGTTTGAAAGAAGGATGTCGCAATGTATCAGTACTATTTACTCGATCACGAATATCTTGTTGACGAGACCACTCTCCATGCCTCGATGGGCCATCTGTTGGCATTCAACCCCCATGATCGCGATGCTTCATTGCGCTTGACATTTTATTACGCTGATCGCGAGCCAACCACATGTGAGCAACAGGCTCCGGCGGGGAAATCCACCGAATCGAACTACACCAATTGGCCAGTCGAACCAAATACCCATTTTGCGGTTATGGTTGAGAGCGATTTGCCAATTGTATGTCAATCGACAATCGGTTGGAATAATAGTGGGAACGATTACAACACACAGGCACGCACGCATTCACCGCATGGGGTACGCGAGTGTGCAAAATCATATATGGCCATCAGCCAGCTCCATCAGGAATGGTATCTCGCGGATGGGCTGGTGATCGATAACCCCAACGCCTATGTTCGCGAGTCGGAGTGGGCAATTCTCTTTAATCCTAGCCAGACGCCAGCAGAAGTGCAATTAACGTTGTACTACAACGATATCGTTGAGCAGCAGGTAAGCATCCCAGCACAACGCTGCTGCCGCATACGAATGGATGATCGCGTCCGTGTCAACAAACATTATGGGATACGGATCAGCAGTGATCAGCCGATCGCCGCACAATGGCTGCGTACCGTCAAATGGAGTGATGACTCCGAGTTGATGGCGTATTGGTCGGTTCCATGTGTCGCAGGGCCATTAGGCTAACAGCAAGGCATCGTTTGTGCTATGGAGGTTGATCGTGGAAGCTGCACACCTACGGGCTGGCGTCGCCGAAATTGAATTGCACCCACCACTTGGTTTGGCAATGTCGGATGGAGCACGCTATGCCAAGGGCACACTCTATCCATTATTTGTTAAGGCACTCGTGCTTGATAATGGCCATGATGCCTGTGCCATTGTGACGATTGATGCATTAGGGATCGACCGACCCGATGGGCTACGGGCAGCAGCACTGGCCGAGCAGCGCTGTGGGGTGCCCGCCGATAGTATCATCATGACATGCTCACATACCCATGTAGCACCATCAACGCTCCCAACACTGCATACCTACCTCGGCCATTTCCATGCCGATTGGGGTGATACGGCGAAGGCCATGGAGCGTGACTGGATTGAGAGCTTGATCGAAATCATTGCGGATGCAGTCTGCCAAGCGCATGGTCAGCTTCAACTGGGTTCGTTAGGTGTTGTCCAAACCGAATTGCCATGGTTAGTCTTTAACCGTCGCCGTGAAACGCGTAATCTAGGGGCATACACCCACTGGATGCGTATTCCCAAAGATCAAGCCTATGCTGCCGAAGGGCCAATCGATCCTGAATTCCTGCTCTATGTCGTGCGCGGGGCAGATCATCAGCCAATCGCTATGCTATGGAATTTCACCGGCCATAACTCATTCAACTTTGGCGATCAGTATTCTGGGGATCTGACATACAGTGTTCAACACGCCCTTGATGAGCGTTTAGGTAGCCATATTCCACTCCTCTATGCTCCAGGGGCGTGTGGCAACACCAACTATTTTGATTTTAACCGCCCTGGTGGGCTTGATAAAGCCACTGACGAAATCGCGAGCACCATTATCGCAACCTATCGTGACGCATGTACCCTGCCAATCCTAGCGATCGCAAGCCGTAAGGCCGAACTCTTCCTTGCGCAGCGCGATTTTACCCGCTATTGGTGGAAGGACGACATTGCGCGCAAAATGCCAAGTTGGAATGAATATGGTGCGAAAGAGGTCAAACGCTTTTGTGCCGAACAAGCCGAACATGAAACCTACCAAACTGATCTGGTTGTACAGCGTTTTGGAGATGTTGCGTTTGTTGGGTTGCCGGGCGAAATGTTTGTTGAATTTGGCTTAATGATCAAGGAGCGATCACCATTTCGTCATACTGGTGTCGCGATCTATGCCAACGACTATGCTGGGTATATTACAACCCGTAAAGCCTATGACGGTGGTTCATATGAGGCATGGCCCGCACTCAATGCGCGGGTTGGCCGTGAGGGTGGCTACCTAATTGTCGATAAAGCGGTAGAACTCCTGCATGAGTTGTACAACGCCTGAGCGAGGTGAACATGGCAAGCCAAGTTGAACTAAGCACACCGCTTCGGCTACGCAAGCGCTGGAGCAAACGTGCGCGGGGTGAGTTTTTCGCTGGCCTCCTGTTCGCTTCGCCATACATCATTGGGTTACTGGTGTTTTTAGCCTACCCGATGCTGAGCACGCTCTACTATAGTTTTACGCGTTATGAGATTCCATTAGCGCCGCGCTGGATCGGTTTCGACAACTACGTTCATCTGTTCACAAAGGATCGTTTCTTCCCCAAGGTGCTGTATAACAGTGGGTTTCTGACACTGATTGGTATCCCAAGCCAACTCATTTTCGCATTGATCTGCGCATTACTCTTGAATGCCAATATACGTGGGCAGTTTATCTGGCGTACGATCTATATTCTCCCGACATTAATGCCTGCAGTTGCGCTAGCGCTGCTGTGGCGCTGGATTCTGAATCCAGAACTAGGGCTACTCAACAACACGCTGGAGTCGCTTGGTATTCGTGGGCCACTCTGGTTTGCTAGCCCGGATTGGTCGAAACCAAGCATTATTCTCATGCAATTATGGGCCGTTGGTGGCATGACAATCATCTATCTGGCGGCTTTACAGAGTGTACCCCAGGAGCTCTATGAAGCTGCATCGATCGATGGTGCGGGCCCATTTCAGCGCTTCTGGAGCATTACACTCCCGCTGATTTCACCAGTGACGGTGTTTCAGCTCATCACTGGGGTGATTTGGTCGCTCCAGTTCTTTACCGAAGCCTACATTATTGGTGGAGCAGGAAGTTCGCCGGGCGCGCCTGAAGGGTCGTTGCTGTTTTACGGGCTGTACCTGTATGTTCAAGCCTTCCAATATCTCAATATGGGCTATGCCTCGGCAATGGCCTGGATCTTGTTTGCGGTGACAGCGATTGTGACGTGGGCGCTCTTAGCAATATCGCGGCGCTGGACATCATATGACCTGGTTTAAGGGAGAGTGTGCCATGGATATGATGGATGTAACCCTACCAACAAAGAAGCCCCTTACAAAACAACGCCCATGGCCACTCGTTGTTCAGCGTTGGTGTAGCAAGGCCCTGCTGTATAGCCTGGTAATTGCCGTTGGCATGCTGTTTCTCTTTCCCTGGCTCTGGCTGCTTTCAACGTCACTCAAATCACCCCAGCAGATCATTGAGGTTCCACCGCGTCTGATACCAGATCCAGCCATGTGGATTAACTATTTCTATGGCGTCACCTTCGTTAATTTTCCACGCTATATGCTGAACACCTTGATTATTTCGGGTAGTGTGATGCTTGCACGCTTGTTCTCATGTACCGTGGTTGCCTATTCACTTTCACATATTGATTGGCCGGGCAAGCGCATCCTATTTGGGATTGTACTGGCGACG
>JANLSE010000458.1:0-14479 GCA_031362265.1 Roseiflexaceae bacterium
CGTTTGCCGCCGAGCGCTTTTTAATGACATCCGATTGGCAATCGCACATCTATGCCGTACTAGAGCGGTTGGGTCAGCGAACCAACTCGAGCCATGTGTATATTTTCGAGAATCATAGTGATCCTGATGGAGCACTCTTCACCTCCATGCGCTACGAGTGGGCAGCGCCTGGCATTCCACCAGACATAGATAATCCCACATTCCAAGGCGTAACGATCTACAACTCGAAATTTATGCGCTGGGAAGAGACTTTAAGTCGGGGCCAATTGTTCCAGGGCAACCTGACAACCTTTCTGCCGAACGAATCTGAGGTTCTAATACCGCGTGGTATCAAATCGCTGCTTGATGTCCCGATCGTCGTCGATGGAACCTGGTGGGGGATCGTTGGCTTCGACGACTATAAGGTGGTTCGGGAATGGTCGCAGGCCGAGATGGAGGCGCTCAAGATCGCCGCTGGTATTATCGGCGCAGCCATCCAACGCCAACAGGCTGACCACGCACTACGCAAATCCGAGCAGCTGCATCGCGAGGCGATCGAGGCCGCCGGCGCAGTGCCGTATTATCAAGAGTACGGCACTGGAAATGCTGGCTCGTATACCTTTATGAGCGAAGGCATCCGGCGCCTGACCGGTTTTGGCCCGGATGAGGTGACGCCACAAAACTGGGATTCGCTGGTTCAGGAAACGGTGATCCTCGGCGAAAATACCGGCCTGGCGGAAAAGGAGGCTATCCGGCGCGCCCGATCGGGAGAGACGAAGGTGTGGCAATGTGACTATCGCATCCGCACTCGCGATGGGCAGACGCGCTGGATTGCCGATACGGCGGTGGAGATACTCAACGAGAAAGGCATATCACGCGAGTCGATCGGCATTATGCAAGATATCACTGATCGGAAGCGCATTGAGCAGGAATTACGCCTGAGCGAAGAGCGCTATCGGTTGGTCTCGTCGGTAATCTCCGATTACACCTTCTCTTCCCAGCTCAATGAGCACGGCGAGTTTCAGCTCAACTGGGTTACCGGCGCGTTCGAGACGATCACCGGCTATGATCCTGATGAATTCATGGTACACGGTGGATGGACCGCCACTGTTCACCCTGACGACCATGAGCAAGATCTACGCGATATGGCGCAACTGCACAACAATCAGCGTGTGGTTAGCGAACTCCGCATCATCCACAAAAATCAGTCGATTCGCTGGGTACGGGTATATGCCCACCCAGTCTGGGACGAGGAGCAACAGCAGTTGACTGGCATTTATGGCGCAGTGCAGGATGTCACCGCGCGCAAACAGGCCGAGCAGGCATTGCGTGATTATGCCACACAAGCGCAGCAGCGCGCTGATCAATTGGCGATGTTGAACGAGGTAGGCCGTGCAGTATCAACCTTGCAAGACCTCGATACGGTGCTGGAGGTCATTCTAGAACAGGTGCGCCGTACCTTCCCTATGGATGCATTCTACGTCTGCTTGTATACCACCGAAACCAACGAGATTGCATTCCCGCTGATGTATGATAATGGACAACGCTGGACTGAGGCAGTTGATCTGCTACGCCCGAACAGCTACATTGCCCAGGTTATCCAAACCGGCCAGCCATTGTTGATCAATCGCAACCTAGAGGAAATTGAGCAGATAAGAAAAACCAGCAGCCACCTCCTTGGTGATAAATCGAAAGTTTCTGCGTCGTGCCTCATGGTGCCCATGCAAGTAGGATCGCGAGTGATCGGCGTGATTGCGCTGCATAGCTATACGCTGGATGTGTATACAAACGATCATAGCGCGTTGCTGCTTGGGGTAGCCCATCAGGCCGCGATCGCGATCAATAATTCCCGCTTGCATAGCGCGCTTCAACAAGAGTTGTATGAGCGCGAGCACCTGATTCGCGAGTTGGAGGCTCGCAACACCGAGCTCGAGCGCTTCACATATACAGTCTCGCACGACCTAAAAAGCCCACTGATTACGATTGGCGGTTTTCTAGGCTTCTTGGAGAAAGATGCATTAGCTGGCAATATTACGCGCTTGCAGGTCGACATCCGGCGGATCAAAGAGGCTACCGATAAGATGCGGCATCTGCTCGACGACTTGCTCGAACTGTCGCGCATCGGTCGGCTGATGAACCCACCACGCCAGGTACCCTTTGCGGATATTGTGAGCGAGGCGCTAGCGCTGGTCGGTGGGCGGCTGGACGAGCGCGGGGTTACGGTCGAGGTGGCCCCGGATCTGCCCAGTGTCTACGGCGATCGTGTGCGGCTGATCGAGGTACTGCAAAATCTACTCGACAACGCTGCCAAATTCATGGGCGAGCAGCCACAGCCGTATATTAGTGTTGGAGCACGTGGGCAGGGTGCCGAGTGCGTACTATATGTGCAAGACAACGGTATCGGCATCGACCCGAAGTATCATCAAAAGGTGTTTGGGCTATTCGAAAAGCTTGATGCAGAAGCAGACGGCACGGGCATCGGCCTGGCGCTAGTCAAGCGGATCATCGAAGTGCATGGCGGCCACATCTGGATTGAATCGGAGGGGAGTGGGCAGGGAACTACCTTCTGTTTCAAGCTACCAGAACAACCCACACCGCAAACCACGCCAGCATGGCATAAAGGCCTTCGTCCATGAATAGCTATCACCAGCAATATTCCTTATAGGCTGGTGCATCTTATCGCATTTGAGGGATGCCTATGATGACGATTGAATTGGCAATCACGCGGCTCACGGCTGGAATGCATATTATCATCGCACTTGCTGCTAATGTCGCTGCTGAGCACGCACGCTGGAAACCAGACCCACAACAGTGGTCGATCCTCGAAGTCATCAATCACCTTTATGATGAAGAGCATGCCGATTTCCGCTTTCGGATTCGGCAGACGATTGAACAACCCGAACAGCCACTACCACCGATCAATCCTGAAGGATGGGTGATTGAACGGCGTTATAATGAGCGCGATCTAGAATCGAGTCTAGCGCGATTTGTGGAGGAGCGGCGTGAATCGATTGCCTGGCTAAACGCGCTCGATTTCAACGAGTGGGATCGACCACTTCAGCATCCACATTTGGCAACGTTACATGTTGGGGATGTGTTGGCTGCCTGGGCTGGGCATGATCTACTCCATATTCGCCAGTTGAACGAATTGCATTGGCAGTATCTTGCAGCACAGGTCGTACCCTATACACTACACTATGCCGGAGGTAGTTCAGTCTGATTTGGAATCTTAGGAGTTGTATGCCTACCCGAACCGATGCAGCGTATGCCGCCGAACTAGATGCCGCAGATCAGTTGGCTCATTTCCGTGAGCGTTTTGCGATTCTGGATCCCGAGCTCATTTATCTGGACGGCAATTCACTTGGGCGGCTCCCCAAAGCAACTGCAACACTTGCCGAGCAGGTCATTCACCAGCAGTGGGGCGAACGTTTAATTCGCGGCTGGAACGATGGCTGGTTCATACTCCCAGAACGAATCGGCGGCAAAGTTGCGCAGTTGATCGGGGCTGCCGCGGATGAGGTTGTGCTGGCGGACTCAACATCGGTGAATCTGTTCAAGTTGGTCGTTGCGGCGTTACGTGACCGGCCTGGGCGTACACGAATTCTGACCGATAGCCTGAATTTCCCCTCCGATCTGTATATTTTGCAGGGTGCTGTCGATCTCCTCGGCGGTAAGCACCGAATCGAAGTCATTTCTTCCCCGGATGGTATCTATGGGCCTGTTGATGCGCTTACCGCTGCGCTCGATGCGGATGTTGCGTTGGTTACACTGACGCATACGGTCTTCAAAAGCGGCTATACCTACGATATGGCGGCAATAAGCCAAGCAGCGCATGCAGCAGGTGCACTGATTCTATGGGATTTGAGTCATTCTGCGGGTTCTGTGCTGGTTGAGCTAAATGCTGCACACGCCGATCTGGCAATTGGTTGTGGGTACAAATACCTCAATGGTGGGCCGGGTGCGCCAGCATTTCTGTATGTGCGGCGCGATATCCAAGAGCGGTTGAAAAACCCACTCACTGGTTGGATGGGCCAACGTAACCTATTCGATTTCGATCCTCACTACCAACCAGCCGAAGGTTTACGGCACTTTCTTACCGGTACGCCAACGGTTATTTCACTTGCACTCTTAGAGCCAGGGCTGGATATCTTGCTTGAAGCGAGTATGCCAGCACTACGCGCGAAATCAATGCGTCAGACAGAATATCTGATCGGTCTATGGGAAGAACTGTTGGCGCCACTTGGTTATCGGCTGAACTCACCCCGCGATGCCGCCTGGCGTGGGTCGCATGTGTCGCTCGGCCACGATCAAGGGCTAGGCATTGATTTAGCGATGATCAATGATCTCAAATTATTACCCGATTTCCGCCCGCCGGATAATATTCGCATCGGCTTAGCACCCTTGTACACAACCTACCGTGACATCCACACGACAGCGATCGGTCTACGCCGCATTGTGGAAGAGCGACTCTATGAGCGCTATGCGGATCGTAATCCGGTTGTGACCTGAATCAGTTTGCTTAGAACAAGCTAAGGCTGTGTAGACGCGCTGATCGCGTCTATATATGGTGTACTATGAATGCTAGCCCATTGAATGAGTGTGACCCAACAGCCAATCAACAACCCACGCCACGCGTTTTCATTCGTGAGCCCACAATCGATGATATTGGCGAATTGCTATTAATGCACCACAATAGCCGCGTGCTGCATTTCCCATGGGTCGCACCTCCACTCACGGAAGAAGAGTGTCAATCCTATATAAGGCGCTGCCAGAATGCAGATTTTGTAGGCCTACTGATTTGCCATACTGAGACCAATCAAATCGTTGGAGTTGCCAATCTCAGTCAGATTTTCTATCGCGCATTTCAGAACTGCTACCTTGGGTATTATGCAGCAGCAAGATTTGCTGGCCAGGGGTTGATGACAGAAGGCATCCGCCTGGTTGTTGCACATGCCTTCACTTCGCTCAACTTGCATCGTGTCGAAGCCAATATTCAGCCCGAAAATGGCACCTCGATTCGGCTTGTCCAACGGCTTGGCTTTTCAAAAGAAGGCTATTCGCCCCGTTACTTATTCATTAATGGCGCTTGGCGCGATCACGAACGTTGGGCAATCACAGCCGAAGATTGGCGCACAAATTGAGACCGCCCAGACAGATGGCGCAGGGTGTCTCGAAAGATAAAGGGCGTCGGGCGTTGGGCCGGATCATGCGCAAGTGCTTGACGTAAGGCCGCGCTTATGTCGCCTGGCAATGCATTGAGCGCCGGGAATGTAAGTGGGTGGTTACTTGGATCATCCCCGGTGGCCAGGTGATAAAGGGTTGCTGCCAGGCCATACACATCACTACGGGGGGTGGGTTGGCCACGATACAGTTCGGGCGGAGCGTAGCCAGGCGTACTGTAGTGATGCAAGCCCGGCGCAGCAGCCATGGGTTGGTTGCTGCGCATTTCAATCGCACTACCGAAATCAACTAACACAACCGAATCGGTGGTGGGGTTTACAATCAGATTCCCTGGCTTTAGATCACAATGAACGATTATCGCTGGTCGCGAAGCAAGATAACAGAGCGTTTCGGCAACCACACGTGTATAGTGTAGGGCCCGATCCAGTGAGATTGGACCAAGTGTCAGCATCTGATCAAGCGACAGCCCAGGAAGATAGGCTAGCGCGGCAAATGGTAGCGCCGCATCTGGATACCAGCCAACAAACGGCACCACGCCACTATGGCGCAAATCGCGTAGCAGTAGCGCTTCGCGCTCTAGGCACTGGCGTGCATCACTCGCATTTGCCACTTTAATCACACAACAATTCCCAATTGCACGGTCACGCGCAAGGTAGGTTTGGCTCATCCCACCTTCACGTAATGGGCGCAAGATCGTAAAGCGTGGCAAATCATGTAGCTCGGCTGGCAGATGGCTTGTGAAGACAAGCCCACAATGTGGGCAGATTGCCGCATCATGAGGTATCAATATGGCACATTCTGGGCAGGGTGCCATTTGTTCCATTGATTGAAGCCCACTAGCAGGCAATGCTGCAGGGCGTGCATGCGTCGGGCGGGCCGTATTCAGTGCAGGCTGCTGCCCAGAAGGCAGCGGGTAGGTTGGCGCAATAGTACTGATTGTCTGGCGCGACCACTGGATAGTATGCCACAGCACCCCAAGCGAGGCTAATGGCAGGAGCATCACTAGCGCAGTGGCTAACAACGACCACGCGTTTGGGCTTTCTGTTGCGCGAATAAGCGCAAAGCAGAGCATATTACAGACGATTCGCGCCGCACCTAAGTGAGTTGCCCGCTCTACGATATGTTGATACCTGGCATCACGCATCTGCCTGCCAAATGCTGGGATCAGTAGAACGACCATTGGCCAGCAGATCAACATATTGAGTGGGAAGTGTATCGCATCCGGCCAGCCGCCCAATAACGCAAGCGTCATCAGAACCAATGGTGTACCCACGACTGGCTCACACAGATTTAATGCCAGATAGCGCAATACTTGAGCTGGCTCACCCTGAACTTGGTGTGCTGCTTGCCAGGCACGCCCACCTACCACACAGCCATAGATGATGAGTGCTAAGGTTGCAAGTACTGGAATAATAAGACAGATCGCCATGGTTGACTCCGACGGTTAGCACTGATATATTCAGGCTAGAAACTCTATATCTTACTTATCACTGCTGCTTGGATACGACCCAACGGCCTGCTTCAGTGCCTCAGTGTCTCTCTCTATTCTCGCGCATACCACAAGCACCTGAGTGCAGGCAGTGCTATACTTGAGGCATGTTACCTGCTCGACAACGCACAATTCGCACTACCAGGCGCTCTGCACGGCGCGTAACACCATTACGATTTGCCTGGCAACTACTGCTTGCGTTGATCAAGTTAAGTCTCCTCTTCGCTGGGCTATTCACGATTGCCGCACTGCTTGTGTATCGCTACTACAGCCAAGATCTGCCAGATCCAACCCGGATTGGTAGCTACCGGCCTGCCGAGACTACTCGAATCTACGCACGCGATGGGATAACGTTGCTATATGAGATCGTCGACCCACAAGGCGGTCGACGCACCGTGGTGCCGCTAGATCGCATGCCACTCGCGCTCAAACAGGCGACTGTTGCAGTTGAAGATGCAGGTTTCTACGAAAACTCGGGCGTCGATATTCGTGGAATTGTGCGCGCATTTTGGCAAAATTATGAAGCGGGTGAGGTTGTGAGTGGTGCTTCTACAATCACCCAGCAACTGGTGCGGAATGTGTTGCTACCTGCAGATCAACGCACTAATCAATCATTCGAGCGGAAGCTACGTGAGGCAATTCTGGCAGTTCAAGTCTCACGAGAATATAGTAAAGATCAGATTCTTAGCCTTTACATGAACGAAGTGTACTATGGTAACCAGGCCTATGGTGTCGAGGCAGCCGCACAAGCCTACTTTGGTAAAGATGTCTGGGATTTAACCCCAAGTGAATCAACACTGATTGCCGGGCTACCACAATCGCCAACCATACTTGATCCATATGTCAACCCTGAAGGTGCGCGTAACCGCCAACGTGTTGCACTGAACCAAATGGTCAAAGTTGGCTACCTAACGCCTACTGCAGCACAAGAGATCGCCACCACGCCAGTTCAGCTTGTACCAACTGCGGTATCCCTGGTGGCACCCCATTTTGCATTCTATGTTCGCGATCTCCTAGAACAACGTTATGGTCCTGATCAGCTTTATCGCGGTGGATTACGGGTTGTCACCTCGCTCGATCTGACATGGCAATCGGAAGCACAACGTATCGTACGAGAACAAGTTGCCGAATTGCGTTCGCGAAACGCCAGCAATGCCGCACTTGTGATGCTTTCGCCAAGCGGCCAAATTCTCGCAATGGTTGGTAGTGCCGATTATAACGACCAAACGATTGATGGCCAAGTCAATGTCGCACTTGCCGAACGCCAGCCTGGCTCTGCACTCAAGCCGGTTGTCTATGCCGCTGCAATACAACATGGCTGGACGCCCGCAACCATTATCTGGGATACACCTGTCAGCTATCCCGCTGGTGATGGGAGTATCTACGCACCACAAAACTACGATAGCCAATGGCATGGCCCACAGCGCCTTCGCATGGCATTAGCCAATTCACTCAATATTCCAGCAATTAAAGCACTTGAGTATGCTGGGATCGAGCCATTTGTCGAATTAGCGCATCGCATGGGGATCACAACCCTAAACGACCCAGCTCGCTATGGCTTACCATTAGCCTTAGGTGCAGGCGAAGTACGGCTACTTGATCTTACCATTGCGTATAGCACCATTCGGAATGGTGGCCGTTATCGCAAGCCAATTGCCATTCTGAGTGTGACAAACGCACGTGGCGCGGTATTAGAGCAGGCCGAAAACACCCCCGGGCGGCAGGTATTAGGCGATCATGGTGAACAGATTGCCTATTTGCTGACCGATATTCTGAGTGACAATCGTGCGCGCGAATATATGTTTGGCCCAAATAATGTGATGCAACTACCCGATTCGCGCCCAGCTGCGGTCAAGACAGGTACATCCAACGAGTGGCGCGATTCATGGGCGGTGGGCTTCACATCGGATGTCACAATTGGTGTTTGGGTTGGCAATTCCGATTCTTCCCCAATGCAAGAAATTGCTGGATCGAATGGAGCCGGGCTGATCTGGCGGGATCTGATGATTAGCTATCATACTGGCCGGCCCGTTCTGGGATTTCACATGCCAACTGGCGTGGTCGAAACCACAATCTGCGCAGCAACAGGCGCATTGGCAGGGCCAGAATGCCCTAACCCACAACGTGAAGTCTTTATAGCTGGCACTGCACCAACCACAAGCGAAATTGCGGTCGCCAAGGTTCGCGTTGCGGGTGATGGCACATGCCTGGCCGCATCGTACACCCCACCCGAAGATACTCGTGAGGTTACATATGTTATGTACCCACCGGATCAACGGAAAGAGGCAGAGCGTGCGGGAGTGCCACAACCACCAACCAAATATTGCCCACCTCCAGTAGCGAAACCGGGCCAACCGGGATCGGCGGTTGTGGCAATCAGCCTGCCAGCGGCGGGGAGTGTCATTACCAGCACTGTGCTGATACGTGGTTCAGCCCGCGGCTCATATGTTCTCGAATATGGTGCTGGTAATGACCCACAACAATGGAAACCAATTGCCAGTTCGGCTGGTGCTGTAGCCGATGGAATTCTTGGTTCGTGGAGCGTGGCTGGCCTCACGCCTGGCAATTACACCCTGCGGTTACGGGTTATCACCAGTGATAAAGTACCAGCAGATACACGCATTGTGGTGCGTGTGGCAAAATGACCGGGCGACTAGCGTGGGCCACGCAGGCGGACAATCGGCCCAGTAATGGTTGGCGGCGCAGGAACCCAGGGCAAACCGAGGAAGGGGTTAGGGGAACGAACGCCTGCCTTAAGCAATACCTCAACATTAAACAGCCGTTCGAGGGTACGCTCATCATACACGAGTGCCATTGCAGCATACCAACTTAAGTTATCACGGCGTTCGAAATGCCAATATTCGAGTGCAAGCAGATCACTGCGCCAATTAAACGTATCGCGTTCCTGAGCAGCGATTCTACCCCAACCATACTCAGCCGCAAGCGCAGTGAAATCGACAAAATAGCCGTCTGGTGGTGGCAATAATGTTCGGCTCGTTGGCTGGAAGACTGGTGCTGTGAGTGGCGCTCCTTGCGAGCCATCCTGTTGTGCTGCGCGCAGATATAAGCGCCAGAACAAGCGCCCAGCAATCAACTCTGGGGAGATATAGAGTACCTGTCGCCCGCCTGCCGAATAGTTGAAGAGCGTATCGAAAGCACGCCCAGCCTTGTGCCAGCTGGTATACGAAGCACTACTACTATTGAAATCAACCGGGCGGGTCGCTTCACTCAGATGCACTAAGAAATCGTGGCCACTCCTTTGGATCACCGCGCGCCGGAGCTCCTGAAAGGAGGGCAACACATCCGTAGCCAGTAACGCTCGCCCACCGGCTGCCACATCACCAAGCGGGCTAAAGCCAAATTCACGCTCAGGTGGCTGGCCACCCGGAGTTGGTAGATTCAGCAATCGCCCAACAACACTCCGATCCGCTGAAACATTGGGTGCTTGCGCATACTGATTCCAAGAAGGGTGCGAATAGCGATGCGGGCTCCCCACAAGGAATGTTGCACCTACCACCCCTGGCGTCATAATCAACACGCCTTGTCGGCCAGTTGCACGGCCACCACCCGCCCATACCCCAGCCGCGAGAAGGCCACCGGTTGGCGTCCATGCTGGCTCACGCACTGAGCGTCCAGGCGGGCCAGCAGGGATGAGTGCCCGGCTGGCGAGGTTTGCCACCAGAAGCCCATATGCCGCATCACGATCTGAGGCAAATGCGAGTTGCCGCCCATCCGGCGACCAAGCAGGGTCATAATCGGGTGCGGGATCATTGCTGATATTTGTGGCTGGTGGGAGTGTCTGGTATTCCGTGGATAGATCGAGTATATAAACTTCTTGCTGCTCATCGCGCCAACTCGTAAATGCAAGCAGGCTGCCATCGGGCGACCAATCAGCACCATAATCGGCAGCGAGGTTATCAGTAACCTGCTCAATCAGGCCATCCACCAGCGTTAGAATATACAGATCGAGGTTACCATTCCGGCTACTGGTAAACGCGATGCGAGTACCATCCGGCGACCAAGCAGGGTCACTATCATAGCCAGGATCATCAGTCAAGCGGCGCATATGGCTGCCATCGGATCGCATGATATACAGATCCCAATTCTGTTCGCGGCGGCTGGCAAACACAATCTGGGTGCCATCTGGCGACCAAGCCGGTGCTGTGTCGGGCGCAGGATCATTCGTGAGGTTTGTTGCCAGTTCTCCGGCAATATCCGTACTGAAGATATCGCTGTTACTATTGCTGGTTCGGGTGGAGGCGAAAAGAATCCGTCCACCGGGACTTGCCGCAGCGGACGCGGCGGAGGCAGCAGACAGTAGTGCACTGATGAGCATAAACCAACAAATCAGCGCTATGCGGCCAATTGAAGCAGAACGTTTTCTACCACGGCGGGCACCGTGATACAGATATGCTGAACTCCTACGTGTTGATCTGGCCCAGCAGCGCACTTCGCTCATCGCCATACCGCCTCATATACTCCCGACGCCATTGCACCTGGGGAAGATCCACCAATAACGAGTGCAGAGCGCCCTGACTCCTGTGCATACATGCGAGCCACTGTGTGAATTGCAGCCTCAGCATCGTGGCGTGCCAAAATAGCAACTGTGCCGCCACTGCCACCACCAGTGATTTTGGCGCCATACAGCCCTGCATCACTCCCAGCCCGACGCACAAGCGAAACCAATGCATCAGTTCCATCCGAACCAAGGCGGCACGCAGAATAACTTGCATGCGATTGAAACATCAATTCACCAAGCAGTTCCGCAATCTCAGGATCGGGTGATTGTTCTTCAGATTCAGACAAGCGCTGCAATAATGCCCGAAACAGCTTGACCCGATGGTGTTCGTGAATGGGGTGCTCAGTTGGCATACGGATCGCGTAGGTACGATCAGAATCAATGTGCGTGACGCTATCGGTGAAACCACCATACTGGGCTAGGAACTCACCGCCGCGCATACTCACCGGAACCTGATCTCGAAACTGGTGCAGCCAGCGAGCAGGAGTGACATTCGCGAGATACCCTCGAAAGAATGGATCGGCGACACTAACACGCCCAGGGCCAACTGGATAGGCCTTTGCTCCAGCCAGGTGCGTAACAATGCGGTAGCCCATGAATGCGCCTACCCGTACCGAGCCATAATCTGCACCTGTCACCGCATGGCGTATCCCGGAATCGATCCCCCAGACCGCCAGACCCGCTGGTATACGCACTGCTGGCTCCAATTCGGCAGGCTGGCAACCTAATGCAAGCAGCGTATTGGCCTCACCACACGCCGATGTCATCTGATCCATAATGCCACATGGCGCGCCAACGATCAGATTCTCGACCTTCTGGCAGAGTATCGCCAGTGTCCGACCATCGAGCTCTACCCCAAGCGCCGCAGCAACAGCACGCATGGTGGCGACCTCAATTGCGGCGGAGGAGCTTACTCCTTTCCCGGCGGGAACAGCAGATGCCAACAGAATCTGCATGCCGCGCAGTGAAATGTCTTTCTCCAAAGCTAATACCAGCGGAACGCCAATCAGATACGCCGCCCAATGAATGTGTGCATCGGCGGCAAATAAGGCTCTGGCAGCAGCATAAGAAAGAGGTACACCATCAGGAGCCAAATCTGCCAAAGCAAGTCGCACTTCACTGCTGTCGGCTTCATCGCTGATCTGTGTTGTACAAACACTAATATATGGCTCGTCGGTAAGCTGTACGGCAGCAACAGCAGCCATTGCCAGCGGCAATTCGAGGACAAGAGCGCCAGAATAGTCGGCAATTCCACCCATCAGATCGAGACGACCAGGCGCACGAGCAACCGTCAGTGCGCGAAGGGGTGAAAAAAAGCTCGTATCATGCAGGGTAGCCACAAAATCGGCAATATCGGGCGCTGCTGAGGTTGTGAGATGCCACATTGCGCAATCTCTACTTTGGTGAGGAGGTTCCAACCCGATTATAGCATGACTGTGGTAGGATAGGATGAGTAGCGGATGAAGCGATGGAACGATGGAACAGTGAATGTGCTGACTAGCACTTGACCTTGTATGCTGTCTTGTTCTTGAGGCCGTAGTACGTTTAGGTGATATATGACACTCGATTTTATTACCTCAGATCTGTTAGATGCACTTGACACTGCCAGATTGACACAACGACCAACCGAGCACATAGCATTGAGCCTGAGCGATGCGTATACTGTTGCGGCGCGCCATACAGCGATACGGCGGGCACGTGGCGAGGTAACGGTTGGCCGTAAGATTGGCTTCACAAATCGCACTATTTGGGCGGAGTATGGCATCGATAGCCCATTGTGGGGGCACATGTATGCAGGTGGGCTGATCAGTGCAGAAACGGGCCATGCGCGATTTGCGATTGGTAAGCTTGTGTCTCCGCGGATCGAGCCAGAGATTGTGCTCGGGTTGTCTGCTCCGATATTGGCGAATGCTGAACCAGACGAACTAGCTGCCAAGATCGCCTGGGTGGCATTAGGATTCGAGATCGTCGATTGCCATTATGCCAACTGGCGTTTCGCAATTCCAGATGTGATCGCCGATTTTGGCCTGCATACAGGGCTCGTCGTTGGTCGTCGTCATATGATTACACCCACGGAAGCGGCTACCTTGGCTGCACAGTTACCAATGATAAAGCTGACGCTACAACTCAATCGGGTTGCGATCTCCGAGGGAACTGGCGCAAATGCACTGGGCAGCCCACTGCTGGCGCTTGGATTCCTGGCCGAGACAATCGCGTCCTATGGCGCAGAGCCCCTTGCGGCTGGTGAACTGGTAACGACAGGGACACTCACACCCGCTATGAATATCGAGCCAGGCCAGACATGGCGTTCGTCGGTGGATTGGCCTGCCTTAGAGCCAATTGAGCTTGAGTTGGTGGATTAAGCAGCATAGAGGCGCTATTCACCAAAAGCCGTTTTGAAGCCTACTTCCAGATCCGCAATCAAATCACTCGGATGCTCCAGCCCAATCGACACACGAATGAGTCCTTCGCTCACACCAACCACCTCGCGGATCTCTTGAGGTACCCCAGAATGGGTGGTTGAGGCAGGATGACACAGCAGCGATTCTGTTCCACCTAAGCTCACCGCTGACTTAAAGAGTGTTAGTGCGTTAATGAGCTTAAAGGCTTTTGCCCGCCCACCTGGCACAACGAACGCAAATGTAGAGCCAGGCCCAGAACATTGATGGCGGTAGAGCTCCTGATAGGCTGGATCTTCGATCTCATCGGGGTGGTACACCTTCACATCGACATAGCCATTTGCGTGTAACCAATCCGCCACAACCCGGCCCGATTCTGCAGCACGCGTCATACGGATGACCAACGTTTCTAACGAACGGCCAATCATCCAGGATGAGTGCGGATCTAGCTGTGAGCCAAAAGCACTGCGTATACCGCGTACTTTGGTAAGCAACTCGCGCCGACCAACGACACTACCTGCAATCAGATCGCTATGCCCACCAACATATTTGGTCAGGGAATATGCAACAAGGTCAATCCCATGCTCTAGCGGGCGCTGGAACACTGGCCCCATCATCGTATTGTCGCAGACCGTGATTGGACGATGGCCGGTTCGCTTCGCATGTTGATCGGCAGCATGGTTTACCGCCTCAAAATCAACAAGTGCATTGGTTGGGTTGGCAGGTGTCTCGATATAGATCAGGCCAACGCGACCCTTGGTTGCCGCTTGCTCAAGCGCAGCACTGATCGCATCGGGACGCAACCCATCGTGGAACTCAACCGATTGGATGCCAAAATCCACCAGCACCTTGCGGATCATGGTTTCGGTGCCACCATACAATGGTGAGCTATGCACAATCACATCACCGGGG
>JANLSE010000465.1:0-2649 GCA_031362265.1 Roseiflexaceae bacterium
CTGATTTCGCCGTCTGGGTTCCCAATATTGTAGGCACGACCATTCTCGCCTCGTAGCAACACAGTCCAGAAACCAGCAACCGCATCTGCCAAATAACAAAATGCACGGGTGGCCAAGCCATCACTTTTCAGAACTATCTGGCGACCAGTTACGACATCGGCAACGAAGTCTGCATAGACCCGTCCATCGTCAAGCCGCATACCCGGGCCGTAAGTGTGAAACGGGCGAACAATCTTGGCTGGAACACCGAACTGATGGTGCCAGGACACGCACATGTTCTCACCCATGCGCTTGCCTTCCGCATAGCACGAACGCACTGCAAGGGGGTCGAGATAGCCATAGTCATGCTCCGCTGTTGGAATTTGGATGGCTTCACCGTAAACCTCTCCGCTACTGAAGTAGAGAAAGCCTTTTGCTTCATTGATTCGGGCCAACTCCAATAAGTTAACCGTACCAAGAGTATTTGCGCTTAATGTACCTACCGGATCTGTTGCGTAATACTTAGGACTTGCCTGACTTGCCGCATGAATGATGAAGTCAATCTTTCTGGTTATATGGAACGGCTTACTAACATCCTGCTCAATGCAAATTAAATCCGACCGGCCTGCATGGTGGCTAAAACGTTGTTCGAAACGAGTACGGCTTCTTACAACCGCAATTACTTTGGAGCCGAGATTCTGAGTCTCATTGAGAAACAGTAACGTTTCAACCATGTACGCTGCGAGGAGCCCCGCCGCGCCAGTGATCAATACAGCCTGTCCCGCTAGCGCTTGCCACGGCAATCGGCATTGGATGGTGAGAAACGAGAGGTCAGTTGCTACAACAGGGTGACGAACAATGCTATTCATTGAGCAGCTCAGTGATCATGTTGGCAACAAATTCAGCCCGATCCAGGAAGGGATACATGTCCTCCAACGGCTTGGATACCATGCGTCCATCTGGATTTTCTGGGAACTGGCGGTGGGAATGACCTCTGGATTCCGCTCCAGAAAGGGACCTGCGACCGGCGACAAATTCATAATGGGCATATCCTGCGGCACAAGAGCCTTCAGGGCGAAACAATCAAGGCGCGCGCAGGCTGGAGCTGATGAATCCGGTGTTTCCAGTGTCATCCTCACGGGCATGTGCCGTTTGGAATAAAGCATGAAAGAAGATGGGGGATCAGTCAAAGCCCCTCTGATTTAGGGTGCATGCCGACGATCATGTTCTCGCGCAGTTCTTCACGTGGGAGCAACGGGGATAAATCCTCAAGGGGCGGCGACACAATAGAGCCGTCAGCACGTGGGGCAAGTGACAGTTTAGGCACGTATAGCTGCTCAGGATGCATGAAGACCTCACAGATCACTGGGCCAGTTTCAGCTTGCACCTGTGGGATGATGCGGGCGAGGTCCTGCTCGTTGCGGATCTGGTAGGCCGGCAGGCCAAAGGCCTTGGCAAGCGCCGAGAAGTCTGGACAGGACACACCACTTGCACGGTCCACCGCCGCGTGGCGGCCGGAAAACAAATTGTTCTGTGTATGTTTGATCATCAGGTAGCCATCGTTATTGAAGATAATCAACTTAATAGGCAGGCGATGATGCACCACGGTTTGCAGCTCCTGCAAGTTCAGCATTATGCCGCCATCACCGACCAGGCACATGACCTCTCCATGGTTACGTGCGAATGAAGCACCAATTGCGCCAGGCAAGCCGTAGCCCATCTCACCCAAGCCGGTGGAGGTCATGAGGCGCTGGCCTCGCTTGACCTTGATCACCTGATGGCCGGACATAAGCCCTGGGCCCACGTCGGTAACCACTACTTGGTCCGGCTTGAAATAGCGCACCAGCATTTCCATGAATCGGTACGAATTGATGAAGGGCGGCTGGTCGGCATGCTCCGGCCCAACCCAAGGGTAGCGGCGGCGATAGGAATTACATTGCTCGACCCAGTCTTTGGGTGCCGTTATTCGCGAAGAACCCAGCGTATTCAATAGTGCTCTGATGAAGACTCCGGCATCGGCCACCACTGGCAGAGTTACACGGGCACCGTGCTTCCTGGCCTCAGCCTCGTCCACATCGACCACGATCAGTTTAGCGGCGCGGGCTAGCTCCTCCAATGCGTAGCCAATCTGCGGAATTGCGAGGCGGGTTCCGATAGACATCACCAGATCGGCATTTTGCAGCACAAAATTTGCGCAGCGTTGGCCATATACACCAGCACGACCGTAGACGAGAGGATGCTCGGAGTCGACCATATCAATACCGGCCCAAGACACTAGTGCAGGGACGCTCAGAGCGTTGAGCAGCGGCTCCACCAGGAGAGCCGCACCACCGAGACGTATGCCATGACCCAGCCACAGCATCGGACGTCTGGCCTCGCGCAACATATCCAGTATCCGCCCGGCGGTGTCCTCGATATGGATATGATCTGGGGGAACAGGCTTAAGTTCAGGCTCAGCTTCGGGGTCGAACTTCGCCAGATTGGCTGGGTCAACTGAAGCTGCCTGAATGTCCATTGGTATGTCGATCCAGCATGGTCCCGGGCGCGCATGTTGGGCGATGTAATAAGCCTTTTCCAACTCGTAGACCACCTTAATAGGATCCATTACTCGCGCGGCGTACTTAGTGACCTTGCGCACAACCTCAGTGCTGTCGTAGCCCTGCACGCCCC
>JANLSE010000466.1:0-3854 GCA_031362265.1 Roseiflexaceae bacterium
TCGCGCTGAAGGCGTGCTGCGCCATATGTGAGGAGGAAGCTATCCAAATCGGTTTTTGTCTCACCAGATGCAAGTGGTAGCCGCATCACCTGCACCTCGAGGCCGGCATCACTCAGTTGAGCCCCATACATCAGCGTCCAGCGCTCTTCGGGTGCAAGTGTCAGGACACCATTCACGACTGGACGGGGCTGGGTGTCATAGGCGATGAGTACGCGCAGCACACCGCGTGCACGCAAATCAGCAGCGATCGAAGCCTGGAAACCATTGATGCCAGGAAAACCGATTGTTGGCACGTCAAGCAGGCCTTGGCAATAGGCCGCAAGCGGCACCAGTGTCTTAAACTCACCACTTTCGGTTAAGATGACCGTGTCCGTGTCGCCAAGTGCATCCCAACCCATCGGGAATACCGCTCCGCGATCAATGGGTTTACCTACCAGCGATCGACCGCGTTCGCCAGGGCCAATCCGCCGAGTTCGCAGATCCACAATAACGCCATTGGCAATTGTTGGGAATATGAGTGTGCCACACAGGTTCCAGTGCGTGCGGAGCATCCCTGCCCGATCAATGGTGAGTACACCGGCTTCCTGCGCATACGGAAGCAATTCAGGTGCATGCTCTCGCAAGAACCCAGTGAGTGCCTGTGGATCCGCTAGCCCATAGCCAAGGAGAAACGCTCGCGCATCGGCTTCTGTGAGGCCACGTGTGCGGACATATGCCAGTGGTGTTGGATTAGCTGGCTCAAATAACCAGCGCTGCGCCCAAAGCATGACCAGTTCATAGAGCTGGCGATATTGAGGAATATGGGCTGTCTGCGCATGCACAGTGGGAATAATCGTCTCAACTTGAGGATGCGATTGCCATTTCTGATCTGGCTGCGCAGCAAGGATTCCATGTGTGCCACATGTACGACACCAGTAGCGTCCAGCTGGGCGTTTCCCATCTGGCTGCGTCCATACATGAAATCGATCGCTGCCCGCCTTGCAAGCAGGGCATGGTCCAACATATTCACCAGTACGGCGGCTCACAAGGCGCATACCCTGGAGTAGTGCATGGAGTGTGCTGGTTGAATCTACCATGTCAGATAGCCAGTGCATGATGAGCGATTTCCTTCAAATAGCGACGTATATTCATCCTAGCCAACACCAGTCGGGTCGTACAGGGTCTCAGACGCCATAATCCATGACAGGTTGTTGTAACTACTGGGGACATTTCAGGAATTCGGTGTGTCCGTTCGTATGCTGAGCACAACAACAGCCAGAGCAAGGCCCGCATTGCGGCTTGCACTGGCCTTGCTCTGGCTGGTATGATGGACATGACGAACGACACTGAGATGGGGATATTCAAGTTCAGCATGTGTTCAAATCAGATGTATGTATCCAATGTGCGGTATATTGCCGAAACACATCAGACCACGTGCATGGTTGACACACTCGTTAATCGTTTGATACAGTACTACCTAACAGCTACGGGAGGAATGTTATATGACTAATATCGACATAACACTCACATTGCCTGATGACCTTGCTCGAGAGGCCGATACACTCGGTCTTTTAACATCGCTTCGGATTACTCAATTGGTGCGTGCAGAACTGACCCGCCGACGCACAGATCCACTTTTCGTACTCATGGATCGGCTGGCCGCTACACCAAAGCAAGATTTGACTGAGGCCGATCTTCAAGCTGAGATTGAAGACTATCGTCGTGAGAAGCGTGAGGCGAATGAAGGTCGTTCTTGATACCAATACCGTTCTCTCTGGGCTTTTATGGAATGGCCCTCCTCGCCTGGTGCTTGATGCGGCGCGCGCAGAGCTCATCACGATCTTCACGAGCGTTGCCCTTCTCGATGAACTTGCTGGTGTTCTCCAACGACCAAAGTTTGCACGCGTGCTTAGTGCTGCTAACACCACTGCAGCGGTGCTCCATCACTCATATCAAACACTTGTGACCATCATCGACGCACCAATTCTTCCAGTGGCGGTTTCTCGCGACCCAGATGATGATGCGGTACTGGCTTGTGCGCTTGCAGCACAAGCAACTGCTATCACTTCTGGTGATGGTGATTTGCTGGATCTTGTTGATTTTGCAGGTATTCCAATTCTTACTGCAACTGAGCTGCTCCACCTCATTGCAACACGAACTGATCAGGGATGAAGAGTTGATAGGCCACGACTGACAGTGTAATCATCCGAAATCACGAGGGAGACGTCGTGCCAAATAATGCATTCTTCGCACTCCTCAATAATCGGCGCGGCGAGCACTATCTCAATCAAACAGATAATCTTGAGCGTGCAGCCAGTGCCTATCTACGCGCAATCCACCATGCGCCCGATTGGTCAGTGCCGTGGTATAACCTGGGGTTGGTCTACAAGTTGCAGTAGTGTTGGGCTGAATCGCTGCGCGCTAATCTGAAGGCTGCCGAGTTGAAGCCAACGGATGAGGCCGCTTGGTGGAATGCTGGCATTGCAGCAACGGCGCTGGCGGATTGGAGTACTGCGCGGCGTGCCTGGGGTGCGTTCGGTATTACATTGCCGCCTGGCGAAGGCGAGATCATTATGAATCTTGGGCTTGTGCCTATTCGTATCGATCCAGAGGGAAGTGCTGAGGTTGTCTGGTGTCGCCGAATTGATCCCGCACGGGCAATTATTCAGAATATCCCGCTGCCTGCATCAGGTTACCGCTATGGCGATCTTCTTCTCCATGATGGTGCTCCAAACGGCACCCGAATCCTGCGTGGTCAGGAGGTGCTCGTCTTCGATGCGCTCCAACTATTGCATGGTTCGGCGTATACCACCTATATCATCCAAATCCAGGTTGGAAGTGAAGCCGACGCGCAAGCATTAGCGCAATTAGTGATTGAGCAGGAGATGGAAATCGAGGATTGGGAAACCATCCGCCAACTTTGCAAAGCTTGCAACGAAGGCAATCCAGGTGTATACGCTGGTGCCGCGTCCTATGCGGATGGGCAATCGATCCACCTAGCGATTGCCGCACTCCACGACAATGCCTTAAGCAGTGTGCTTGCAACATGGGCCAATGCCCATCCACAAAGCAAGATCATCGACATCGAAGTACTTGTGCCCGGAGCACGGGAGTCGCTGTCATAAGCTGATGCTGCTTTAGCATATCCGCTGGTCGATGGCGCACTGCTTCGTGTGACGCTCAAGATTAACCTGATTTCTGCACACGTAACGCGAATGCAACCCATGTGTTTGGTGCCATCTATCATCGTGCTGCCATTTGTCACTATTCCTAGAGACAAATCGTCGCATGATTTGGGATACCCTTCGAATACCGCCTCTGCTACGCTATGCACAAACAGCATCAGTCAACCAGTGACCGTATGAGGGGAAACACATGACGATTACCTACACTCGGCTAGATAAGGGCGCAGAACCACTGCAGGTGAGCATTAAAGAAGCCGCGCGCCTCCTTGCCTATAACGAGCGTACCATCCGCCGTCTGATTGTCCGCGGAGAATTACAAGCGATTGGTCGTGGGCGGTTACGGCGTATTCCCTATGGCAGCCTTCATGAGTATCAGAGCCGCCATCAGTGTTAGCAACCGTCGAAATGGGTGCCATCAAGCATATTGGCTATGCTATCCGCCATTCTATTCGCCGTCCATGGCGAATAGAATGGCGGATAGCATACAAACTAAGAAAGAAAGAACCGTTGCCAGCGCTTCTTACCGCGTACGACGAGTAACCCAAACCCACCAACTCTTGGAGATCACGCAGAGCAGTACGCTCGGGTATGCCAGCTGCACTACTATACTCGCTGGTGCTGATACTGCCAGCTAACCGTGCGAGCTCCAGTGCACGCAACTGGCGTTGGCTTAACAGCTCTGGCGTATTG
>JANLSE010000508.1:0-16328 GCA_031362265.1 Roseiflexaceae bacterium
CAATACCAGGTAGCCCACTGCCGTAGCCCACTAATAGTACTGCTCGCACGCCCTGTCCTTCAGTAGAATGCCGATAGTGAGTGCTCATTTGTATCAATTGATACGCTTCAACTGAGTATAGCACTCCGACAATCCTTTTGCAATAGCTGGGCATTACCTTGAAATGAACGTTATCAGTCCGGTTATCTGACACAAATATTATGAGTGTCAGATAACCAAATGGCACCCATATTACGTCTGCCAGAATCGCTTCCACCAATCACTCAAAGCTCGTCGTGGGTTTCCGATAATATCGGCGGAGTCACGCCAGATCAATGCAAGCATGGGTAGGTAGATACCTGCAATGCTCCAGATGGAGCCACCTTGTGGGAAGAAAAAAGAGCCAAAGTAACTCAGCCAACTAAGACTTCCCATAAGCAGGTACTCGCGATATGTGCGTGGAAGCAGCCAGAGCAGCAGCGCATCATAGAACATACGCTGAGGGGTACAAGCGAGGAGCAATAAGAAACGCCCTCGCTCTGAACGCCAGCGCAAGCCTGCGAGTAGCAGGGCTGGCCCGACTGGGAGTAGTAGAATCGGTGGGAGATACTCGCCTGCCATTGGAACACGCACAACCATCCGCACTGGCCAGAGCGGATCAATCATAAAAGTCAGTGCTAAGAATACAAGACATGCTACAAGTCGTCGTATGGTAAGCCGTGTCGCAAGGATGGGTAATGCGAGATGTGGCTTTGCCAACGCTAATGGCAGCAAGGCAGGCAGAAGTGCTGCCGATACCAGCAATGGTGCCCACTGAACTGTTTGAAGGGCATGCCAATAGGGGAATCCGACAAAGATCAAGAGGCCAACTGGCCCATTGTGTGTAACCGCATAAGCCAATAGTGCGCTTATGAGTCCGAAGAACACACCAGCAGCCATCGATGGTGATAACCCACCCAATGGTAGGAGGAGTACGACCGCAGTCAGAGGATTAGTATGGTTGAGATTAGCACCAACCGAGTGCCCACACCCATCAGTCGTATATGGATCTTGGTTAGCGAGAATGACGCGGCCCATACAAATTGGCGTGCCAATATCGCCTCCGCCGCGTTGGTATGCGATATCATTGTTGTAACATAGGATCGCAGCAATGATCCCAACGATAACTGCAATCGTTATTCGAGTCGATAAACGCATACTATTCCATTTGGTCAAAAGGTCGGCGATACACACCATCAAAATAGGGCAGTCTGACAATATGTTGGTGTGATATGGTTAGATGCGTATTAACCAATACCCAGGCCGCGTAGGATGATCGCACCAGAGGCGAGCGTCAATACAACCCCGAATAACAAGCAAATCGCTGCTGGCCCAATTTCGCGCCAGGGTGGTATCCTGAGGCGCGATGGGCTTCCGATTTCGACACGCTGCCCACGCCAATACACCACTTTGCCACGACCACCACTGCCATTGCGAACCCAGCTTTGCCAGCCATATCGTAGGAGATACACCCCGCCAGCGGCCAGTACAAGTGCGACAATTGGCCAAGGAAGCCGATTTGCGCTGGCAACCACAACAGCTCCAATTGCGAGCGCAACCCAGCGCATGTCGAAATTCTTTCTTCGCATCCTGGCATCCTCCGATCAAATGTTTGTGTGTTGCGGTATAATCGCACCATGATAGATTTCCGCATTGCTCGAATCATACGGCGCTTGCTTGTAGCGCTCGGTCAAATTGTAGCATGTATCTTGGCACTCTTGCTACTTGTGAGTGTACTGGTAGTGGTCCAGGGTCAGCGCGATGAATCCCGCCCGGCTGGTATCGCTCTGGTTGTCGATGCTGGGCGTGGCCCTGAAGATGGCGTTGCACTAGCCGAGCTCGATCATGCGATTGCATTGCAGCGCCAGGGGATTGTTGCTCGGATCTTACTGCCAGGAGATGCAAAGGCGGCCGAATCACAGCGCTACCTGATTGGGCGTGGCACCCCTGCTGCGCAGATTCTTACAAGCGATCCAGCGCCAACCCTCCGTGAACGTGTCGCTCAAAGTGCGGCAACTGCTCGAACGGCGGGTGTCAGTCGTATTCTGATTGTTGCACAGCCAAGCAGCATGTTGCGCATGTTGAAGATTACCCACGATCAGGGTATGGATACGTATGCCTCGCCTGTCACTCCGCCAATTCGTGGGCGCACCTATCTGGATATGATTCGCGATACGCTGCGTGAAGCCTGGGCGTACCTTGGGTATATACTGGGTCGTGGGTAGCAGCCTGCCGCAAGGTTTTGCAAGCGGGAGCATGGTTCCAGCGGAGCTCGGCACACCCTTTGTGATTGCGCTCATGGTCATTGCCGCCACAGCAATTATTCTTCGCGGGCGGCGCCCACTATTGGCACGTTCATTTGGGGTTGGGATATTACTCGCATCGCTGGCGATCCTGGCTCAGCAGAAATAAGACAGTGTTGCTCTTATGGCTGCAGAGTTGGAGTAAGGCTTGGTGTAACAGCCGTGCTGCCTGGGCTTGGCGTGATGGTTGGTGGCACAGCCGTAACAGTTGGTAGTACCACTGTGGCAGTTGGCACAACGGGTGGAATAAGGGTTGGTATTTCGGTGGCGGCTGTTGCCGGGGTTGGCGTGTTGTTAAGAAGTGGGGTCGCTGTCGGGGTGCCATTGCCCAGATCGAGGGCGGTATCGTTGGCAATATCGCTTAGCCGAAACAGGAAACGCTCAATCCGATCGGAACGTCGACGTAGCTCATCGAGTTGTGCTGCGCGCCCTGCCTCAGCAGTGGCATAGGACTGGACAGCAGCACGGCTTGTGCTCATATCAGCAGCTAATGTTGCGCGCTCACTAGTATCGGCGGCAAGGCGTGTTGCGACCTCTCCACCAATTGCAGAAAATGTAGTCACCTGTTCGCGCAATCCGTCGACCTGCTCGCGGTCGTTACCCGATTGGCGGATCATTCCCGCCAGTTGGGTTTGCACCGCAATATTTTCCGCTTTGAGTGCGCCGTTTTCTGCTTCCAGCGTGGCTACGCGTGCCTGGGCATCGCCAAGTACCGCTGGTGTTTGTGGGCTGTAACCAAGCGTCAGTGCGGCATACCCAACGGCTGTTAAGGTGATCGCAGTTGTGATCACAATCACAAGAAGTGCCGAGACAAAGCGCCCCAGGCAACCCGCTATTCGCCCGCTTCCGGTACGTTTCGGTACTGCTGCTGGTACTGGTGCGCTAGGTAGCGAACCTGTGGGCGGTGGCGTAGCTGGGTTTGTATCGCTCAAGGGAGATCTCCCGGTATACCAAGAACGGTTTCGCCACCACGATTGCCAGTTGCGCGCGGATCACCGCGGTATACCGAACGCTCTGCAACAATCGGTTGCGAGGCGCGTACAGTAGCCGATATCGTCTGTTGGCCAGGATGTAAGCTGTGTACCGCAATCGTTTGGCGCGAGCGGCCCGGCATCACAAACACTGGATCGCTTACCTTCGTTCCATCGACAAGGGTATATTCGATCGTTACGCGAGCTTGCCCAGCGCCAGGGTTGCTGATCAATAGAAATTGCTGGAAGATATCCACAGTGCGGCCATCGGCAAAGCGCCATGTATAGGCTGGTTCGGTTGCACCTGCACCCGCCGTTCCTGCGGTTCCACTATTCCAACTGATTGTGCGTTCGACCGCCACAGGCCGGTCGGTAATAACTGTGGTTGCTACCCCCAACTGTGGCACGACTTCATTGACTGGAATTGCCAGCCGTGTCGTTGCCGGAATGGCATAGCGGCGTGTGAGCGAGGTGCCATCGGAAGTCATAAATGTCACTGCGGCCTGTACCGGCTGTGCATTGGGATTCATAACCAGGATCGACATCTCAAATGGTGTGGCAGTTGTACCTTCGGCAAAATACCAGCGGCGTGCAAGTTCCGTTACACCTGGGGTCGTATGAACGCCACCGCTATCGCTGCTACTGCCCTGCCCGAAGACCATAGTACGCTCAGCAACAACCGGCCGGGTGGCAACAATCCGCATACCAAAACGTGCACCACTCAGCTTATCTCCTACCACGACAACGCGCCGTTGCAATGCAGGAATACGTACCGACTGCTCGGCGGCGATCCCATCATCACGGATATAGGTGATATTAGCCTGAACCTCGGCGAGTTGCGGGTTGAAAATCAACAGATAGGTGCGATTATTCTCGTCGGTCGCACCTTCAGCAAAATACCATACACGCGATGGTTGCCGAACACCCTGCGACATGGAGATATCCGTGCCAAAATCCATATAGCGCTCAGCCAGAATAGGAGCATTCGATTCAACGATGGCTGGCACATCACTGGATTCGCCGATAATGTCATTAATAATTGGGTCTGCCCGACCACCAGCCGCAATCGTCACTTCGCGCACTACTGCTTCGCCCGCTTGGCGCAACAGAATAAAGCGCACCGTTGCGGTGCTATTACTTGGGTTTAGAACCGCCAATCGTTCGGCATAGTTCTGGGTATTACCTTCAGCGAAATAGTAGCGTGCGCGCACGGTTGCTGAATCAGCCGACTGCCGAATGGATACTATTTGGCCACGTAATTCGGTAGCAGGATCTGCGGCTGCGGCCACAATCTCGTTATGGGTCACAATATTTGGCCGATCGATCACGGCGCTATCCGGCGGGGTAAAGCGATGAGTGCCAAGTGGTGCGATATTGTACGCTTGGCCAAGCCATGCGAGTAGGCTCTGCAGTGTTGTCAGGGCTGTGGTTGATGGAGCAGAGGAACCGATCAAAGCAACATGAATGACTGCATCGCCACTGGCCAAACGCGAGGTGATGACTGTTTTGTCGCCAATCTTTTGTCGGCTGGCACTGGTTGGGCCACCAGCGCGCCCTTCATACAGCAGGCCATTTCGATCGATAACATAATGATAGGGAAGATCATCCCAGCCAAGGGTCTTGGTATTATAGTTCAGCATTGCGCGTAAGAACGGCAACGGCGCATCAGTTGTGTCATCACCGATTTGATGGATCACGATGCCACGTGGGGTCATGCGTGCAGGGCTAAGTGGTACTGGTGCACCGCCACTCCATGTTTGGCGCTCAATAATCTGTGGGGCGGGCGTGAGCGTGGCAGCACCAGCCAGAATTGGCACACGCGGCAGGCCAGCAGCATTCGTCGGGCCAGGCTGCGTGTTATAGTAGCTCAGGGTGGCATCGAGTAGCTCGGGTGATGCATTCGGGATTGTGCTGCTCAGGGTTGCGCGTAACTGCAGGAAGTTTGTGTCGTTTGGCAGCGCCCGCAGCGATTCAAGAGCTAACGCGGTGCTATCGCCATTGGGATGCGTATCGCCTGCAGAGACCACCTGCCATGCGCCAAGTTGGCCACCTGCCGGGCCACCACGAACTTCGAGTGTGAGTTGGGTGCCTTGCACTGAGACGGCATTCCACACAATTCCTACGGCATTTGCCCGGAAATTGGTTGGTAACAAGCCTGATTCAAATGTACCACGGCTCGCCCCGGCGGCAAGGCGCAATTCACCATTGCCATTGTTTGTTACCAGCAGATCCGTGCTTGTACCGCTCTCCCAATCGCCTACTTTCGTGAGCGCCACCACCCCGATTTGTACAGGAGCGCCTGTTTGGGCATGCGCTGCTCCTGGGATAAGCCCGGCAACGCACAGTGCCAGCAGTGCGAACAGTCGCAGACGTCGCATAGATTCTCCTGGACTACCGCTCAGGTTTGAGCGCGGCCTCGTCGTATACATTCGATGAGTCGTAGAGTGTCCATCCGACCGATTGACCCGAATCCTCAACAGCATCAATCTGGGCACGTACCTGTTCAGGGCCATATTCAACGATTTGATCCTTCGGCACCCAGATCAATGTGAAATCTTGGAGCCACGGGCGCAGTTTGGCACGCTGGCCAGCGATCTGCTTAAAGCCAGCTTCCATACTCTTCGCGATAATCTCGTAGGGGTATTTTGCTGGGTTATCAAAGCCAAATTCACCCGGAACAAAGTGCGATGGGTATACCATTGGGCACATATAATCGGTGTGTGGCGCCATGCTTGCGATACTCTGGCCGATCAGATCAATTGGTTGAAAGGCAACATAACCAAACACATCGACAGAAAGGTAAGCACCGGCACCATTAATCGCACGTTGTGATCGCTCAAGCATTGTTGCGATATTGGCGAAGCGTTCCTCGGTTGTTCCTTCGCGTGAAAGTTGCAGCCGATCCTTATCAGTAGCACTAAATTCGAGTGAGGGAAAGCGGATGTAATCGTAGTTGATCTCATCAAAGCCAAATAATGCTGCCTCGACCGAGAGCTGGATGTTGTAATCCCAGACATTCTGATTCCATGGATCGAGCCAAGCGTAATGAATCCCAGGGCCTGGGTAATCGGCGAAGATTCCGCCAGTATTGCGATCTTTGGCGGCCCAATCAGGGCGCGCATCCGCAAGCACATTATCGTGGCTAAAGATATGGACACGCGCAATCGTATAGATGCCGCGCCGCTTGGCCTCGGCTACAATTGCCTTAATATCCATATTGGGTGACGATGTGCCAAGCTCTTTGACAATCGGCACTTGCGAATCATAGTACACCAGCCCAAGATCATCGCGCAGATCCGATTTGAGATCAATCACAATCGCATTGAGTTCTGTGCGATCGATCATAGCAAGATGCTTTTCCAGCAACTTAGGCCGTGAGGCCACCGCAGCGGTGATATAGAGCGCCTTAATCTCAATCGGTTCCATCTTAATAGTTGGCGGGATACTGCCGGGCTTGATCTCGATCACCTGTTTTCGATAGCCGGGCGCAAGGATCTGGATAAAGCCCTGCTCTGGCAGGCCGCTGAGCGTAAACGCACCATCAATACTCTCATCGATTCGGGTGTAGGCCACATCGGAACTCAACAGATTGGGTGTCGCAATAATCGTTGCATGATCGATTGGTTTGCCAGTTGTGGCGCTTACCAGGGTTGCTTTGAGGGTATCGGGGCGCAGTGTCGCATCAAGGGTTACTTGGCGTTCGATCGGTTGCGATAGCTCGGCATAGCCATCCGCAGAGATATTGACGGTAGCTTGTTCCAAGACACCGTTTAGTTTATAGCGCCCTTGCTTGTCGGTGGTGGCGCTGGCACTTCCGGCCTTGACTGTCGCACCAACGACTGGCATATTGGAATAGCTATCGATAACGATACCGCTCATCGTATTCGGGCGAACGAACATATCGGCGCTTGTAGTACGGTCAACAGGCCGCTCGACCCCCTCGTAATCGTTGAGTGTGGCATTCAGCGTAAATGATTCAGGCAGGCCACTCAGCGTATAACTGCCATCGGCAGCAGTTGTCGCACTAATCGTTGTACTTGCGACAATATGTACTCCAGCGAGCGGCTGTTTTGTATAGCTGTCCTTTACAACACCCTGCAGGGTATTTGGCCGAATAGTAGTATCCAACACTACTGCAGGAGGCGTTGGTTTCGCTAAATCTGGTTTCGTCGCAAGTGCTACACTGATCGGCTCATACCCTTGCGCACTAATCTGGAGCGTGTCTTTGGTTGTCCACGTTGGGATGCGATAACTGCCAGCAGCATCAGTGGTGAGTGTGCGCTCACCAAGGCTGATCGTTGCGGCAGCAACCGGTTTACCAGTATAGGCATCGGTGATCGTACCTGTCAGCGCTATTTCCGGTTGGCGGCTACAGGCTGCTAAGATCACTGCAAGAAAAATCAGGGGGAGCGCACTACGGATGCGTACCAGGACCTGCATAATGTTCCTCTAGTTTGGTCGCGCTACGTTGGAGGTAGCGGTAGTGTTTAAGCGATTGCGTTGCGTTTTCTGCGGCATACGAATCAGCTTGGTTGCGTTCTCTCTTAAGCAGTCGTATCATAAAGGCTTGACAGGCGATTGTCAAGCACAGCCGCTCTATAAAGGCAATTGTGCGCAATTAGTGTAAGGCGAGCATGGGCTCGGTCATTTTGAACCACAGTGGGTACCCTTTGGGTACAGAGGTACAAAGGAGGCAATCATGACATCCTGGAAGGATCCGCAGATTTCATACTGGCATGCAGGTGCGCCAGCTACAACAATTGCCGATGATCTACCAGCTACGGCTGAGGTTGTCGTTGTTGGCGGGGGGCTGATCGGCTCGTGTACAGCATACTGGTTGGCGGTTCGTGGTGTAAAGGTAGTACTGATTGAGCAGCAGGCTCCAGCATTTGGCGCGACGGGCCGCAACGGCGGATTTCATGTCGTTGGGACCGGGGAATCCTACCCGGATACGATTGCAAAGCTTGGGCATACTGCCGCAAAATCAATCTATGATCTCACCCTGCAGAGTCGTGCGCTTTTACGCCAGGTGCTAGCAGAGGAGCAGATCAGTTGTGAATATCGTGAGGCTGGGCGCATGAGCCTGGCGCTGACCGAAGCCGAATATGCTGGCATGGAACGTTCGATTGCCGCACTCCATGCAGATGGTTTTGCTGGCGAACGACTAGATCGCGCCCAGGTTCAGGAACTGATTAACACACCACTTGGCCCAGACATTCTTGGGGCGGCCTATGCGGATGAGGATGGGCTACTGCAACCAGCCCAGTTTGTCCAGGGTATGCAGGCTGCTGCAAAACGTCATGGCGCTCGATTGTGTGCAGCGACAGTGACAGCAGTTGCTTCTGAAGGTAGCGGAGTGCGCGTTACCACTGATCGCGGAGTGGTGGATGCAGGTGCGGTTGTTGTTGCCGTGAATGCCTGGAGCGGGCGTTTGATCCCTGAATTGCAGAGCGTCATTACCCCAGTCCGCGGCCAGATTCTGAATTTTGCGCCATTGCCACCAGTGTTTCGTTGTGGTGTCGGTGCTTCGGTAACGCCAACTGGTGAATATTGGCATCAGACGCCAGAGGGTGCAATTGTGTTGGGTGGCTGTCGGGCAATAGCTCCCGATGGCGAGGTTGGCCTATTGGCAGAAGGTACCACACCAGAGGTTCAATCCGCATTGGATGGCGTTTTCCCGCGCTTGTTCCCGCAACTAGCTGGCTTGCAGGTTGCACGGCGCTGGTCCGGCCCGATGGCATTTACCCGCGATTTTAATCCGATTGCCGACCGTGTGCCAGGAGTACAATATGCTTGGGTTGCTGGTGGTTTCTGTGGCCATGGAATGCCATTTGGCATGCGCCTTGGCCAACTGCTTGCTGAAGCTGCGACAACCGATACTGCACCACAAGGAATGGCAGCACTATCTTTAGGGCGAGCGACACTGAAGCCGTAAAGCGCAAGAACGCAAGAGCGCAAGAACGCAAAAGCGCAAGAACGCAAGAACGCAAAAGCGCAAGAACGCAAAAGCGCAAGAACGATAGGATGCGTTATGCGTTATGCGCTCTGCGTTGTGAGGATCTCATGCATTGTTTATTCCAAGGGTTAGCTTACCCATTACGCGCATTAGGGGTGATTCGAAATGGGCATGGGTTGTGGGTATTTGTGGTTATCCCAATCCTGATCAATATCGTGGTTGGGGTTGTGCTGTACGCGGGGTTGTTGGTCGCAGGCATGGGGTGGGTAGATGCGCAGGTAGCCGGATTACCAGATTGGGCGAGTGGAGTAGCCTGGCTCTTGCGTGGCCTGCTTGCGATTGCACTATTGGTTCTTATTGGATACTTGCTTGTGCGTTTTGGGGTTGTATTAGGCTCGCCATTTTATGGGCAACTATCGGAGCGCATCGAACACCAGCTAACGGGAAGCGCACCGCCAGCCAACCCGCTTACACTACGTGGAATAACGTATGATATCTGGCGGGCGCTATTGTATGAGTTGAAGAAATTGATCTTGGCGCTGGGGATCGGGTTACCATTATTACTGTTAGGGTTTATTCCAGTAGTTGGGCAAATCGGGTTAATCATCGGCCAGATCGCGCTTGGAGCCTGGATCGCATGCCTGGATTTTCTGGATTCGCCACTTGAGCGGCGACGGATGCGTTTCCGTGAGAAGCTTGGGATCGTACGGCGTGGGCTTCCACTAACACTTGGTTTTGGCTTAATCTGTTTTGGCTTGGTCAGTATTCCGCTGGTGAATCTTCTGGCGATTCCTGTATGTGTTGCGGCTGGGGCATTGCTCTATTGTGAACAGGTTCGGGTTGATCAACCATCAACCGAATTGTAACCATGTTACTTCCCTTGCCTGTTATACTCGATAGTGTGCTGAGATCGCTGATGAACCTCGCACCATGTTGTGTATTCAGTTGTCAGTTGAAAGGACCAGCGACCACCCATGGAATATCTGGAAAATCGCTCACTTGAGAAGCCGCTCCACCAAAAGGCGGCAATTTTGATCAGCGTGGTCGTCCCGCTGATTGCTGTCTTTGTTGCTATCTGGACTCTCTGGAATCAATGGGTTGGTTGGAAGGATGTTACCATTCTTGCGGTGGGATATGTCCTTACGGCACTTGGTATCACCGTCGGTTTTCACCGAATGCTCACCCATCGGAGCTTCGATGCACACCCAGCAGTGAAATTTATCTTCTTGGCGCTTGGCTCAGCCGCGCTTCAGGGGCCAGTTCATGAGTGGGCCTCAGTGCATATTAAGCATCATTCGCATACCGATGAGGAAGATGACCCACATAGCCCATTGCATGGCTTCATCCATTCACATCTTGGCTGGATGTTCACCGGCCAGAATGCCGATTTCCAGACCTATGGTAAGTGGCTTCTGAAGGATGAGATGGTGATGTTTGTGGGCCGCACCTGGTATATCTGGGTCTTAATTGGTTTGGTTATTCCCTATCTGTTGGCTGGCTGGACAGGCCTGATTTGGGGCGGGTTGGTACGGATTTTCCTCCTCAACCATGTCACCTGGAGTGTCAACTCAGTTTGCCACACCTTTGGTAGCAAAATGTTTGTCTCCGAGGATGAGAGCCGCAATAACTGGATCGTCGGCCTGTTGGCAATGGGCGAAGGCTGGCATAACAACCACCATGCATTCCCACGATCGGCCTTCCATGGTATGCGCTGGTATCAATTCGATTGCTCCTCATACATTATCTGGACGCTTGAGAAGGTCGGCCTCGTGTGGAACGTACAACGTGTCCCTGAGGAACGCAAATTAGCTCGCCTAGCCGGTACTGCTGCTGTACCTGCGCCCGTCGCGAGCGCCGAGTAAGCAACTATCAGAAGGCGAAATCAACCGCCTTGTGATATAGATATCTTGATTTTTGATAGAGACTGCGAATTCCACTGTTGCCAGTAGAATTCGCAGTCTCTATTTGCACCACCCGCTTTCTCAATGCTATACTACCCCGTAGATACTGTAACCTGTCAGGTACGGCCTAGGGCCGCTATTAGTGCTCCAATGGCTCCGAGGGCCGCACCTGACAGGTTTTGACCCCTGACCCTTGATCCAGGCCCCTAACCTACAGGTGTGTATGCAACTCTACGACCTCCCTGCATTTGTGCTGGCTGTGCTTGCATCCTGGCTTGGCATGAGTTTGCTCTTGCGTGATGCACGCGACCGCGTGACACGTGCGTTTGCTTGGCTTAGCCTCCATTTAACACTCTATGGCCTCACAACAGCTCTTGCGCCGATTTCGGGTAGCGCCGCGGTTTCGCATGGATTGCTTCAGATCCAGGCGATCGAATCAGTTCTGTTGCCACCCGTTTTTTTACACTTTATCATTCGGCTGGTTTCTGGTGATCTCTCGGTGCGCGCACGTATTGCGCTAGGCCTGTTCTACACAACTGGCAGCCTGATGGGATTGTATGCGCTCTTTGGCCTAGGAATGCTACAGGAGCCGACCATTCTGCGCTATCCGGTTGGCCTATTGACATGGTTATGGGTTGCGCAGCGTGCATTGCCACTCATTCTTGCGCTGACACTGATGTATCTTGGCTGGCAACGCGCCAATGGCGATGATCTGGCACGGCGGCGGCGCCTGATGTTTGCAATCTCGGCCTGTGTGGGCGTCGCTGGAGCTTTGGTTGCTACTATTTCGAGTGAATTACGCCTCTCGCCAGCATTTGGTCATGCACTGATTGCACTTGCGTTGATTGTTCTGGCCTATGCCGTCTTGGTATATCGATCACTCTTACCAGAACGCATGGCTAAGCGTGCAGTCTATCGTTCGATGATTGGTGGCATATTAACAGCAGGCTATATTCTTACGATTGTGTTGGTCGAACCAGCAGCGCGTAACCTGCTGCAGATTAGTGGCCCATATATCACTATGATTTTGTTGGTGGTACTGATTTCGGTTGCGACGCCATTACGTGATTGGGTGAGTAGCCAGTTGGATCGGGTCTTCTTTCATCGCGAGTTCGATTTTGGGCACTTGCTCAAAGCGGTCAGTAGTGATCTCATGGAGCGCGGCGCCCTGAACGACCAACTCAAGACGGCGTTAAGTTCGATTTGTGGTACGCTTGATTTGGAGAGTGGCCTGGTGGCTGTACGTGATGGTCAAGGGTTGCGCCGTGCCGCTGATCATGGAGTTGTGCGCCCAGATGTAGCCCTGCTATTGGCGGCCGAAACCCCATTTGGTGAGCAGATTTGTTTTGAGGATTGGCAGCCATGGCCTGCGGCACGCCTGCTGATGCCGCTCCAGAATGGTGATGATGATCTTGGTGTATTGGCACTTGGGCCAAAGCGCTCTGGTGAGCCGTACCGTAATACAGAACGGGTATTACTCTCGTCGCTGGCTGCGTATATGGGGTTAGCCATTCGCCACCATCGGCGCCAGCAGGAAGAGCAGATCGCGCTCGCGGCGCTTGCTGAGCAGAGCCGCCAATTGCAAGTAGAGCAAGATCTGCTGCTTGCACGGGCGAGTGAAGCATTGCGGAGCGCCGATAAGCCACCCATACTTGAAGGTGCTGACCCCGAGCATGTCCCAGGCATTAAAGTATATGCATTAGGGCCATTACGAGCTGAGCGCGATCGGCAGCCACTTGATCGCTGGGGTGGTGACAAGGCCGGTACATATCAGGCTGAGGCACTGTTTGCGTTTCTCTTCGATCGGCGTGGGCGTGGGCTCACAAAGGATGAGGCCGCAGAGGTAATCTGGCCCGATCTCGATCTCGATAAAGCCGATATGGCCTTCCATCGCACGATTTCTGCGCTGCGCAGAACGCTCGAGCCGGGGCTTCGGCGTGGCAATGAAAGTACTATTATTACCTATCACCATGAGCGCTATTGGCTTAACCCGCGTGCAATCGGGTGGTGTGATGTGGAAGCCTTCACGGCGATGATTGAACGCGGCCATACCCAGTTGCGTCAGGCTGATCTTGAGGCAGCGCGCACAAGCTTTACCCAGGCAATTACACTCTATCGTGGTGAATACTTTGATGATTGTCCATTCTTTGGTGATTCCTCCTTTGTGGAAGAACACCGTGCAGAACTTCGTGATCAGCAGCGCGATACACTGCTTGCGCTCGGTGGTGTGTATGAGCGGCTTAGCCAACCCAATGAGGCTGCTACATGCTACCGGCGGGCGCTTGCAGTGGCCGATGGCGATTGTGCGCGTGCCGAGGAAGGGCTAGCACGATTGCAGGTAGTTGTGTGATAGTTGAATAAGGAACCTCATACTGGTGCTATAATCTGCAGAAGCGTTCGCCACTTCAGAGCAGGAACTCCTCATGACTGAATCGCTCGATTCTCGTCGCGCCCTGGTGATTGGCGCACACCCAGATGATAACGAATTTGGTGCTGGTGGCACTGTCGCAAAACTTAGTGAGCAGGGTTGGGATATCACGTTCATCATTGTCACAAATGGCAACAAGGGTAGCCACGATCCAGCCATGTCGCCATATCGGTTGAGTGAAACGCGTGAACAGGAGCAGATTGCCGCAGCGGCGCAGCTTGGTGTGAAGCAGGTAATCTTCCTACGCAACAATGATGGTGAGCTGGAGCCGAATCTAGCATTACGTGCTGAAATTGCGTTATATATCCGACACTTCAAGCCACATCGGGTGTTTACTCACGATCCTTGGAAACACTATATGTTTCACCCGGATCACCGCGCCGTAGGGTTCGCAGTGATTGAAGGCGTTGTAAGCGCACGCGATCATCTCTTTATGCCAGGGTTGGGCCAGATTGGCATTGGAGTCTGGCGGCCAGAAGCACTGCTTCTCTGGGGTGCAGAACAGCCCGATTATATCGAAGATGTTACTGGTTTTGTGGATCAGAAGATTACTGCACTTCATGAGCATCATACCCAACTCGACAAAAACAAGGAATGGGAAGGGCGCGTACGCCAACGCATGCTTGATCTAGGGAAAGAACATGGATTCGAGAGCGCCGAATCCTTTAAGAAGATGCAGGTCTAGCGATGCTGTTCATGGCCGAAAGCCGATCTGGGATATTGATCAAATGCGTGCCAACGATTGAGAAAGGGTGTCTCCAATGGCCTATTCAACGATGATAGGTGCGAAGGTCAAGCGGAAAGAAGATCCGCGCTTGATTACCGGTGCCGGTTCGTATGTTGGCGATCTGAAACTGCCAGGTATGCATCATGTAGCGTTTGTTCGTAGCCCCTACCCACATGCAACAATTGGTGCGATCGACACTTCTGTAGCGCTGGCGCGACCAGGAGTGTTTGCAGTTGTGACCGGCGAAGAATTGAGCCAGTACTGCGGCCCGCTGCCAATCGGGGCAGGCAGCGAGAGTGGCGGCGGAAAGACAGAGACGCGCCCGAATAGCCATTACCCACTCTCAGTAGGCCGTGTGCGCCATGTTGGTGAAGCGGTTGCAGCCGTGATCGCGATCAGCCCAGAGATCGCCGCAGATGGCGTCGCGGATGTTGTTGTCGACTGGCAGCCCTTGCCAGCGGTTGCCAATATGCACGCAGCGATTAAACCCGATGCGCCACGACTGTTCGACCATATGGAGAATAATGTCGATCATGTCTTCACATCTAAACGTGGAGATGTGGATGCAGCCTTGGCCAGCGCGCATAAGACTGTTAAGCTGCGCATGGAGAACCAGCGTCTTGCAGGCGTTTCCATGGAGGGCCGAGCAGTGGCTGCGGCACTGGATTCAACAACCGGTGGGCTGACGATCTGGAGTAGCACTCAGGCCGCACACTGGATTCGGCGTGATGTGGCCAAGGCGCTTGGGTTGGCCGAGAATCAGGTGCGTGCAATCGCCCCGGATGTTGGCGGCGGCTTTGGCGTGAAAATTGGTGTCTACCCAGAAGATCTGGCCTTGGCCGCAATGGCACGTGCCTATCGTATGCCATTACGTTGGGTTGAGACACGCGTTGAGCATATGGTAGCAACAACCCATGGCCGCGGACAGGTTGCTGAATATGAGGCAGCTGTTGAGGCAGATGGGACGATTACTGGGCTGCGTGTGCGAACCCTTGCGGATCTTGGAGCCTACCCTGTTGCTGCGGATATCCCAGATTTGACTGGCCTGATGGGCGTGGGCGTCTACAAAATCCCGGCCATCGATACCGAGATCACATGCGTCTTTACCAATACGACACCAGTAGCAGCCTATCGTGGTGCTGGGCGACCAGAGGCGGCCTTCTATATTGAACGCTTTATGGATCGAATCGCTGCTGAGCTTGGCATGGATCCAGCAGTAGTGCGTAGTAAGAATTTTATCGCACCGGATGCCTTTCCCTATAAGACACCAACCGGCCTGCAATACGATAGTGGTGAGTATCAACGCGCACTCGATAAAGCGCTAGAGATTTCCGGGTACAAGAACCTACGGGCCGAGCAGCAGCGCCGCTTGGCAGCGGGTGATCGCCATTTACTTGGAATCGGCATGTCGGTGTATGTTGAAATGTGTGGTTTTGGACCATACGAGAGCGCACAGGTGCGCGTTGAGCCATCTGGCACGGTAACGATCTACACCGGCATTTCGCCACATGGTCAGGGTACTGCAACAACCTTCGCGCAGATTGTGGCCGATCAGCTTGGTGCCGATTTCGAGCAAGTGGTCGTAAAGTGGGGCGATACCGATAATACCCCAATGGGCAATGGCACCATGGGTAGCCGCAGTTTGGCGATTGGTGGTAGTGCACTGGTGAAAGCGGTTGAAGTATTGCGCAAAAAGGCCTTTGCAATCGCGGCACACTTACTTGAGGCCTCCGCTGAGGATATGGTTCTTGAAGGTGGCAAATACCAGGTGCGGGGTGTGCCAGATCGTTCTTTAGCACTCACAGAAATTGCGAGCAAGGCTTATACCGATTCATTACCTGATGACATTGATCCTGGTATGGAATCGACCGGCTTCTTCAAACCGCAGGGGCTGATCTATCCATTCGGCGCACATGTGGCGGTGGTTGAGGTTGATTCCGATACTGGCATTGTGACGGTGCGCGATTTCTTCACTGTCGATGATTGTGGCCCACGGATCAGCCCGACGCTGGTTACCGGTCAGG
>JANLSE010000529.1:0-1982 GCA_031362265.1 Roseiflexaceae bacterium
TCATCCGGGTGGCGTCATATCCGTCCAGCTCCGGCCTCCTGCAATCCATCAATACAAGGTGGTAAGCGGTACGCCTGGTTGCTGCTACTGCGGCTCGTCCGTCGTCAACCACGCGGACCTCCCAACCGAGGCCATGGATCAGCGTGCGGACGATTTTCTGGTTTACCGAATTGTCTTCTGCAACCAGGACGCGTACATCCTGCGCCTCGGTAACTGTACGCGGTGTGGTGTCAGGGCTGTCGGCAGTCTGTTCGACGGAAGAAACCGGGAGTGTTAGCGTGGTATCGAACCAGAAATGGCTGCCGATGCCGGGCGCACTTTCAACCTGCAAGCGCCCGCCCATCAACTCGACCAGTTCCCTGCTGATGGTCAGACCAAGTCCGGTGCCGCGCGTGCGACGGGTTGAAGACTCGTCCACCTGCGAAAACGCCGTAAACAGGTGGGGAAGATGCTCCGCCCCGATCCCCACTCCGCTATCGCGCACATGGAAGGTCAGGCAGGCCATGGAGTTTGGCTCCTGGACTGTGCTTGTTTGACCGGCGGCTCGAACTTCGAGTAACAGGTGTCCAGAATTGGTAAATTTGAGCGCGTTACCAAGTAGGTTGTTCAACACTTGACGTAGGCGAATCGGGTCGCCATGGACTAGCCGAGGTACCTCATCCGCTACATTCAGCACCATGCGCAGCGATTTACTCGACACCTGTAGCTGAAAGACTTCAGACACTTCGTCGAGCATTGCGCGAAGATCGAAATCCTCCTCGTGTAGTTCGAACTTTCCCGCGTTCAGTTTCGATTAGTCCAGCATGTCGATGATGAGCCCGAGCAGGGCTTGACCGGAGCTTCCGATCACGCTGGTGAGCTGTCGCTGTTGTTCGCTGAGTTGGGTATCGTTGAGCAGATCATTCATGCCGAGAATGCCCGCCATCGGGGTTCTTATTTCATGGCTCATATTGGCCAGGAAGCGCGATTTGGCGGCACTGGCGTCTTCCGCTGCGACGCTCGCCAGACGCGCTTTGGTTTCAGCTTTGTTCTGCTCCAGCAACGCGTCGTCGAGTTCTCGCACGCGCTGATTGAGGGCAGCATTCGACAGCTCGACTTCTGATCGCGCGGTGCGCAGCCCTTCGCGGGCGCCGTCCAGGCCGACTGCGGCATCGGCGATTTCACGCTGTAACAGGTTAAATGAGTCCGCCATCTCTCCCAGTTCACTGCGCGAGCGCACGACCACTGGCTCGTAGCGTACCGAGGCATGTGCTTCATCCAGGGAACCTCGCCCCAGTGCGCACATGGCACGCGAAAACTCGCGTACGGTACCCTGGCTTAGGCGTGCCGCCGCATTTGCGACCTCTACCGCCGAGTGCTCGATCATTCCAGGGAGAATCAAGCCAACGCTTATCGTGAGTATCGCCACTGCAACGAAGATATCTTCGAGTATGGTGACCAAGGCTGCATGGCTCGTCCCCACCAGGATGACAGCGATCAGGCTCATCGCGGTGTAAATCGCCACCAATGCGCATGCCATCAGCGGTACCGGGACCGAGGGCAGGTACCACTGATTGATGGCTGATGCCGACAGGATGGCAGTGAGTCCGCAAGTCGGAACCCCGCCCCACCAATAGCAAGGCCCCGCCAAATTTGAAAGAACAGGTGCGTAGGGTCGAAAGGCCTCAGAGGTTGTGAAGAAATCGTAGCGAGCGGGTCGCAGCGGGGTTCGGCCGGAGCACAGCTACCGGAATGTACGTGGTAGTACATGAGGATAGCGCGCACCGCCCGCACTCCGATCCGGCACGCGCAGTAGATTTATTCACAACCTCTCAGTGCACGCTGCCGATATGCCTCACACCCCGTTCGGGTTTAGCAATACCAACTCCGTCCAGCCCGGCGCGGCTGCCCAACTCAGCAACAATCCAACGATAAGAAGCGGAACTGCCGCGCTGCCTTGTCCGAGGATGTCGCCTTGTCCGATGAATAGTGCGGCGATCAGG
>JANLSE010000549.1:0-6766 GCA_031362265.1 Roseiflexaceae bacterium
ATGCAAAGGGACTTTGCATGAGCCCTGTGAGGGCAGTTCACATTCTTGACAGATTAGTAACCTACATGTTACAGTAACTCTATGATTACCAAACAAGTATATGCAGATCACATCATGGATGCGTTAGGGCATCAGACTCGCCGTGACATATTGGTGCTGTTGAAGGGGAACGCATTACCGGTGGGTGACATTGCGGCCCATTTTCCAATAAGCCGTCCAGCAATTTCAAAGCATTTACGTCTTCTTGAACATGCTGGCCTTGTTGAGCATGTTCCCAGTGGTACGCGCAATATTTTCCGGCTGCGGGCAATTGGCTTTGATCTGGCGCATGCCTATATTGAGGGGTTCTGGGATGATGCACTCGCGAATTTTAAGCGTGTCGCTGAGGATCAGGAGCGAAACCTCGCATGAGTAGCAATCGGTCGCCAGATATGATTCGCAAAACGATTGTTGTTGCTTGTAGCCTGGATGTGGCTTTTCGCACATGGGCGTTTTCGGTCGACATGTGGTGGCCAAAACAGCATTCAATCAGTGGTCAAACCGAGACAGTAGTTGTGATCGAGCCATACGTTGGTGGCCGCTTCTATGAGCGTACGTCTGATGGTTTGGAATATGCATGGGGGCAGGTTATTTCCTGGAACCCACCACACTCACTTGTCTATCAATGGTATCTTGGCAGTAGCGCTGAACAGCCAACTCTGGTTCAAGTACAGTTTGTTGATATTGGTAGCGGCAATACCCGCATTGAGGTAGGCCACTATCGCTCCGAGTTGATTGGTGAGCGCTGGACACACACCAGCACGATCTTTGACCACGCATGGAACACAGTGCTTGCTGCCTATCAAGGTTTCTGGATGGCAGCGGATGAAGTGCAGTAATGTGAATGCTTCAGTTCATCGCAATGATTGCGCGTTTCGTGAACTATTCTGATAAGTATGGAAGTGAGAGAGCAATGGCATTACTTGACCGAACGAAGGATCATCCATGGATGTTGGCGACTGCGCCTGGTACATCCGAATACACGATGCATGTGGATGAGCGGGATGGCATGCAGGTGCTGGTGTGTACGGTGGGGAAGACGGTTCTGCTCTATGATGCACGCTGTATCGACGATTTGCACGCCATGCTAAAGGCCGCTGATGGATGGGTGGAATTAGGCGGTGCCGATGAGCAGAAACCGGCCGTAGCGGGAACTGTTGAAGCCTGGGGCCGTTCTGCAGATAATCCTGTCGGTGGGTGGTATGGCCTCAAGAAGGGGCTACGTGGCCGTTTCGGTGTGTATATTCCACCACTCATGGAAGCGCTTGGCCTGGTTGAGCTTGAGCATAATCCTAAGAATAATCGTATACGAGCAAAATGATATTGGCAGATTGCTGCTACAAATACACAGGCCGCAAAGCTGCAAGAAGATGACTTCTGCGCATTTGCGGCCTGTTAATGGGTTGCTACTGGATGTTAGCTTTGCCCCATCTTACGCTTCAGTTCTGCGAGTTCCGCATCGACTTCGCTCTCTTTCTCGAGATCGCGGAACTTGCTATCGAGGGTATCCCCTTCGAGCTTTGTTATCGCCTCAGCCTTATCGAGCCGCTCATCGACTTTCTGTTCCAATTGGTCCAGCTTGTCACTTGCAGAAGTGCTACTATTGATGCCGCGTACAGTGCGCTGAATGGCCTCCTGAGTGGCGGCACGATTCTTCTTGGCTACAATCAAGTCTCGTTTGGCGCGTGTTTCCGCGATCCGGGTTTGTAGCTGTACCAGTGCATTTTGTAGCGCTTCGACCTGCTGCTCCTGCGCGTCTGACTGGGTTTTGTATTCCTGATAGAGCTTATTTGAGGTTACTTTACGACCCAGGGCAGCTTTAGCAAGGGCCTCATCACCAGCGCGGAGTGCAGCAGCGGCTTTCGTATCCCAACTTTCAGTTTCGGCCATGTACTGAGCCTCTGAACGATTGAGGCGGGTGGCATCGGCCATTGCAGAAGCAACGTTGGTTTTAACCTCGTACTCTTCGGTCGATAACTGGCGAATGTATTCATCAGCCATCTTCTCGGGATCTTCCGCACTGTCGAGCATTGAATTGATGTTTGCGCTTAGGATATCACGGATGCGACCAAAAATTGCCATTGTACCTTCCTCCTTATATCGCTGCTACACAGAGCTTCTCTGTATTCTAGCACAGGCCATCATAGTGCGGCCATGGATAGATACGCGATTATGTTGCGGAATGTTTCAGATTTCGCTCTAGAGTGGTTTTTTGGTTGGGAGGCCAGCGCGGCGTGGGTAGCGATCTGGGGTTGAATTGATCTTTTCCACCACCACAATCGTTCGTGGCGACAATTCTGGCAATTCGACACGCTCAATCGCCATTATACGCCCGCCCAATTCCGTTATGGCATGGTGGGCAGTTGCCACTTCCGTGTCAATATTCGCGCCTTTAGGAGCCAGAAAGCGCCCACCAATCTTAACAAGTGGCAGGCAGTATTCGGCCAAAACACGCAAATCTGCAACAGCACGGGCGGTTACGAGGTCATAACGTTCGCGCTGCTGTGAATCGTGTCCAACCACTTCTGCACGTGAGGTAAGTACTTGCACATCCGTAAGCCCCAGGCGCGTCGTAAGCATCTCAAGAAAAGCTGCTTTCTTAGCAATACTCTCAACTAACGTCAGTTGCATCGTGGGGTGCAGAATGTTCAATGGTACCCCTGGAAATCCAGCACCACTACCGATATCCGCAACCCGTTCCGGGGGAGATCCCCAACTCAATGCGCAACGCAGCGAATCGAGGAAATGGCGCTCAATAATACCCTTCACGTCACTTATTGCGGTCAGATTATGCAACTCATTGGCTGCTTGCAGTTCATCGATATACTGTTCGAATTGGAGCAACTGGTGTTGACTAAGTGGAATACCCCATTGTTCGGCCACGGTTTGTAGGCGTTGCATCGCACTCATAAGCCGTATAACCCTTGTTTAGCAATGAAATCGACAACTGGATCGGGCGTCAGGTAGCGAATTGGGCGGCCAGTTGCAATGCGTTGGCGAATCTCGCTACTAGAAATCTCCAATTTCGGCCCAGCAATCTGTGTGAGGCGCGCGCCTAGTTGTGGGAACATCGTCAAAATCCGTGTAAGGTCTGTATTAATACCAGGCCGAGCGATGCCAGCAATTTGCGCGCGCGCAATAATTTGTTCTGGAGCGTGCCATTGATCAAAATTGACAAGTGCATCGATGCCAATAATCAATGTCATTTCTGCTGTGCTTTGCGCAGCCAATGCCTCTAGTGTCGTTATTGTGTACGAAGGGCCAGGGCGTTCAATCTCGATCGCGGAAACCTCAAATGCTGGGTTACTCGCGCAGGCCAAGCGTACCATTGTTAGGCGTTGCTCTGGGCTGGCGGCATGGTTCCCATTTTTGAGGGGTTGGTATCTAGCTGGTATGAAGATAACCTGCTCAAGCCGAAGCATAGTGCGCGCTTCTTCGGCAATTGCAAGATGCCCATAATGAATAGGGTCAAATGTACCACCAAGAATACCAATTCTGGCTGTCATTACGTATATTACTCTCTTTGACACAAAATCACCAGGTTATTGGCAGTATGATTGCCAGACCTGGTGTTATTGTAAGCTGTAGTTGGTTAGTGGGAGTATAACCTAGACGAAGCGCTCCCACCAACACAAACAGTATCAATCATGGGCGGCGCCGACGAGCGACCCGCGAGCGTTGCGTATCGCGCTGTTCGGGCTCACGGGCTGCCTGTGGGCGTGTGCCGCGTGGATTACGCTCAAGTGCGCCTAATTGCTGATCGTAATCTTCATAGTCTGCTTCAGCTCGCTTGGAGTGGCGTGCGGGACGCTCAAAATCCTGATACTCATCTGCCTCATCGCGCAGCCGGCGAGTATCGCGCGCAGGCGCCGATAATAGCTGCGTCTGCAAGGCTGCTTCACGTGGCTGTAATTCGGTTTCATCATATTCTTCAGCCTCATCATCGGTGAAGCGTGTACTCACTAGGCTATCGCTAATATAATCGAGCACACCACGAATATCGGCATTATCATCTAACATATCATCAAAGGGCATCGCCACACCGCTGACGGTTTTGACAGTATCACCTACCTCGCGCAATGTACGATCCAAGCTCGACATGAGGCCATTCATTGCACCAGCAAGCTCCTGACGCTCCTGGATTGTCAGATTCGCAAAACCCTTTAATGCGAGTTGCTGTGCACGCAGCAATGTTGCCCGCAATATCGCAATATCTGCCTGTGTCTGCAGTTCATAACGCTTGACAAGGTGTGCCTGCCGAACTTGCTCTACAAGTTCATCCGATGAAACAGGTGTCCAAAGGAGTGCTGGAATAATGATGAACCCGATCAGCCCAATCAGCATTTGTTGGCTGACCAAATTGGCATCCTGAACGACCGGTTGCGCAGCCCACCAAGAGGTTTGGATATGGTAACTATAGTACAACAGATACAGGGCACATCCGATTACAACGGAATAGCCAATCGTACGCATGTTTACTTTTTGCAACAACATACCAGCGGGCGACCAAGGAATAAGGAATGATACAAGGCTTGGTGGCGCCAAGACCAGAATGGCAGTATAGGCCATGGCAACAATCCGGTTATCTGTCAGAGCAGATTGGACGCCCCACCAATATGCAGCAGAACCGCCCATTGCGACTACAGCGAGCAACGCAAGAAGGGCTTTTGATGTGATTTGGAATGTACTCGCGCGACGGCGCTGTCCACGCATATCAAAGTAACGGCTGCTCACATAGGCTCCTTCCAACGGTTGAGCGTTGGCCTTATTGTTTGGGAACAATTGTATCTGAGAGCACAATAAATGCCTCGACGCTTTGCGCGTAACCAGCGGCATGCATGCGCTCTTGTAAGGCATCGGAAATCGAGGTCAACCCAAAATCGCCATTGATTCGATACGGAACCTCGAGTGCCGGTGCCTGAGTTGGTAGAAATGTAAACTGGGCTTGTGCTGGAAATACACCCTGGAGTGTGCCGATTTCGACCACTTGATTGGTTGCTGGGTCGAACCAAAGCAGCATGGCTTGTGTTCGTGCCTCGTAAAGTTGCGGCGGTGTGAACACCATGCGTTGCTGTTGCTGCGACCGCCAGCGTTGTTCGTACCCCGTCGGCCCAACTGTTGCTGGAATAATCACTACTGCAGGGGTTGGGCTGGGTTGTATTGTTGGTAGTGGTGTCACTGAAGGCAGCGCTGTTGGTTCCTCTGGTATCGACGACGTTGGTACAAATGGACTGGTTGTGGTGGCAATCGTGCTCGGTGTGTCGCCGCTGATACCCACCGATCGTTCGGTTGGTTGAGGTGGGGTGCGCCCAAATGGACTTGTACTGGTGGATCGCGGGGATAACGAAAGCGGCTGTGGTTGGCTGCAGCCACACAGAAGGAAAATCCATACCAAACTGGCTATGCGATACCGCACCGTTCATGCTTTCGAAATCTCAACTCCGACGAACAAATGTTCGTATAGTATATCATACTTGGCAAATACTTGCATGTGCCGTGTTATACTATATGTCATAATGCTTAATAAAATATAACCATTCCATTAGCATTGAGTTAAGATTTAGTTATAAACGCCAAAAACGCAAGCCACACATGTAGCTTGTGCCTTGTTGCCGTATTTTGTTATCTTACGCTTTGTTCAAGGAGCTGTCAAGAGGCTGCAATATGCTGAAGATAGCTGTAAAGGATTCATGTCTGGAGGAGTATTGTGAGTGAAGACAGTACACACCTGATCTGTGTATACTTGGAAGAGCGTTTGGCTACCTATCGGGAGGAACTCCGGCAGTTGTGCGCGATCGAATGCCCAACCAGCTCGAAGTCTGGTGTGGATGTTGCGGCAGCGTGGGTGCGGCGTTGGGCTGAGGCGCGCGGGTGGCCTACACAGACATACGCTGATTCTTTGGTAGGCGAGAGTATTGTCACGCGTATCCAGGGCTCAGGCAAACTCCGTGTGATGCTGGTAGCGCATCTTGATACGGTATATCCCATTGGTATCGCTGCCGAGCGGCCGCTTCGTGAACAAGATGGTAAGCTCATTGGGCCAGGATCGTGTGACAATAAAAGTGGCTTATTGAGCGCGCTGTATGCAATGGCTGCGCTCCAGGATCTGGGGTTACTAATTTCTATCGGCACGGTGACAATGGTATGTGGTAGTGATGAAGAAACCGACATGCGTGTATCGCTAGAATTGCTGCGTGAATTGGCTCCAACGCATGATATAGCATTCGTATTGGAGGCTGGCCGCGAGAACGGTGATATTGTTGCGGCTCGTAAGGGCGGCGGCTTGTTTGTACTGGAGACACATGGCCGCGCAGCACATGCTGGTGTTGAACCGGAGAAAGGCGCGCATGCGATTCTTGAAATGGCCCATAAAATTGTTGCTCTGCAAGCGTTAAACGGCATGCATCCGGGGGTTACTGTGAACGTGGGGGTATTGCATGGCGGGAGTGTACCAAATGCAGTACCCGATTATGCACGCGCAGAGATCGATGCACGGGTTGTTGATCCTGCTGATGTCGTGGCTGTAACCGCTGCGATCCAGACAATTGCCGCGCAGCATACTGTTCGGGATGTGACAGCGACACTGAGTGGTGATTTCCGCGTAGGCCCGATGGCAAAAACGCCTGAGATTGCCGCACTAGCCGATCTGGCAGGGGATTGCGCCAAAGAACTAGGATTCAGTGTCAATGCTGCTGCCACTGGTGGTATCTCGTATGCAAATCTACTG
>JANLSE010000569.1:0-7917 GCA_031362265.1 Roseiflexaceae bacterium
CGGCAAGGATGGCGCGTGCAGGGAACCGCTCACTGCCTAGCTCAAGTGTGACAATCGGGTTGGCAACCAGGTTGTGATACCAATCTGGATGGGTTGGTGAGCCGCCCTTGGACGCAATAATGATCACATGGTCGCCATCAGTAGTATAAATGAGCGGGATTGTTCGCTCGATGCCACTCTTGGCTCCGACGGTTGTTAGCAGAACATGATCCTTCATGCCATGATTGGCGCGAAAGGTTGTGATGATCTCAAGGTTACGGGCGTGCCACTTATTCTCGCTCGACATGGGTTGCTACTTCCTATTAATAATTCCAGGATATTGGACTCGATGTATTGCTGTTGTGTGATTCCGCAGTATACACGTAGCACTCTCGCGGCGCAATGCGTGGTTACAGCGTGTGCAGCCAATCGGACGTAGTATTTGTGCTATGATTCATTCGGCCTGTGATACAATTGTGCTATTATCTGCGTAGATTGTGATATTTGAGGAAGGTGGGGATATGCGCCCATATGCACTGAAATCTGGAGCCGGGCAGACGTATCGGTATGGTATCGACTTTACTGTGAAGGCTGGCGAATTGTCACCGGGCCGTGGCGCAGCGGTTGTGGAATATACGACGGTGAAAGGGGAGGAACCACCCGATCACACGCATCCCACGGAAGACGAAATCTTTTATGTTCTTACAGGTGAGCTGACATTTCGCTGTGGTGGTGAGGTTTTTGAGGTTTCAACCGGTGGTTTTATCTATCTGCCGCAGGGGATCGAGCATGGCTACACGATTCGCAGCAACACGCCCGTGCGGCTGATCACCATATCGTTTCCAACTGTGGCACTTGCCGATACCGGCTGGGGCGGATTCGTCGCCGATATCGAAGCACAGGGTGAATTGATCACGGATGCCTGATACCACAAATCCTGCAGTCGCAGAGTGTAATTGATCAGTCGAATTCATCTATATCGATGTTGGCATTGGTCAGTGTGAGATCAAACCAGAACTCACTGCCAATCTGAAGGGTACTCTTGACACAGAGTTTACTGCCCATACGGTGTAGCAGTTCTGAGCAGATAGCGAGCCCAAGCCCTGTACCGCTTCTTCTACGACTCTCCTCACCACTTTGGTGAAAAGGGGTCATGATCAGCTCGATATCGGCTTTGTCAATGCCAATACCAGTATCGCGAATCACAAAGCGAACGCTGGATGTGCCAGATTGCCGTTCACTGTGATCAAGATCGTGTGGCGATGGGCCTAACCAACACGTTACACTACCAGCGTCGGTAAATTTGATGGCATTTCCAAGCAGGTTCATGAGCACTTGGCGCAATCTACGGGCATCCAAGCGCACATATTCTGGGAGTTGGAAAGACAGATTATCGTCGACCACAAGCTGCAATGCTAAACCTTTTTGCTGAGCCTCCATCGCGAATATGGCAACGCTTTCGTGCAAGAGCCCTAACAGATGGACTGCATGTTCCTCAAATTCAAGTTTATCCGCCTCGATCCGGGCTAGATCAAGAACATCATTAAGGAGCAACAGGAGGTGTTGCCCGGCGCGTTCTATAGAATCAATCTGCTCACGATGCTCTGGCTGAATGGTTGTATCAAGCTGCAGGAGCTGTGCATACCCAAGTATGCCTGCAAGTGGTGTGCGAATTTCGTGGCTCATAGTTGCCAGAAATCGGCTTTTGGCAAGCGATGCTACTTCGGCTGCTGCCAGGGCGCGTTGAGCCACTTCAAACAGGCGCGTATGTTCAATGGCAGCAGCAATCTGGCCTGCAATTGGAATCAGCACTTGTAGATTCAATGCGGGCATTGGCATTGTTTGTTTGTCCATTGTGATAACCAATGCACCAATCACCTCGCCGCGCATAAGTAATGGGATGATATGGATATTCTGGAGGTTTGCCTCCACGAAACGCTCGCCAAGCGGGCCTAATGTATCAAGTGCTTCTGTACTCGTAATCGAACATACCTCTCCGGTTGCCAGTAACCACTCAGCAATCGGTACGGTCATAATCGGAAGCGACAGATTACGAATACTCCTGGCAGCAGGATCACGATCATTGGCTGCTACAATTGAGAATGTTCGCTCTTGCGGATTAATGAGGGCGATCATAACTCCACGCACATTCACAATTTCCACCAGCTCTAGCGAAACCTGGTCAAGCATTGTGGCCAGGTCAGTTTGGTGAATGACCAATTCGGTAACACGATGAATCATCGATATCTCGGCGATGCGCTGGCGCAATTGCTGTTCTACACGCACACGCTCTTTGATCTCAACCGCAAGCTCGGCATGTTTCTGCCGGTAGAACTCGCGCTCCTGGCGGGTGCGCTCTACCTGATGCATCAATTCCAGGTTCTTATGCTGATGCATTGTGGTATTGACACGCAATTCTTCGGTGAGTAACTGAAACTGCCGATAATGATCGAGCGCCAGCTTAAAATCGCCGCTATGTTCACATAGCTCGGCCAGTTTGTGATGGCATTCACGGCATTCATCTTTCGCACCAATTTGAGCTGCCAAATCAAGTGCCAGCAGAAATGTTTGTTGTGCACTACGGTTATCGCCTGAATGCTTGGCCACATTTGCAAGTTCAATCAGGCAGAGCAGCCGACCGTAGGTATTTGTATATGTCTCTGAGAGTGCTAACCCTTCTGTGAGGGACTCATGCGCTTCCTCAAACTGGCCTTGTGCAATATAGATTCTGCCAATCAGTGAAAGGACAATGCTACGATCGACGTTATATGGAATAATATGGTGTAACTCTAAGCTCTGTTTGGCTAGTGTGAGAGCTTCATCGTATTCTCCAAATTCTAGCGCAACCTCAGCACAGTTATACAGTGCATCTGATTGACTACGCAGATCGCCAATCTGTTGGCTTACCTGCTCGCTTGCCTTGAAGTAGTGGAGCGCCTCGTGGGTATTATTGGTTGATTGGTAGACGAGCCCAACAATATTGAGAGCCTTGGCCTGAGCGAGTCTGTTCGCAGATCGCTCGGCAAGCTCGACACTTTCATGTGCATGGATCAACGCCTTGGAATAATCGCCAATGCTCCAACACGAACTGGCAAGCAGGTAGCGGGCAGTTGCTGCGCCGGATTCATCGCTTAGAATCTGATACTGAGCAAGCGCACTTAGCGCGTATTCAATTGCTTTGTCATACGCAGCACTGCGTTCTTGACATTGGCTCAGTGTGCAGAGGCTTTGCGCGAGCTCGCGCCGTGAGTACGGATGATCAATAGGCCCTGCAAACGATATTGCTTGCAGGGCCAGCGACATTGCTTCAGGAACGTCATCATAGCGAAGTTCCCAAGCGCGCGCATTCAGTGCTTGGATGTCTTGCTCATTGATACCCATAGCCTCAACACTCATATTGTGCACCAACTGCTTTTCAAGTACGGCTTGGGCTCAAGCAAGCCATATAGTAACCTTGTTAAGCCTGTACCTTGCAGTACAGCGACGAATAGGTGCGATCAATATCGAGATCCATGGTGGTTATGGCGAATTGCTGCCTTTACCATCTGAACCTATGATCGATGAGATTAAGTATAACATAGGGTGTTTGTCAAGTGTATGATTCATATTTCATCCAACGGTAGATTGTGACACTCAATTGCAAGCGGTATGCTGGGATCCTGATTTCACTACTATATAGCCCACGATTGAGCATTAGCTGTGTGCCAATAAGCTATTTGGTCGCATGTAATTGAGCTGGTACATCACGTAGTGCAGCAATAATGATATCCTCCAGGGTATCAGTATCAGCATTCTCAATGCGATTGTTGCGATCCATCCATTCGATTGTGGCCTGAATATGCGCATGCCGGTCGGTGGTTGGCCTCCAATCTGGAAGGAGTTGTTCAAGGATGGTATTACGGAATACTTGTGTGTGAGCAAAATTGGCGCGCAGCCCACTATAACGCTCTGGATTGATCGCGATCAGGAGTTCGGTTGGCGCGCCTACCAGTGTAGCAGTGGTGCCCAATGCAGCAGCAGCAGCTTGATGCCATTCAACCCAGGTGATTGGCTGAGGGTTTACGAGGTTGATGATTTTGCCATATGTGTTAGGGTTACCAAGCAGCCCCGCAAAGGCTTCCGCCGCATCTGGGGCAGGTAAGAACTGGAAGAAATTCAGCCCATCCCCTGCTACTAATATTGGTCGCCCTTTGCGTAATCGATCAATCCAATCGGTGCGCCAATCTACCTGGCGCCAGAGCGGGTGCCCAGGCCCATAGGTGAATGAGGGTTTGATAATCGTTACCGGGAACTTCTGCTCGGCATACGCACGCAGGAGCAGCTCATCTGCCGCAACTTTGTTGGCTCCATAACCACCATCATTGCGCCCATTGAGCGGGGCTGTCTCATCCTGAAACAATCCATGGAATGGTGGGCCATAAGTCATTACAGTGGAGACATGCAGGAAGTGACCAATCCGGCCCTGTAATGCGCGAATCGCAGATGCGGCATCTTCGCTTGTGTAGGAGATCATATCGATGACAGCATCGAAACGCTTTTGTTGCAACGTTGCCTCGAAGGTTGCGCGCTCACGCCGATCACCATGGATAACTTGTACTGCACTAGGTGGAGGATCGCTACGTAGGCCGCGGTTATAGAGTGTGACCGTATGGCCATGCTGGAGCAGCGCTTGCACAATTGCACGGCTGATTGTTCCGGTACCGCCAATAATAAGTACATCCATAGTAGTATGCTCCTCTTTGTAAGTGGGCTGGCGTCTGAACATCGCGATGTATTAAACCGGCACGGTTCCTGCGATGCCAACTGTATTTGGTATTATAGCGCCGTATCGATTATACGTGCTTCTGTGTCTCTGTGTCTCTGTGGTGAAGCTATCTGTTTGGACGCAGCTTGGTATGAGGTATGCATGTCTTTTCGGATCTTCTATGCTGTTGGGTTTGTTCTTGTGTTAGCACTCGAAATCGCTATTGGTACTGGGGCAATTGGTAGTGCATTTGTTCGCGGTAGTGTTGGCGATATTTTTGTTATCATCCTGATATATTGTTTATTGCGCGCGGCATTCAATCTTGCTCCAATCCAGGCAACTGCGATTGCCATTGCCGCTGGTGTGCTTGCCGAGGCGCTCCAATATATCCATATAGCCGATCTGATCGGCCTCAAGCCAGGGAGTATTCTGTATATTGTTGTTGGGAATACGGCGAGTCTTTCCGATCTGGTGATGTATCTGTTGGGTGGTCTTCTGGCGTTGGCCCTTGATCGTTATATGTTACTGCCCTGGCTTTTGGCTCGTGATCTAGAACGGAAAAGTGTGTAATGCTTGAGTTGCTTGGTTGGAAATCGTATGGCTAACCATGACAATAAGAAACGACAGCGCTGGCCGCTATGGCGTATCGTCATAACATGTATGGCACTCCTGATTGGTGTGACCATCATCGGTTCCATGGTCATACCAATCGGGCCGCGCATTGGGGTGGTTCCACCTGCGACCTTTGATCCAGCGCGGCCTCGCCCAAGCGCTACACCATTCCCAACCCTAACTGCGCGCCCAGCAGGAACAGGGTTTCGGGGTGGTACAGATGCTAATCCGGTATTCTTTGGCGAAGGGCCTGGTCAAGAAGTAGATCCGCCCTGGTTTCCATGTAGTGAGGGTCAGGTCAAGGGTGATCGTGATACTGGGTTCTATTATGTACAAACCGCAGCGTTCTATAATCGTATTATACTGTCGGCAGATTGTTTTGACTCGGTTGAGGCGGCGAGATTAGTTGGCTATGAACTGCCTGATCATTAGATACAGTACAGCACTCTAACATATACACTCTGTTCGTTTTCTCAAGGTCTCATTTCTGAAGGATACCGCCATGACCGAGACCACGCATAGCCGCCCAAATATGCTCTGGATTACAACCCACGATATCAGCCCATATCTTGGGTGTTACACCGGTACTTGGCCGGGTGCAGAATATGCCCATACGCCTCATTTGGATCGCTTAGCAGCACAAGGTGCGCGTTACGATAATGCCAATACCTGGCAAGGCGAATTCCCTTGGCAGAATCTAAAAACCGACGGATACGCTGGCACTTCCCCAGTGCATGCGTTCCCTGCCAATGGCTATGGCCTCCACAATATGGCCGGCGTTGTCTTGAATTAGCTGTGCTCTGGAATGTGTCGATTGGCGCGTTCGATGTTGGCTAATTGCTCTGGTTCTAACGATTGGGCGCTCAGGATCTTGAGAATCAGATCGGTCTTCCCCTCCACATAGCGATCAATCTCATAGGGAAAACGCTTGGCGAGCTCTTGTTTAAGGGCACCATATGTCTGAGCCATGTCCGGATGTGCACGCAGATAATCGCGTACTGCCAGATGATTCTGTATTCCCAAGCTGCCCTGTGGGCAGAGATACAGGCTATGGCGCGGCGAATCGATCGGGCGCTCAAATGCTTCGCGGCCTTCGATTCCCATATTGCCGAGATGCCGATACCCACGCGTGGCTAAGCGTGCAATTACGACCGCGATCTCGCGCTCAGAAGGCACGATAATGCTCATATCGATTACTGGTTTTGCTGCTAGCCCAGGAACCGATGTGCTGCCTACATGCTCAATGCTCAATGCGACATCCGCAACCAACGGCCAGAGATCAGCGTAGAGCTGGGCGAACAAGATCGGCCATGCTGGGTCGTATGCAACGACCTCAACGCGCTGTAGAGTAGCCATATGTGCGTGTCTCGCTTCCTGGATTGAACGCTCCCTACCTCAATGCGAATTATCGCAATCGATATGCGCTGTGTCAATCAACATGCGTTTGGCTCTTGACAAATCGTAAGTACCATGTAATAATGTTAATAGGTATAATAAATGGGAAGCAGTGTTACTGATCTTCAGCTAAGTAGGGCAGCATGGCAGGAACAACACGCCGTGAGCGGATGCGAGCAATTACGCGTGATGAGATCAAGCTGTTGGCGCGGCAGCAGATGGAGGAGGGTGGCACAGCTGCTATCTCGCTAAACGGCATTGCACGCGCAATGGATCTGACAGCACCGGCACTCTATCGTTACTATGGCAGTCGTGATGAGCTGATTACTGCGCTGATCATCGATACCTACAATGCACTTGCGGATGCACTGAATAAAGTAGCGGAGGCGCACCCACCACAGGCCTACGCGCGGCGGCTATTCGACACATCGCTGGCGTATCGGGCATGGGCACTGAGCCACCCAACCGATTTTCTGCTCGTGTATGGCAACCCCATTCCTGGCTATGATCTGCCTTTAGAGCAGGCCATGAGTGCCGCCCAACGTGTGTATGCTGTGTTTCTTGGCACCATGCAGGCGGCCTATCTGGCTGGCCATCGGCCAAGGCATGCTGGGTACTATACGGAAGTGCCACTGATTTGCGCACCGCTGAGTGATGCAAACCCGCCGATCGATCAGGTTGTCTGGCTGGCGGGGATCGCTGCCTGGACGAAATTGCATGGCATGGTGCTGCTCGATTTGCTTGGCCATTTGCGTGGTGCATTTCAGGATTATGGTGTGTTTTACCGGCTCGAATGTCTGCACATCTTGGAGGATCTTAATTTGCACCAAGATACTGTTCAAAGCCCGCCAGGCTAACACCAGCGAATAACCTTCGGCACGCCAGCTGTTGCAGCCACGCGAGTAAGATCACATTCCTCATACACAACACACTATCGATGATCTGACCATATATCAGGTGGCATGGTTTCGTGTTCCCAACATATTCCCGGCTGTAGCTTATTGCAGCCAGGTTGGTTCAGTATTGCCCATACATGGGCTCAAAGAAAGGGCTGGTGTCAGTTTACCGCAAGGATTGAAATCCGGCGGCTTGCACCTCAACCCGAAGGTTGGACACCATAGGATGACTGACAATCACCCCTTACTGCTTCGCACGAAGTTATGGCAGCGATTGGTACATACCTTGAA
>JANLSE010000597.1:0-5777 GCA_031362265.1 Roseiflexaceae bacterium
CTGGTGGCCAAGCAAAAGCATTCAGCACATAGAGCAGTATCGTTGTGCCAAGTAACCCAATTAATGAGTAGCGCATGGTCGCCACACGGGTAATCCGCCCAAGCAGGAATGTCCATGCCAGGATACCACCTGCAAAAACGATCGAGTACACCAGCAAAATCAGCCCAACCTGCTGAGAGTCAAAACGTCCAACAAGCACTTGCCCTGGGACAGGAGAGCGACTCAATTGGAAGATAACATTTGTAAGCCACAGCCCAATAATTGCATTCAGTGCTAACCATGCAGGAGCTAGTTTGATCAGAGTCGGATTCCGCAAGGCATGGCGTAGGGATTCCATCGGGCTTTCTCGTTGGAGCTTACCTGGCATTTGTGCTCCCCACCAGAAGAGCACCGCAATGATGCCATACAATATTCCCAATGCGAAGAACGAACCAACCGCAAAAAACTGCCACAATACCCCGCCTACCAGGCCGCCTAATGCAACCCCAGAAAGGAGCGAGAGCTCATAGAAGCCAACAACCCGATTGCGCGCCTGTGGACTTGAAACGGTTGCCTCAGTAATGAGTGCCAATAGTGGCGGCCCACCAACAACAGCCACCACACCCTGAATCGCACGAGCTACAAAGAACACCGCCACAGCTTGGCTTACACCATACATCATGGTTGCGACACCGCCAATGAGTGCGCCTGCAATTAACACGCTGCGAGCGGAAAAGCGATCGGTTGCCACACCAACTGGTAGCGCGCCAATCAGCTCAGCTACGTTGAGCACGACGCCAAGTGCCCCGATCATGGCAGCGGCATATTCAGCACCAGCTACCCCTTGATGAGTTGCTGCCAAATAGAATGCTATCAGCGCCCCACCTGAAGATGATGCAATGCGCAGGAGGGTATTGGCGATCAGAACGATGGTGATCCTGCGAACGGTAGTTGATTCCATGTAGCAGCGGTTCCTCTCGATAGCATACGGATACAACGCGGCAAATCTGTCGCTATTGTAGGTACGATCTTCATAGTGGTTTGGTTTGCGCTATCCACTGGGTATTTTCAAATGTTATTGCCCAGCGCTTCTAAATCTGCTGCCGACAATCCCCATCCCTGGATGGTTGTCAGCTCTTCCGCATATGACGAACACTTCTTGTATTTTGTCGCAGAGACCCCATGCACACGTACTTTACACTCCTCCCAGGTTGTGTGCCGCATCAAACGACCAGCGACAAGGCTAAGATAGCGTGGCTGGCCATCTGGCAGTATTCCAGCTGGCCGCTTTGTGCCAAATGGTGCAGAACGGTTATCGGCAAAGGCTTGCGCAAGTGCATTGACGCGCTCATTCTCTGGGTCACCCGTATGGCCGCGAACATGGTTCCATTGCACCCGCCGACCCGCAAGCTGTTCTAGTTCTTGCCACAGATCTTGATGTTGAACTGGCTGCTCATCGAGCGTAAGCCATTTGCGGCGCTTCCAGGCATGGAGCCATTGGGTTGCCCCATCAATCAGGTAGGTGCTATCCGTACTGATTTGTACTTGTGCATTTGGTGGAACACGGCGTAAGCCTTCGACGGCTGCCATAAGTTCCATACGGTTATTCGTGGTATGTGCCACATGGCCACCGATTTCCTCGGCATTCCCGCTACGAACAATGAGCGCGGCCCAACCGCCCGGCCCTGGGTTGCCGCGACAGGCACCATCGGTTACAATCCGAATCTGAACGTTGTGTGGTACACTACCGCGCGATGTCATGCGTTCTACCTGGATTAATTGTTACTATGGAAAGGGCTTTATCATGCGGCGTGTGCTGCTGGCTTTGTCGATTCTCGTATTCACGCTCAGCGCATGTGGCGCGAGTGGTGACACAAACGTTGACCCACCAACGCAAGCGACCAAAGTCGAGAGCGTTGAAATTAAGCAGATCAATGATGTTGTAACCGAATGGAAACGAGTTGCCAATGAGCAACTGAAGGCTGATGCTGTCAAACCAGAGACGATTGAAGAAAATCTGTATACCACTCCAGGCACATTGGCAGATATCCAGACTCATTACAATAGCCTGACAGCGAAGGGGTGGATTACCGTCAATAAGTTGACAAACACCGGCAATGATCAGATGCTTCTCCTTGGATATGAGCACGGCACGACAGCGCTTGTGGTTGGCGCGATCGATGCCTCTCACTTTGGCGGCAAGGGTGTTGTCGTCTATACCCTCAAGGGGACGAAGTAGTTCAATAGGAAGATCAGGAGACGGCATTCAGGTCTGTCGTCTCTTGCCTCCCTATACTATGGTTAGCTTCCCAATGCCAGCACAGATTGTTGAACCAGTTGGATTATCGGGGTTGGGACAAGCCCAAAGACAAGTATACCAAGTACTGCCAGCCCTAAGCCAACACGTAAATCCATTCCTGCACTTACAGTTACTTCGCGTGCTGATGGCTGCATAAACATTTGGGCAATAATGCGTAGGTAAAAGAACGCAGCAATCACCGAAGCCACAACCCCAATGACAACGACCGTTGTTTGGCCAGCTTCCCACGCGGCAGTAAACACATACAGTTTACCAAAGAATCCAGCGGTAAGCGGCACCCCAGCTAAGGAGAGCATACAGAGTGCCAAGGCACTGGCCAGCCATGGATGGCGGTGCCATAATCCAGCCAGATCCGCCAGATCCCAGGCCGCTTCACCACGTTGTTCCAGCGCTATCAATACCGCAAACGCACCCAGATTTGTTAGTGCATACGAAATCATGTAAAACAGTAATGCCTCAATACCGCGACTCCCAAGCGTGGATGCGCTAAATGCTCCAGCTCCAGCAGCTATGGTACCAAGCAACATATACCCGGCATGGCCAATACTTGAATAGGCCAGCATGCGCTTGACATTGGTTTGCGCAATTGCCGAAACATTGCCAACCAGCATCGTTACAACTGCCAATGCAGCAATAATTGGCACCCAAATCGGTGCTTGAAGCGGCAGCGCCACAATCAGGAAGCGTGTCAGCGCAGCAAAACCAGCAACTTTCGCGCCAACCGACATAAAGGCTGTTACTGGCGTTGGGGCACCCTCATAGACATCCGGCGTCCACATATGAAAGGGCGCCATTGAGATTTTGTAGCCAAAACCAACCGTCACTAATGCAGCACCTGCTAGCAGGAAGGTATAACTTTCGGCAACAAGCGTCTGGCGTTTGAGCGCGGAGGCGATCGCGGTTAAGCTCGAAGATCCGGTTGCTCCATACAGTAATGCAATCCCAAATACCAGAAATCCAGCTGCAAAAGCTCCAATCAGCAGGTATTTCAGGGCTGCTTCTTCGGAACTGAGCTTCGGGTAGGCAAAACCCACCAGAATATACAGCACAATCGAAAGCATTTCCAAGCCAAGGAATAGAACGATTAAATCCATGCCCTGGCCAAGCAGCATCATTCCGGTAGTTGCTAGCAGAATCAGCGGGTAGAATTCGCTACGCTCAATGCCATGGCGTGGCAAGTATTCGACAGCAAGCATGATTCCAATCACACCAATCACCGCAAAGATGATGTTCAGTGTAATGGCATAGTTGTCGAGCGTAATCATGCCACCAAATGTCGTCGCATTGCTATTCCACAGAAAGAACCCTGCAACCGCAGACGCTACTAACCCGGCCGCTGCCAGATAGGCGGTGATACGTTTTTGTTGCGCCGGGATCAGCAGATCCAAGAGCAACAGTACCGTTGCCCAGCCTGCTACAATCATCAACTGCAGCACAACCGCGAAATCAATTGAAGGAATTTGGATGTCTGTCATGAAAGACCTGCTTTATATCCGCAGAACCAAGAGAACCAACCGAACAGAACCGCAGAACAGCGGAACCGCAGAACAAGAGAACCATCGTACGGGCGAACCTTGTGTTCGCCTACCAAGAACCAAGAACCGCTTCAATGCTTCGCCGGGGTACCAGGCCCAAAGGGCACCCCGGTCTGGCACCCGGCTTCAATGCCCTATCGCTCTGCGCTCTGCGCTTTCCGCTCCATCGCTCTGCATTCACTACCGACTCGTTAGTGTAGCACTCAAAATGGCGGCAAACTGCCCAAGCGATGGCTGGATAGAGTTAAAGATCGGATTTGGAAAGATCCCAATTGCTACCATTGCTACCAACAACACCGCCAGTGGCACCAGTTTTGAGCGCGGCAGATCACCAATTGCGGCATACTGTGCGCGTAGTGGCCCCATAAACGAATGCCGGAACATCGCCAACATATACACAGCTGCCAGAATGACGCCCAACACAACAACCAGCACATAGCGCCAACCAAGTGCGGCCGAAATCCAGGCACCTTGGAGCACTGCAAATTCGCCAACAAAGCCATTCAGCCCTGGAAGGCCAATTGAGGCAAGAATCATCGCAAGCAACAAGCCACCAAAGGTTGGCATAACCAACCACAGGCCGCCCATCTCGCGCGGCTGGCGTGTTCCAACATGCTCTTCAAGCATCGCAACTGCCAAAAACAGTGCGCCAGTTGTCAACCCATAGTTGATAAGCTGAATAAGTGCGCCCGAAACGCTGATTGCGTTCAGTGCAAACACGCCAAACACCACCAGGCTCAAATGGCTGACAGATGAATACGCCAGAAGCTGCTTGATATCGCGCTGCCCATACGCAACCCACGCCCCATACAACACCCCAATTACCGCCAGCACGCCAATCGCAGGTGCCGCCCAGAGTGCCGAAGAGGAAAACAGGGGCAATGCAAAACGGATGAGACCATAGCCACCAATAACCTTCAACAACACTGCTGCCAGATCCACCGAACCATCCGCCGGTGTCTGCCCATGCAACAATGGCATCCAGGTATGAAACGGCCAAAGCGCAATCTTGATCGCGAATGCAATAAAGAATCCACCAAACAGGAGGCGTTCAACTGCCGGATCGATACGGAATACGCCACCATTGATCGCTGCAAGAATAGTTGCATAATCGAAGGTAAACACACCTGTTGATTGGCCATGCAGCAGGTAGAGTGCAATGATCGACAACAACATGAAGATCGAGCCAGCAAATGTATAGAGGAAGAATTTAGTAGCCGCCTCAACACGCCGCTCGCCACCCCAGATCCCAAGTAGAAGTGCCGTTGGAATAAGGGTGAATTCAAAGAAGGCATAGAACAGGATGAGATCCCGTGCTAAGAAGCTCCCCAGAATACCAGTCTCTAGCAGCAGTAATAGTGCATAATTCGCATTTGAACGCTCATTCGTACTCGCTGCCCAGATCGCAAATGGCATCATAAAACTTGCTAGCACCATCAGCCAGAGGTTGATGCCATCCACTGCAAGATAATAGCTTAGGCCCCATGTTGGAACCCAACTGATCTGCTCACTAAAGCCAGCGCCAGCAAACATTGCGTTCACAATCAATGCCTGCTGGAAATTCACCAGCACCACAATACTGAGAACAAGCGTCACCAGGCTAGCTGCCAATGCAACGGTACGTTGCATGCTGCGCTCGTGTACTACCAGCATCAGCAGAGCGCCAAGTGCAGGCATCCATGTAACCAGCGATAAAAGTGGGATCTGCATTACAATCAACCTCGGATGCTACTAGGCAAAGAGCGCATAGCACAATACAGCAACACTCAACAACAATCGCTTCCAACTAAGCGCTACTGATTGCCTTAGTTACGACCGTACAACAAAATAGCCAAGTACGACCACAACACCAACCAGGAACATCAGCGCGTAGCTCCGCACAAAGCCGGATTGAGCACCACGAAGTGCTTGCGAAGCGCGCCCAATAAGCTTACCTGGCCCAT
>JANLSE010000598.1:0-5997 GCA_031362265.1 Roseiflexaceae bacterium
CGCCGTTGGCCGATCTCATCGCCAATCGTGCTGAGGAGCTAAATCTCGATGCATCCTGGGCTCCCGCTTCATAGCGCCCTGCTTTTTTGAGGAGATACGAATCTCACGTATACACGATGGAAATACGCTCGGGAAAACAAAAAAATATCTACACATATCCTAGCAAAAATATGTTCTCTGCGCGATTTATCACCGAAGACTTAGTGCTTCTTTTAGATGAGGGATCGACCGCACAAATTCTCGATATAAATACTCTTGATACGTGGGTACTCCATGACAAACGCGGTGATTTTCTCTTGAACCAGGATAGTATTGAACCATCAGATTATAACAGCATCATAATGACTGGCTTCAATATTATCTTCCTCAAAAAGGACAAGGATAACTCGTATAACCAAAGCGTGATTTATTCAAATACTCCTAGTGATATTCCTACTGTGCGTGATTATTTTACTTCTCGCGAGCTACCATATGTTGATTTCACACCCCCAGCACTTGACCGATCAGAAGGGTTTATCATCTCACGCAGTCATCATTTGAAAGCCGATGCATTTGGGGTACTGGATAACAAGACCAACACGATGGTGATTGCCACGGGATACACGTGGCCAAATTTCTCGGCGAATGCCTTTTTGCCCATCTTCTGGATTGCCGACGATCAAGGGGTGCTCTATAATCGAAATCCAAAATACATTATCGATGGCGGAGGTATTGCTCCAAGAATATTTCCCGTTGCTCAGCCAATCCTCTTGCTGCGCCTCCCGCCTACAGCCACGCAAACGCCTTGATGCAGCCTTAGTATCATGAACTGAATGAACGGCATAGCGTTACTTCGGCCTTACCGCCAGGGTTCTGTTGAATAATCACCGTAGCACCGAATGGCTGTCGGTCATTCTAGTGCATCAATGTGTGGTTCTTGGCTTCCGCCGTGAGCGTCAGCCGAACGGTTCTTGGTTCTGAGCAGGCGAACACAAGGTTCGCCCGTACGATGGTTCTTGGTTTTCTTGTTCTCTTGTTCAGGTCTTTGGTTCTTGGTTCTGTCAGGCTCGCGTTTCCGCTGTGCACGCTACTCTTATGTTGTTGCTGTAACCTTATTCAGGCCGCGTGGGTTATCCGGGTTGATGCCGCGCGCATGGGCAAGTGAATAGGAAAGGTATTGGCCTGGCACAACACTCGTGATTGGCGAGAAACGCTCCTCGACGGTGACGGGCAACAGGATCGGGTGTGTCGCAAGCGCATTAATCTCCGCAACATCACTGATTGTTGCCAAGAGTGCTCCCCGCTCGCGCAGCTTCCCGGCCATTTCGATTAAATCGGCAGCGACCGCACCTTGGGTGGCGATCAGCAGCACCGGGAACCCTGCATCAATCATGGCAATCGGCCCATGGCGGAAATCGGCAGCTGAGTATGGTTCGGTTGGCACATAGGTGAGCTCTTTGAGTTTTTGGGCAATCTCCCATGCGGTGGCGAAGTTGTAGCCGCGCGCAATTGCGACCATTGCGGAGGCATCGCGCAATGCATGGGCAACCTCATCTGCGCGTGGTGCTGTCGCCAGAGTTGCCTGAACAGCCTCGGGGATTCGGGCAAGTGCAGTAAGGCCAGCTGTATCTTCGGCCATGCTCAGGATCAGGAGTGCGAGTGCCATAAGCTGCCCGGTGTAGCTCTTGGTGGCTGCGATACTACCTTCACGCCCAACATGCAGTGGGATGACATGCTGTGCGGCGGCGGCCAGTGGCGAGGTTGGGTCGTTGGTAATTGCCACGGTTGGCGCACCTGCGCGGCTGGCATCCTCAAGTGCGACACAAATATCCGGCGATTGGCCAGATTGTGAGATCCCAACAGCTAACGCGCCCTCGAAACGCATCTTGGCACCATAGCGAGTATGGAGCGATGGTGTTGCCAGCGCAACCGGCAGGCCAAGCGCTGTGCCAAAGAGATACTGAGCATAGCGGGCAGCGTTATCGGATGTGCCACGTGCAATAATCAAAACATAATGGATCGAGTGTTGGCGCAGTGCTTGGGCAATCCTCGCAACCGCAGCTGTTTCTGCTTGGAGGAACCGTTCGAGTGCGGCTGGCTGTTCGGCGATTTCGCTGAGAAGGAGGGATTCGCTCATGGGAAGGCCCTTTCTGCTTGATACATAACGCTATTGTAGCAGAACCGCTAGGTATAATGGCAACCTACGAAACGCCTGAGTTAGCGATGTTTATGGTTGTGTCTGGCTCTCCAGGCGGCTAAGAATGTGTAATGCTTCAGTGGCCGAACCACCACACATCTCTACTTGCGGGCGTAGGCTCACACATACCGCAGGCCGCTCGGGCTTGCCAAACAGCATACAGCGGTTATCGATAGTTAACTGAACGCAACGCACCCCGGCAGCCTTGCCATGTGGCATGCCCGGGATGGCCGATGAGATTGACGGGGCGATACAGCAGGCACCACAGCCAATTCGGCATTCCATCAGGCACCTCGCGAATAACCACACGCTTGAAAAACCCTAACTAGAGTACTAGGTTTGTATAGAACTGCGTGCGTTCTGAAATAGGATGATGGGCAGGTTTTTTGTGCTGATGGTCATGGTACTGTAACAGCAGTAAGAATACAACTACTGTCGAGCCAGCGACATGAACTACGAAGGCGATGGCGTATGAAGAATACTCATGCGACATCGTCTCTTTTTGTGAATACAGGAGCACCGATGAACTTCATTACCAATCGGACATTAACGACCATTCCAACGGCCACATTGCCACCGGTGACTCATGCACATCAGGAAGGCTTACGAGCCTTAGTTGAGCAACTTCAAACAGCCGGACAGGATGTGCGCCTGCTCGTACAACTCACCGAGAATCTGCCGCGCCTACGCGCTGGCTTGAGTGCTGCCGACCTGCAGCGTATTGAGGATCTGGACGCCAATGAGGTGGTTATCACTCATGCTATGGCGATACTGCAAGAGGCAATCGCCCGCTTTGATGATATTCAAAGCGATGCAAATCAATTACTGCTTACGCCGACCATGCTGCTAGACATGACGCTGCTGACCCAGATTGCGGATGCTGCCCGTGCCATGGCAGAGGCGGCGAATGATCTGGCGCTTCGGGCGATGGAGCGGGCTGGGATGCTGTAGAGCGCAAGAGCGCAAGAGCGCAAGAGCGCAGGAACGCAGGAGCGCAAGAACGCAGGAGCGCAGGAACGCAAGAGCGCAAGAACGCAAGAACGCAAGAACGCAAGAACGCAGAGTTGAAGATCTAAGAGGTGAACGAGATGTCTAGGGAAGCTCAGTACGATGCATTACGGGCACGAACCAAAGCATATGCGAATAGCGTTATCGGGTTCTATTTGCAACTGCAACAACAGTACCATTTCGATCATGCTGCGCTTGTGATTGGCAAGCAGTTACTTCGCTCGGGTACATCAGTTGCGGCGAATCATCGTGAAGCAAGACACCCAAGAAGTAAGGCCGATCGTATCGCGAAATTCCACATTATCTTGGAAGAACTTGAAAAGAGCGCTCTGTGGATTGAATTACTTCAAGAGAACAACCTGCCCATCTCAATCGCGCATGATCAACTGCTTGATGAGACCTATCAACTCATCAAAATCTTTATCGCAAGCACGAAAAGTCTACAGGATGTGTGATTGTATGAGCTGCAGGTATTACGTTTTAATAACGAAAAGCAAGCTAAATTGAACGAGGTAACTATCCAACTGGGGTGTTGTGCTATGCGCTATGCATTATGCGCTGTGCGCTATCTGCAAGCTGCATCGAACGAGGCAACTACCCAACTGGAATATTGCGCTATGCGCTATGCGCTGTCTGTTTGTGTGATTGTATGAGCCGCAGGTATTACGTGTTAATAACGAAAAATAAACTGAATCGAAAGAGGCAGCTACCCAACTGGGGTGTTGTGCTATGTGCTATGCGTTATGCGTTATGCGTTGTGTGCTTAATGATCTCATCCTACACTCCAACAGCCCACGCTGCGTCGCTCGCGAACCCTTGGCGCACAGATTCGCTCACTCGGATTATACGGGTACGGGAAGCAGCAATTGTGTACATTTCCTGGCAACAGCTTGCCGATACAGGCTGGGATATTGCGACACTTCCTGCTAGCCAGATTCAGGTATGGCGACAGGGTGTGCAGGTGCCAATTCTAGTGGATACGCGTGGAATCTCCTTCCGCGCCGAAGCGAACGCAAGCCGATTTAGCCAAGAAGCGGCCTACTGGCTTGTGATTGGTACCGAGGAGGGCATGCGAACGACGATGCCAGCTGTCTCATCACAGCCGCTTACCTGGGAACCAGATCAGGTGTATCAATCATTGGTGCCAAGCGCACGTGGCGACCGTTGGTTTGCTGGCGAACTCCGTGATCAGGCATCGGATGTTGGCGGGCATGGCTCAGGTGGGTTGCCGATTTCAATTCAAGTACCCGTCGCGCTGCCAGCCGGAACCCGGGTCGAGTTGAGCGTAACGCCCTATACATTGCGCTTTGGTCACCAAATCGCATTGTGGCATGGGGCGACCCGCGTAGGTTTGGCATCCTGGGATGACACCACTGGTGAGCCGCAGACCCTTAGCCTGACAACCAGTGCCGCACTACCTGCCGGGGATGTGAATCTGATGTTGACGTTAACTTCAGCTGGTTCGGATATTGTACTGGTGGATAGCATAACGATTCCCGATGCACATATTCCGCTTCCGACACGTACTCCAGCTCTTGAGCCGGTGCGCCCAATTCCTACAATTGCTGCTACGAATCAGCTGATTATCGCGCATCCTTCGCTTATCCCGGCACTTGCACCGCTGGTGGCAATGAAACAACAGGCCGGGCGGCGTGTTGCGGTTGCGGATGTGCTTGCGATATACGATGCCTATTCGTGGGGTGAGCGTGATCCAGAGGCGATCCGCCTGTTTATTGCGGGGCTAGCCAAGACAGGGAGACAAGGAGACAGGGAGACACGTCAGTTCGCTCTTTGTCTCCCCATCTCCCCATCTCCTTGTCTTGAATCCATACTGCTCGTTGGAGCCGGAAGCGCCCGTATGCGTGTTGGGCCTGCTGAGGCTGATCCAACCTTAATTCCGCCGTATTTGCTTGATGTGGATGGTGTCTATGGCGAGATCGCCTGTGATACCTGTTATACCCGCCTTGATGCTGATAATCCACGTGCGGATCTACTACCCGATTTGGCAATTGGCCGCATTCCGGCGCGTACCCTGGCGGAGGCCGAGGTGATGATTGCAAAGACGGTCGCAGTGTATCGGGACGTGAAGAGCCTGATAAGCAGCCAGAATAGAACCAAGAATCAAGAACCAAGAACCAGTACATTGAAAGCCATACCGACCTCTACGACGAACCAAGAACCAAGAACCAGTATATTGAAAGCCACACCAGCCTTTACGACACTAGCTGGAGCCTCCTACTCAGCAAGCGCATGTCTCCCAGTCTCCTTGTCTCCTTGTCTTGAGGGTTCCTGGAGCCGCAGGATGCTGCTTGTAGCCGATAATGATCGCGACTCGCTGGGGAATGCTGATCCAGCGGGGCCATTCACTCCACTGCTGGAAGTATTCACACACGAATTAGCTCAGCTTCAACCTATTCGTTTTGTGTATGCACCAGATCAGAATCAGAACGATGGGCTCTATCGTGATGCGCCTGTACTGCGCGATCGATTGTTTGACGCATGGGATTCGGGTGCAGCACTTGTCGCGTATGTTGGGCATGCCAATGCATGGCAATGGGCTTGGACAGGGCCGCACGAACCAGTGGCACATCTGATGGCGCGCTCGGATGCGGTGCGCACAAATGATATGCGTTTGCCAATATTGCTCAGTATGACATGTTTGAGTGGCTCGTTGGCTTTGTTGCATAATCCCAACGCATGGCGGTTTGGAGGCGCACTCCTCCCGTTATCGGATAGATTAGCCAATCGATACTGCGTAGCTGTCTGGCATGCCAAGGCTGGTCATCCGATTAAGGGCGGCACAGCGAATACGC
>JANLSE010000599.1:0-4225 GCA_031362265.1 Roseiflexaceae bacterium
CAGGTACGCATTCAGCGTTGCAATAATAATCGCCACCGCCCAAGCCATGAGTGTGAGCCAGCGTGGGTTGACAAAGCGCCCCATTTTTAATTTGTCGCTAGTAAACTGCACCAATGGCACAACCGCAAAGCTTAGCTGCAATGAGAGAATAACCTGGCTGAGGATAAGTAACTGGCCTGTTCCCCGCTTACCATATAGCCAGGTAACGATAATTGCTGGCACAATCGCGATCAAGCGTGTCACGAGCCGCCGTACCCAGGGCTTCAGGCGGATATTGACAAAACCTTCCATCACAATCTGCCCAGCGAGTGTACCGGTGAGCGTCGAATTTTGGCCAGAAGCCAAGAGCGCCACTGCGAAGAGTGTGCCTGCCAATGAGGCACCTAGGACTGGTGTAAGAATTTGGTAGGCATCAGAAATATCGGCGACCCCTGCATACTGCGTATTGTGAAAGGCAGCAGCTGCCATAATGAGAATTGCTGCATTGATGAAGAAGGCAAACAGCAGGGCAGCGGTTGAATCAATTGTCGCGTATTTAACCGCCTCGGCTTTGCTTGTGTCATCACGCCCGTATGCGCGCGTCTGTACAATACTTGAATGAAGATACAGATTATGTGGCATTACGGTCGCACCAAGAATACCAATCGCAATATACAGGGCGCCCGGATTAAAAACGATCTGTGGGCTTGGGATCAATCCACTAGCAATACCCAGCATATCGGGATGCGCGGCCACGAGTTCATAGGCAAAGCAAGCAGCAATCACACCAATCAGCGCAACAACCATCGCCTCAATATAGCGGAAGCCCCGTTGCTGGAGAAATAGGATGATAAGGACATCCGTAGCGGTGAGCAATACACCAACAATTAGCGGTATACCAAACAACAGGTTAAGAGCGATCGCTGAGCCAATTACCTCGGCCAAATCACAGGCCGCAATGGCAATTTCACACAACACCCATAACACAAAGTTCACAGGTGCAGAATAGTGATCATGACAGGCCTGCGCCAAATCGCGGCCAGTGGCAATTCCGAGTTTCAGGGCTAGATGCTGGAGCAGGATCGCCATGAGATTTGAGATCAGAACAACCGACAACAATAGGTAGCCAAATTGCGCGCCGCCTGCAAGGTCAGTAGCCCAATTGCCTGGATCCATATAACCAACAGCAACCAAAAAGCCAGGGCCAGCAAACGCTAGCAACTTGCGCCATACATTGCCAGTACGTGGGATACGAACCGTTGCAAATGCCTCCGGCAACGATGGAGTGCTACGTTCTTGACGCCATGCCTCCTCTACTGGGGGCCTTGAGGATTGTGCTTGAAAAATCATGTTTTCGCCTCATTATATCAGCATAACCTGGAACATAATTCATATATTTGGTGTACCTAAAATATATATTATGTTCCACAAAAGTCAAGTACAACTTTGTAATGAGAACGAATTATGAGTGGATTCTTACACCCCCAACAACCCACCATGCCCAAGCATAATGATATCGCGAGCACGAATAATCTCACCAGCTAGGATGCGTGGCAGAAGCAGATCAACAATATTGACATCACGTGAACGCACACAACCAGGAGCGCCAAGAATCGGAAGATTGCCGATATAGGCTAACAGCAGCAAATTACCAGGCTCAACAGGTGCACCATAGTGTTCGATTCGGCCGCCCGCTTGACGAATACCAAGTGGCGTCACATCATCGCGATCCATAATCGAGGTTTCGCCTGCGGTAATGAGCAAATCAAGATTGCTCGCTGCCAATTGTGCAATCCCTTCTGCAATTTCAGTTTCATCTGGTAACACCGAGCGTACTACGATAACCTGTGATCCAAGCTGTTGCACTCGCCCTGTAATCGCCGGAAGGATCGCTTGCTCAATCCGCGCCTGGGCGGCAGCGCTGCTTACAAGCAAGACACCAACTCGCGCCATGCGTAATGGGCGCAACCAGATAACCGCACCGGAATCATGTGCAATCGCCTCGGCGCGAACAATATCCGTCTCGCGTACCGCAAATGGAATAATCTTAATTGTGGCAACCCGTTGGCGCGTACGTACCAAACTATGTGCCATACGTGTCGCAACTGTTAATCCTTCAATTTCATTCATTTGGAGCAGTGCTTCAATATGCACTTCAACAATAGAATCCTGGATGGCAAGCAAGTTCACCCGGCTATGCGAAGCAGCACCGACTGTCAGCCCCGCCCCACAAACGGCCATAGCCAAACGTTTGGCAGCCTCATCCTCATGCACATCACCAGGTTCTAATATAGCTACGCGCACCTGTTCAATACCGAGTTCACGCATCAATCCAACATCCTCAGCCCGCAAACGGCGGCCTTTAGGAAGCGATTTATGGCCCTGAGGATCGGAAAGGTTGTGTCGTAAGATATGGCCAATGGCAGAATCGATTGGAACAGTGGTGAGGCGCATAGGGTATTCTCGATTTGGTATTGGGGCAATTCGTGTGCGGCGCTTAATCGTGGTGACGAATGAGCTGTGTATAGACTTCGGGGGTGTCGATGTCAATAAGCGGGCGCTCATCTTCAAAATCTACATAGGTTATACGCTCTGGTTGTGCGGCAAGGATGCTACGCGCACCCTGATCGCCACTAACCTTCAATAGTTCGGCAAAAACCGCCCGATCGAATAGTACTGGATTGCCTCGCACTCCACGATAGCGCGGCGCAATAATCATGGCGCCGGAAGTTTGGTAGACGCTAAGAATATGCGTCATAATCTGGGCTGTTACAAATGGCTGATCGCCAAGCACAATTAATACCGCATTGGTGGTTACCTCAAGTGCCGCAACCCCAACCCGCAGTGAACTACTCTGCCCTTCGGCATAGCCCGGATTTTCAACCACCCGTAGTGATAAACCCGCAAGTGCAGCAACAACCTCATGTTGGGCAGCGCCTGTCACTACTACAATATCATCAATACCAGTGGCGCGCACTTCAAGCGCCACTGCGCGCACCAGGGGAATACCGCCCCAATCGAGCAACTGTTTTGGCCTGCCCATGCGCGAGGAAGCGCCGGCCGCCAGAATAATCGAGGATATATTCATCATAGACAGAATTATAGCTTAGATCGTACCTGAATTCGCGGATCATCCTCCACGGATATGTAGGATCAACCCACACTATTGCGGGAAGCACACACACCAGAGGTGCGGTACAATACCAAGGGTACAAAATATGTTATTCATGGTGAAAATGAGCGTTATGCTAACTGAACTCTATCTGGTGCGTCATGCCCAGCCGGATCGTGCCAGCAAGATCAAATATGATGTTGAACCAGGCCCGCCCTTAACCGATATTGGTCGTACTGAAGCTTTCCAAGCTGCTACATGGCTTGCGGATCGTGGCCTGGAATATCTCTTCGCTTCGCCTTTTGCGCGTACCGTAGAAACCGCCGATACAATCGCTGATCAACTGGGGTTGCCAATCACCTATGTGAAAGGGCTAGCAGAAGGTGGGCCTGGCGAGCAACTTCCAAAGATCCGCGAGCGTGTAGGCGAACTCCTTGCCCAAGTTCATGATGGGCCGTTGCGGTCTGTTGCGTTTGTTACCCATGGGATCTGTATCAAACTGCTCCTCCAACATACCACCAATGATACAATCGATCTCACAAAACACATCTACGATTACGGAAATTGCTCACCTACTGCCGGCATCTGGCATGGAACCCGCTCTGAAACGGGTTGGAGCTGGAATTTAGCATTTCGGCCAAACAGCGCTGAAGCGTAAGAGCGTATAGCGCAAGAACGCAAGAACGCAAGAGCGCAAGAGCGCAAGAGTAGGGTTGTGCGTTATGCGTTATGCGCTCTTGCGCTCTTTGTTCCATCATTCCGGAGGCCTATTGTGCGTGCGCTGATCGATCTCCTGCATAATCGTACGGTGCAACTCATTGGCATCGCAGCCGTGTGCGCCTTCATCCTCATGAGCTTGAGTGGAACACCCCAGCCACTCGTACTGAGCCGTTGGAGCGGTTTCAGTGGTGCTGCACGCGCACTTGGCATTGAACAACCCAATACCAAGCCAGCCGAATCGGTTGGGATCGTGGCGAGTGCACGCCCGAATGCTACGCCGCGTGTGCCAGGATCGGAAGAGCTTGAAGCATATAACCAGGCGAGCCGTTTAGTTGAAAGTGCGGCAAGCGGCAGTATACGCATGTTCAAGCGCAATCTCGCAAGTGGCAGCATCGACTACATGGTGGTGATGCT
>JANLSE010000638.1:0-8118 GCA_031362265.1 Roseiflexaceae bacterium
GGCATATTAATGGCAGAGTGGAGTGTCGGCGCGATCAATATGAATGTAGTTTGACCTTGATTGATATTGGGATTGACCGCGTTCTAATGCCAAATATCATACAAACTCATACGAACTCAACTTTTCAACAAACACGTGCACAAGTTTAATGAAAGAATGATGAGAAGCTGATATAGGTTTGACAATTCGTTGAAAGACTATTACAATTCCTGGCGCGATCGGTACTGAGACGGCGCTGAGTTTCCTGGGCCTTGGTATTCTTCCACCTGCCGTGAGTTGGGGAGTGCTACTCCGCGACGCACAAACGATCCAGGCGGTTGTAACCTACCCATGGTTGCTGATCCCGGTCGCTGTGCTAATTGTGGCAGTTATGGCATTCAACCTTTTGGGTGATGGTGTTCGCGATGCCGTTGATCCATATGCGTAGCAATTGAAACCAGATTGTGCCCAAGCAGATTGTTCACCACAGAGACACGGAGGCTGAACAAGAGCATATATGTACTTTTGTCTGAATCTTAGTGCCCTTAGTGCCTCGGTGGTGAAATGATACGAACTAGGATCCACATTGGGATGAAATTACGGAGAGGCGCATGACGAGCACAGCCACTGCAGCTCCAACGACCCAGATCGTCAGTGAGGACGATGTTATTCGGGTCGAAGATCTGAAACTCAATTTCTATACGGCACTTGGTGTTGTGCGGGCGCTTAATGGCGTCAGCTTTAACATCCCACGCGGCAAAGTACTTGGTGTTGTCGGCGAGTCGGGCTGCGGCAAGAGCCAAACAGGCCTCGCAGTGATGCAACTTACTCCTACAGTTGGGCGCTACGAAGGCGGTCGGATCCTGTTTCAAGAATTTGCTGGCAAGGATCCTGTCAATTTGCTGGAACTAGAGAAGAATGGCCCTGAGATGCGCCATATTCGTGGCAATAACATCTCGATGATCTTCCAGGAGCCGATGACCTCACTGAATCCGTGCTATACGATCGGCAACCAGATCGAAGAAGCGATTCTGCTGCATCAGACGCAGGATAAGGATGAGGCGCATAAGCGGGCGATCGATGCGCTGCAAAAGGTTGGCATGCCAAACCCGCAGCGGATCTCTGAGTCGTTTCCACATCAACTCTCTGGTGGTATGCGGCAACGTGCGATGATTGCAATGGCACTGGCATGTACGCCAACGCTGTTGATCGCCGATGAGCCAACGACCGCGCTAGACGTGACGACCGAGGCACAGATCCTTGATCTGATGCGCGATTTGCAGCATGAGATCGGTACCTCGATTATGTTCATTACGCATAACCTGGGCGTGGTGGCGCAGATGTGTGATGAGGTAGCCGTCATGTACCTTGGGCGTGTTGTTGAGCGTGCCCATATTGATGACTTATTCTACAACCCCAAGCACCCCTACACGATCCTGCTGTTGCGATCAATTCCGCGGCTTGGCGCGAGCCATGGTGAGCGGCTTGAGTCGATCAAAGGCAGTGTGCCAGATCCATACTCACGTGTTACTGGGTGCCCGTTCCATCCGCGCTGCCCAAGTGTCATTCCAGGGCTGTGCGATACTATCGAACCAGTTGAGCAATTTGTTGAGGGGAGCACCACTCACACGGTGCGCTGCCATCTGTACACATAAGGAAGCTACACTATGGCGACACAAGTGCCAGATGATGATATCCTACTCGAGGTGAAGGGGCTTAAGAAGCACTTTCCGATCACGGGTGGGTTGATGCGGCGTGTGGTTGGTCAGGTCAAAGCCGTCGATGGGATCAACTTCTATATTAAGAAGGGCGAGACGCTTGGGCTTGTGGGTGAATCTGGTTGTGGCAAGAGTACAACTGGGCGTACCATCCTGCGTCTTTATGATCCAACTGCCGGCGAGATCATATTCAATGATCCGAAGCTGGGCAAGGTCGATTTGGCGACGGCCAATGGTGAAACCCTGAAGAAGATTCGCCCGAATATGCAAATCATCTTCCAGGATCCATTCTCCTCACTCAACCCGCGTATGACCGTTCGTAACATTATTGGTGAACCACTCATGATTCAGGGTGTTGCCACTGGGCAGGCGCTGAATGATCGGGTTGCTGAACTCCTTGAGGAAGTCGGTATTCGCTCGGAGAATATGACACGCTACCCACATGCATTTTCGGGTGGTCAACGCCAGCGATTAGGCATCGCGCGCGCACTTGCACTCAACCCGAAGCTGATCATCTGTGATGAGCCTGTCTCCGCGCTCGATGTTTCGATCCAAGCTCAGGTGCTTAATCTGCTTGAGGACCTGCAGAAGAAGTATGATCTGACCTATCTCTTCATTGCGCACGACCTAAGTGTTGTTGAGCATATCTCTGATCGGGTGGCTGTGATGTATGTGGGCTACTTGGTGGAGATGGCCTCGACCGAGAAACTATACTATTCGCCCAAGCATCCGTACACTGAGGCGTTGCTAGCCTCCATCCCGAAACCTGATCCACGTAAGCGTCACCGACCGCTCAAGCTGCCAGGTGATGTGCCTAGCCCAGCGAACCCACCATCAGGGTGCTATTTCCATCCACGCTGCCGCTATGCGAAGGATATCTGCAAAGTTGAGCGTCCGCCATTGCGCGATATTTGTGGTGAGCATTGGGTCGCTTGCCATTTTGCCGAAGAGCTCCAACTCCAAGGTGTGATTCGGCTTGGAGAGATGCCCAAGATTGAGTTGCCAACGCGCCAAGCACCTGCCACCCCACCAGCAGCTGCCGAGTAGTGAGGGCTCCATAAACCATCCCCCGGTAGAGATGCCCCGTCGGGGAGTCTTTACCGGGGGATGGTTTATGGAGGCAGCATCTTATTGTATACTATGCTAAGAACGCGTTATAGTCGGTAATCGCCGCGATGAGGCGGCGGAGTTGTCTGCGCGGAGAAAGTGATCGCAGGTGCAGAAGTTCACGACTATCGACAGGCCGATGCGGGCGCGGATCTGGCTTGTTGCCGTCTTGGGGGTGCCGATCCTGCTGGTGGTGATGACGTGTGTGATCGCTCGCGCGCTGAATGGGATGCTTGGTGGTTGCCCGCCTGCGTGCCAGAGCAGCGACCTGCGCGGTGCGGATCTACGGGATGCCGACCTGCGCGGCGCAGATTTGAGCTCGGCGAATATGGACGCGGCCAGCCTGGGCGGCGCGCGGCTGAATGGCGCGAACCTGTACTTCGCCAACCTCAACGGTGCTAGTCTAGTGGGCGCCGACCTCACCGCAGCCAACTTGCGTGGTGCCAATGCCACCGGTTCCAACTTGCAGCAGGCCAACTTGACCCATGCCAACCTGCAGGGTGCCCGGCTGCGCGGGGCTGATTTGCGTGGGGCTGATCTGTGCGGGGCTGATCTGCGTGCTGCCGATCTGGCGCTCGCCGATCTACGTGAAACCATTCTCGACGAGTCAACCCTCCTCGACGGCAAGTGGCGTATTGCATGGGAGATTCTCAATCGGCCTGCCAATGATCGAGCCCTTGCTACCGCAGATCTGAGCGATGCCTGGCTCCAGGGTGCCGTCCTCCACGGTGCAGATTTGCGCAATAGTAACCTGTGGGGCGCGGATCTTACCGGCGCGGATCTTACCGGCGCGGATCTCACTGGTGCACGCCTGCTCCTGGCCAAGGTCGACGAGACAACGCAGATCGACCCGAAGTGGCGGCTGGTCTGGCAGATACTTAACCAGATCGAGAGTCGCCGCACGCTTGTGGGTGCCAATCTACGTGGAGCCAACCTGAAAGAGGCTTATCTGCAAGGAGCCAACCTACGCGGTGCCGACCTGTACGGGGCGCTACTTGTCACGGCGGATCTGCAGGAGGCTGATCTGACTGGTGCAAATCTGATGAACGCCGACCTTTTGCACGCTAGCTTTGTTCGGGCCAATCTCCATGGCGCTGATCTACGCGGTGCCAACCTGACCGATAGTGACCTTACTATGGCTGATCTGCGTGGTGTGATTATCGATCAGTCGACAACACTTTCTGATCGGTGGCGGTTGGCCTGGGATATTGTAAATCACCCCCAGAAGGGACGCGATCTGCGCGGTGCCATGCTGGGGTGGACGAACCTGATCGGGGCGAATCTGCGCGGTGCCATGCTGGATGGTGCCGATTTGCGCGGTGCCAATCTGGAGAGTGTCGATTTCAGCGGTGCGAGCCTGCGCAAGGCCGACCTGCATTGGGCGAGTCTACGCTACGCCAACTTGGTGGGAGCCGATCTGACGGAGGCCAATCTGGCGGAGGCTGACCTGACGGGCGCGAACTTCGCGGGAGCTAGGTTAGCAGGCGCGATACTCCCAGTTAACGCCACGCCAGAGGTGCAACGTTGAATTCAACACTCCCGCGCCGTCCTCACCGGTATCCTTGCGGACGGCCGTGAGGAATTACCGGTTGTCTGGGGGCGCGGAGGTTCTGCTCGCGCCACGGCAGATCACCACTAAAGCACTAACTCACGGAGATGACTATGAAACAGGCCGTTTTGCTGGCGAGTACTATCCTGATAATGCTATTCATGAGTGGATCCCTCGCCTATGGCAGCATCAGGCAGGGCTTGATCCAACCACCCTTCGGCAATCTACGGATAGGTTCACTCACACTGATGTCGTTGCCACCCTGCCCAACCATGCCAGGAGCGATCTATGGTGCTGGGCGGCGCTGTGGCAGCGCCAGCCCTTGGATGGTCTGGCTGGTCTGGCGTGGACCTGCTGGCGAAGCACACGAATGGGAGCTTCTCAACATGGTGCTGAACGGCGGCTGAGTGGGCGCGCCATTCTAGACAGCACAACGACTCTTTGTTATAATGGCAGCACTCATATGATTTGACCTATTAGCACCTGCCGCCAGATCTAGGTTGTAGTTCTGTGTATTGTGCTCTGGCGGCCAGATTACCCTTCTTTCAAGAGCTACTACAGTACAACTCATCGGATCCGCATCAAAGAGCGAAGGAAAAGGCTATGCGACAGATACCCTTGCTGCTATTAGCGCTGCTGGTCATCTCGGCTTGTGGGAGTGGGGCACCGGCCAGTAGCGGCGGTGGCGGCGGTGGCGGCGGTGGTGGAACCTCAGACACGGTTATTGCGGCGTTCAAAGCGGCCGGTTTAGAGGCCGAGAACCAGCGTGCGATGACCCAGGCCGACTATGGTAGTGCCCCGTTTCTATGTTCAGGCACCCAGTTCTCACTGCCCAGCCTCGGATCAGATAAGACAGGACATCTGTTCATCTGCGAGTTACGCGAGCAGATGACATCACTCAAGACCTATTTCAACGTGCGCAGCCAGGGCAACCCCGAATTGCGATCCTGGACGTTCTCCAAAGACACCGTACTGTTGCAGCTTGATGGCAGTATGCCTCGCGACATTGCGCAGAAGTACGAAGCTGCACTACCCTGAGGTGGATGCAGGGTGCATGCAGCCTGGCTAGACCTCCTCCGAGCAGCTTGGAGCAGTTAAGGAAAGGTAAAGTCGGCTCTGTCGCGTGGATTGACAGTGGATTTTGTTTATGTTATAGTCGCGAATGTTAATTTTTAACGATTCTATATTGTGAACTATTTATTGATGTGCCTAGTGGTGTATCAATGGGGAATATGCTCCCAGTAGGCATACACTGCAGTGCTTGGCTTGGGTTTTTTGAGTTACGTATGACTGTCTGCTCAATGCTGAGTGAAGGGAACCAATGATGGATGTCAGAAGTGATGGTACCACTCCCGCCGTTGATGTGGCAGCATACCGCGAGCAGGGGTTCGTACTCGTTCCACAGGTTTTCGATGCTGACACGGTGGCGCGCGCACGGGCCGAGGCCGACACCATGCTACAGCGGGTAGTCGAGGCGGGTACGAAGGTTGAGGCCACCTGGAAGGGCCGTTGGCGTGAGAAGCTGATTGGCGCTGAGATGGGTGGTATGGACGAGACAGATGTCATGGCTATGGCATCGGCTGTTTCCAGTATCCATAACGTACAATACCACTCGGCTTTCTTTATGCGCTTGATCACCGATGAACGCTTTACTGGTGCGGTTGCGGAGCTCATCGGCCCGAATGTGCAGCTGCACCACACCAAATATCACGTCAAGCCACCGGCGATTGGTGCACCATTCCCCATGCACCAGGATTACCCATTCTTCCCTCACGATCAGCACACGATGCTGGCCGCCGCTATTCATATCGATGACTCGACTGTTGAGAACGGTTGCCTATGCGTCGTGCCCGGGAGCCACAAACTCGGCCCGATCCAACATATCTCCGAGGGTAGCAACTACCTACCGCTCGATGAATGGCCACTGGAGCGGGCTATCGCGGTGGAGGCTCGTGCCGGTGATGTGCTATTGTTTAACTACCTGACCGTCCACGGTTCCTATGTCAATCACAGCTCCAGGCCGCGCCGCCTGCTCCTGGTGGAAATGCGCTCACCACTCGATCGGCCATCCGCACAGGTGCATCTCTCGCCTGGCCAGGGTACGATGCTACGTGGGGTAAATCCGACGGGCACGCCCTAACCCAACAGTGTAAACTTTCGGCCGAGGAGTAGAGAGTGGTAGCACTCAAATGGTATAGGCGTCTGCGGCCGAGAAATACGATATCCAAGAAAGGGGGTGTCTCGCGCTTAGAGTAGCGCCGGCGAAGGCATGACAATTCAAGCCATGTTCGAAATCGGTACATTTTATGGAGGTTATTCATGTCACGCAAACGCCTGTCCTTGATCGCTCTACTGGCGATCATTTCGATGGCCATCGCATCGTGTGGTGGCGCGCAAGCACCGGCCGCGCCGACTGCAGCACCAGCCGCGCCAACTGCAGCACCAGCCGCGCCAACCGCAGCGCCTGCACCAACCGCAGCACCGGCACCGACCACTGCGCCAGTGGCCAGTACCGACATTCCGCGTAACCAGACTCTTATTTTCGACATTGATGGCGGCCGTGTGGCTGACCCCACACTATGGAACCCATTCGTGCCTGGCAGCCGCCGCGATCATGGTTTCCATCAGGCGATCATGGAACCGCTGTTCATCCTCAACTACCAGAACGGCAAGATCGAGCCTTGGGTTGGCGAGAGCATGACCGCCAATGCTACGCTCGATGTCTGGACCCTCAAGTTGCATAAGGGTGTGATGTGGAGCGATGGCCAGCCCTACACGGCCGGTGATGTTGTCTTCACGATCAAAATGCTCATGGGCAAGCCCGAACTGTCCAACGGTGCTGACATGCAGCAGTGGGTCAAGGACGTCAAGAAGGTCGACGATCTAACTGTTGAGTTCGCGCTGACGAAGCCCAACCCGCGCTTCCAGTTGGATTACTTCTCGGTCAAGATTTGGGGCGGCGTCAATATCGTTCCAGAGCATATCTGGAAGGATCAGGATCCGCTGACCTTCAAGAACTACGACCCGGCCAAGGGCTGGCCGGTGTTTACAGGTGCCTACAAACTAGCCAGCGTCGGCCCGACTGAATTCACCTACCTGCGCGACGATAACTGGTGGGGCGTTAAGGCTGGCTTCAAGAGCCGTCTACCGAATCCCACGAAGCTGGTCTGGAACTGGGCCGGCCCGGAAGAGACGCGCGTGGCCCTGATGGCTGATAACCAACTCGACAGCCTGATGGACATCACACTTGGCGCGTATGAGGCGCTCAAGGCCAAGAACCCCAACGCGATCGCCTGGTATCAGGATTTGCCATACGCTACGCTGGATCCCTGTTCACGCACCTTTGAGTTCAACACGACTGTCGCCCCGTGGAATGACCCGGATATGCGCTGGGCGATCAATTATATCTTCGACCGCGATCAGATCGTCCAGATCGCCTATGAAGGTACCACCGTCAAGTCGCGGCACTTCTTCCCGGCCTACGCGCCACTGAACCGCCTGACCGACCTGATGGACGCCAAGGGTCTGTATACCAAGTATCCGCTGTGGACCCATGATGTGAAGAAGGCCGAGGATATCTTCACCAAGAAGGGCTATGCCAAGGGTGCCGATGGTTACTGGGCCAAGGATGGCAAGCAACTTGGCTTCGTGATCACCACCCACGAGGCGTTTATCGAGAAGCAGCGTATTGCTCAGGTTATGGTCGAGGAGCTGCAGGCGGCCGGCGTGAACGCAAGCCACAAGAATGAGGCCGGTGGTACCTGG
>JANLSE010000641.1:0-2661 GCA_031362265.1 Roseiflexaceae bacterium
CAGGTGGATCTGCTACTGGCAGATGAGCACCTTTTAGTATTGCTGACCCTAATGCGGTTAGCCGAAAGGCAATCGGATGTTGCAGATCGTCTATTCCGATATCAACCATTCCTAGCCAATGAAGTGTGCTACACACTACCAGCCTCAGCCAAACGCCCTCAACAGCGGCCCAATGATCATCTCCATCTAATGGCAAATTGAGTTTATCGCGGATCGACCAATGCGCACTTAATCGATCTTGCCGAAAAAACCCTGGCGAAACCGCTTGAACCTGTACAATAAAGGGTTCAATCCCTACCCAGGTATCATCCGGTACCTGCGCAAGTATCTGTTGAATAGCTTGTTTTGCCCTATGAATAGCGTCTGAAGGCCTCGGGAGGATTCGCATACCTTCCAAATGAGTCAATTCATCCCAATCGGAAGTTAACCATCCCGAAAATAAGTGCTGCGTACGTATACTTGGGTCGAATTGAAGCCAAGCCAATGCTTCACGGGTAGGCCGCAAAACAGCAGCTGATCCTACACGCAATAACCCAGCACCAACCGCTAATACCCGTACACAATGCAGCGCTGGCCATTGTTCCTCACGTGTGACACCTTGAAGTCGTTCTTTTGGATCGTGACGGCGTGCTAGTTGCAGCATGCTAGCCTTCGTTAGCCCACCGCTTGGCACAACCTTCATCTGACCATCATGCGCAAATTGCAGTACCTCAAGCAACAGGCGCTCAATCTGTTCCGAGAGCTTTGGGGAGATTGCAAAAGGCGTTATCTCAGGCTGGCTATTCAGAGAAAACTGGTGAATCGACACTGGCACGTCTCTATTTCTGAATAAACGCGCATTCGCACATAGGAACGAAACGTCGAATAGTATTATAGGTCATCGGAGTCACGCGGGTCAAACACCAAGAATACTACACATCGTCATATAGTTTTCCATAACGAATAGTCGCTGCATCTTGCCAGCGCACTAATCGGCCATTGGCAACAAGATATTCTAAGTGCGCGAGTGTTTCGGCCATTGCAAAGCGTAATTGGTGGGATGTGAGTTCCTGTGTTGGAAATATCTGCTGGCAGACGGTAAAGGCATCTGTTCCTGCACCAGCGGCTTGCTCTGTCGCCAACAAACGAAGTTGATGATGATCCTTCAGCTCTTGAATACGCGCATAAAAGGTTGTAATAATTGGCCCATGTCCAGGAAGCGCACGATCAACCCAAAGCTCAGCCAATTGGCCAAGGGTCGCCAGGTAGGTTGCTAAAGGGTTAGAATCGCCCCAGGGCCACAGGCCAATATTTGGAGTAATCTTCATGAGTACTGCATCGCCACAGAGCAGTAATCGATCTTCGGGGCAGTAAAGGGCAAGTTGGCCATCACTATGCCCTGGCACACTAATGATATGAAACCGCCGTGCACCAATCACAATATCTGAGCCAGCCATCAAATCGACCATGGTTAATGGCGGCGGTTGAACCATCAATCGTAGTGCTGCGATATCCTGATCGACAACTGTTAGCAGATCGCTTGGCACACCATAGCGCCGAAACATGTTGGCAATCGCCTGCTGTTCCACACCGGCCGCAAGCCAAGTCGCCCGTACAAATGCCCGTTCCACTGGCGAGAGTAGCACTGGTGCCCCAGAAAGCCCTGCCAGCCAACCAGCCATCCCATAGTGATCGGGGTGAGCATGTGTTAATACAATTCGTTGAATACGCCTTGGATCAATCGAAAATTCAGCAAATGCCTGTTCCCAGGCTTGCTGTGCAGGCGGGTAATTCAACCCGGTATCAACAATTGTCCAGCCATCACCATCGCGTAATGCATATGCATGCACAATCTTTAGTGGGAAAGGCAGTGGCAGCTGAATCTGATAAATCCCTTGAACAACCTCCACCAACGTTCCTTTCTCTTGTACAATGAGCCGTATGATAGCATCCGAAGAGTGCTGCTGCAACGTCTGCCGCAAGCCAAGCTATCACTCTAGTGATGAGGGCTACTTAATGATCGAGATTAATCTGATCCAATTACGCGATTGGGCGCGTGAGTGTGGGGTGATTGCGCTGAAACACTTTCGGCATGCTGTCGTGACGCAAAAAGCAGATCGAAGCTTTGTCACTGCTGCCGATATCGAGATTGAACAGCTCCTTGTCGCGAGGTTTCGTGAATACTACCCAGATTGCGGGATTATTGGCGAAGAACAAACCCGCATTGGCTTAGATCGCGAATTCGTCTGGGCAATCGACCCAATCGACGGAACAGGCGCATTTGTTAATGGCCTGCCAATATGGGGCATTTCGATTGGGCTTCTCCACCACGGCCAACCCTTTCTAGGCGTCTTCTATATGCCAGTGCCAGATGAGCTCTACTGGTCGGAGCCGGATGGCAACGCATTCTTCAATGGCGAGCCAATCAACGTCATCGAGCCACGCAAATGGGACACCGAAGATTGGATTGCAATTCCTTCGAATAGCCACCGCCGTTATTCCATCGACTTTATTGGCAAAGCGCGTAGTTTTGGCAGCAGCGTGGCCGATCTGTGCTTTGTAGCCCGCGGTTCTGCACTTGGCGCAATACTTACCCGCTGTGCGATTTGGGATCTGACGGCAGGCCTAGCAATATTGGCTGCGGCCGGAGGCTCATATCAAGGACTCTCAGGTGAGTTGCCC
>JANLSE010000693.1:0-7732 GCA_031362265.1 Roseiflexaceae bacterium
CTCGGCATGCGCTTGGAGTCGCTCCAGTGCCTCGGGGTGGAGCGGCACTTCTGTCCAGACATTCGGTTTCATCGTTGAACTCACAACTCATTGAATCTGCAAAAGCCTCGCTTGAGCACTGGCGTCAATACAACTGCCCGCTTACCTTCTGGTCACTCACTTCGGCCGCACCAGTAAAATCAATCGCGCTAAACTCGGCCTGCGCGGCTTTTGCGAGGAAGGCTCCATCGCTGGCGAGTGCCAGGAACTGAAAGCCTTGCCCAATGCGCATGGTTATTTCTGCTGGACTAAAACAGTGCTTCCCTGCGGCTTTACCCGTCTTTTTTGCGGCTGCAAGCACTTCGAGCATCGCAGCTTCATGCGGGGTACCTGGCCCCATATCCTTGAAGGTCAGCCCCATTGAGAGTGCAAGATCGTTGGGGCCGATAAAGCAGCCAACTACTCCATCAACGGCAAGAATAGCTTCGGCCTGCTCGACCGCCTGGATCGTTTCGATCATAACCATCACTGCCAGTTGCTCATCAGCCCAAGTGCGATAGTCGCCGTTAATATATGGAGCGACCCGGCTACCGCCAGAGCTGCGCTGCCCCTTCGTTGCATAACGCATATTGCTGACAACCGAGCGAGCATCTGCCGCCGTATTAACCATTGGCACCACCAGGCCGAGCGCACCTGCATCAAGCGTACGCTGAATCCAGATCGTGTCGTTCCATGGCACACGCGCCATTGGCACTGCCCCGCCCAACTGGATCGCCCGAAAGCAATTCACCATCGTCTCGAAGCCAACCGGACTGTGTTCGGCATCGACAACCAGCCAATCCCAGCCGATCTGAGCCATACTCTCCGCCACTACTGGCGAACAGAGTGTGATCCAGCTCCCTACCGAAGGCTGCCCACTACGCAGTTTGTCCGTCACCGGATTAGTCGTGATCATGGATCGTCCAAAACCGCTCATTTCACCCTTCCTTTGCAACACTCAATCAGTGGTCAGCCTATCAATATCCTCACCCTCCTCAGGCCCTGGTCGGCGCACGACCGCAATCCCTTCGCGACAGAACAGGTCGCGGATATCGGCAACTGTTGGCGCACGCCCATCGCGCGTGTGCGAAATCACCAGCCGCCCATTGAAGTACAGCGCAAACCTCTCCTCGCTGGATGGAATCAGACTCAGCGTGTCGATGCCTGTGTCATACACCGCGTACAGACGCCTGGCAAGCCCAAGCGCCTCATGTTCATAACCATCCTCCACACTATAATAGATGCTGAACTCAATCGGTGTCATCATCGGCCTATATGGTCACAACAAGCTCATCCCCTACGATCTCGACCGGATAGCTCACAATCTTGACATTTGGATCGAAGAGCGACTCACCCGTTGTAATATCGTATTCCCATTCGTGCCATGGGCAGCGTAGGATTTGTCCTTCCCTGCCATACGTATATTCATACACATTTGATGGCAATGCTGTTCCAACGATTCGCCCCAAACAGACGCGCGACCCCTGATGTGGGCAAACATTCTTGAGTGCGTAGAAGGTACCTTCAATATTGAATAGACCAAGCTCGCGCCCTGCTACGCGCACGATCTTGCGCCCACCTGCGGGAATATCCTCCCAGCGCGCAACTACATGCCTAGACATCTGCTTCTCTACCTTCGTGGTTAGCCTCAATGTGACCCAAACAACCGCTCACCATAAAGTGCCATGGCATTCTCGCCCAGTACACGAGAACGTAATCCTGCAGGGAGTCCCGTGATCATCTCGAATGGATCACCTAGCTCCCAGTTTGGATAATTCCCAGAGAAGAGAAGTGTGCGTTGCCCCTCAACAATATCGAGTATCTCGGCCAGTTCATCTGAGTGGCTCACTTCAAGTGGGTAGGTTGTATGGTAGAAATGCCGCAAGATATAGCTGCTCGGGCGTTCCTTCACCCACGGTGTCTCAGAACGCTGTGCCTTCCAGTTTTTATCGAAGCGCCACATGATATGTGGCAGCCAGAATAGGCCACCCTCATAGAGAATAACCTTCAGTGTTGGGAACTTCTCAAAGACCCCTTCTGTCACCATGCTCATGATATGGGCCATATACACCTGTGGCAGAGAGCCATACCATTCGAAGTATGTGGTCGGATGGCCGACCGCTGTAGCTGGTGGCGACATCCCTGCGCCCTCGCCGCCAATGTGTAGGGCCAGTGGCAAATCATGGCGGACACAGGCTGCATAGATTGGGTGGAACTGCCGCCGGCCAAGTGGTGCCTCGCTGGCGCTGCCCATCAGTACCTGCACCATGCCTGGATCGTCGCCTAACCGATCGATCTCCGCAACTGCTTGCGCTGGATCCTGATGCGCGACCAGAATAGATCCCTTGAAACAGCTGAATGGGCGAACCCAGGTTGCGAGTGTCCAGTTGTTGATCGCTGTAGCAATCGTAGCCGCCATATCGTAGTTTGGTTGAACCCCCAGGCTCAATACTGGCCCGGTCAGAATGGCAATATCCACGCCGCGTTTGTCGATATATTCTGCCTTAACCCAAGCTGGATCTGCCGCAGGATGGCCAAGTTTTCCATTCGCATCGCTAGGGCGCGGAGCATCACCAAAGCGCGGGCCAATCATCTTAAAGCCATGGCGGGCTAGCGGCGGGCCACCTGGCCGCGCAAGGCGCTGACGCAAGCCCTCTGGCGCATAGGGTGCCACCTCCTGCCAGTTGGCAATATGATGATGGAGGTCGGCATCAATCGTCTGCAGTGTTGTCGAGCTACCCTGGCTGGCCTCAGCAACCGGCACTGGTATAGTGATTCCCATCAGGCCCTCCGATTCGACTCAAGCAGACGCGCACCATACATCTCGATGGCGTTCTCAACAAAGATTCGGCGCTTGAGATCGGCTGGGAAAAAGTTGAACGCCATGAGCGGATTGTCGAAGTCCCAGTGTGGATAATCACTGGCAAAGACGACTGTTTTTTCGGCGTGCATCATACGAAGCATCTGCAGGAGGTGCGGATGATTATGTGGTTCCTCGATTGGCTGTGTGCTGAAGTAGCAGTTGCGTAGCAAATACTCACTTGGCCGCATCGTTAGGTATGGCACCTCGGCCTTTAAAGCAGAATATAGGCGATCCAGGCGACCCATTACATATGGTGCCCAGACAGTGCCGCCCTCGATAAAGGCAAACTTCAGCGTGGGAAATTCCTCGAAGACGCCATCGGAAATCAGGCTGATGCAGTGCGCCATCATTGTTTGCGAATGATCAGTATGGAACTCAAGATAGGTAGAAGGGTAGCCGACAGACGTAGGTGGGTTGGCAATACCCGTTCCTTCGGAGCCCACATGAATAGCGACCGGAAGGTCGTGATCGACCGCTGCCCGATAGATCGGCCAATAGATGTTATTACCATATGGGATTCGTGCAGCACTCGCCATCAGTACCTGAACCATCCCAGGGTTCTGGCCGAGCCGCCGGACTTCCCTCGCACTTGTGTTGGGATCTTGCCCAGGGCAGATGATCGAACCCTTAAAGCATTCATATGGGCGAACCCACTTGGCAAGTGTCCAATCATTATAGGCACTCGCGAGTGCTGCCTGAATTCGATAATCGTGTTGAATGCTTAGCCCGATCACCGAGCCAGTGAGGATGCCAATATCGATCCGATATTTCGTCATCAATTGCTGAATGACCCAATCTGGGCTACCAGCGGCCAGGCCATCGTCTTCATTTACAGCATCGTCCATTCGCCCTGAACCCATGTTGGCGTAATAGCGCGCAGCTGAGCCAGGGCCGCCACTCTCGAGCCAGGGATGCCACTTCTTTGCCAAGAAAGGCCGCAACTCCTCTAGACTCGGCAGATCGTTATGGATGTCGGTGTCGACCAACTGCAACATCGACACGCGATCCACGAATGCGACCTCACGCTCAATCGTCAGTGTCATACGCTCACCTTATTCTCTCCGAGAAGCTTCGTGGCTCCATGATACAGTATCTGCCGCTCCGCTGCACATGGGCGCATAGAGCAGTGTAGCGAACAGAAGCAGCAGGCAATCGTCCAATATGGCGCACAATATATGATTATTGATATTACTGGGATTGCGATCATCGACACAGCAGTTGCACAGCACTTATTACAGGCAGCACAGGCGATTCAGCTTCTGGGCGCGCAGGTCATCCTTGTGGGTATTAGTCCAGAAGTTGCTCAAACACTCGTTGGGCTTGGAATCGACTTTCGGGCCATCAAGACTCGTGCAACCCTTCAGAGCAGATTTGAGTATGCCAAAACTCAACTCACTCGCTTGAGTCGTAGCATATAAGCAGCATAGAACATTCCAATTCAATTCTTCATAGAACTCTCGCGAAAGCTATGTAGGTACTGGTATAATTCAGCAAATCAGCGCTTGACCAGATTATCGAGCCTGACAGACAACGCATTTGGCAAATGTCAGGGAGGCGCTATGCCATCGCCCAACATCACTATTGGCGTCTTCTCAATTGCACATATCGACCGCACCCGTATTGGCGGCATCATTATGATGCGCGAAACACTCCTTGGCATTCAAGCGGTCGCACGCGAACAACATGTACGTGTAGTGATGATTGCAGAGTCCCTTGCCACATCTGCATCTCTACCGCCAGCCCGGGAGCAGATTGATGGTTGGCTCTCAATATATCTGACAGAGGGTCTCGCCGCGATTGCACAAACTGGTACACCCCTGGTACTCATCAATGCCGCTGTCGAAGGTGTGCAGTGTTCATCTGTCATGCCTGATAATCGTGGTGGTGTGGCAGCAGCAATACATCATCTGATCGATCATGGGCACACACGTATCGCCTTTCTAGGCACACTGGATGTCGCCGATGTGGTTGAACGATATGATGGCTACGCCACCGCACTGGCCGAGCGTGGCATTCAACTTGACCCAACCCTGGTGATGGATGTTCCTGATGATCTCGGCATCACGCGCCAGATCTTTCAGAACCATATTGGCACTGGGCTATCCTTCAGTGCAATCTTTACCACAAATGATATTAATGCAGAGATTGTCCTCGAAGAATTGCGCGCGCATGGCTATCGAGTGCCAGAGCAAGTAGCAGTGGTCGGATTTGATGATATGGAGCATGCCCAGTTTACCGACCCACCGCTTACAACCATCCGTCAGGAATTTTATGAGAATGGGCGCACCGCTACCCGATTGCTGCTTGCCCAGATCGCTGGGGAGCCAGTCGCGCCAACAATTACCTATATTCCAACCGCACTAATCATTCGGCGATCATGCGGTTGTGCCTCACTCTGGGATGGCCCGGTCGGTACACTACCAGACATCGTGACGAGTCCAGACTGGCCTAGCAGATTAGCGCGTGAGTTGGTTCGGCTACTCCGCTATCCTCTACCACTTGATCCAATGCTCACACCAGCACAGATCTGGCCAGGGAGTGTCACCGTATGCCAAGCATTAGTGGCCATAGCTAATGGCGTACCACCACCACTCGACTCTGAGCTAACATTGGCGTGGGAGGCCGCTGTACAGATCACTACTGATCTAGAGAATGTTCTTCGCATTCTCTCGATACTCGAACACACTGTTTCACAGCTCAGCGCGAGAACTAACGACACCATTGTACTTAGGCGCCTGAGTGTCTGGCTGAGCCAAACACGACTGGCGTTCTTGCATGCCTACACTGCTCGCCAGAAAACTGCTACCGCCTACTCTGAGCAAGTCACACAAATGAATTATGCGGTGAGCAAAGAATTGCTTGATCGGGTGGCAGGCGAAGCGCAGCACCTTGGCTGGCTGGCGCACACAAGCGAGATCTGGGGTTGCCTTGCGCTGTGGGATGGGCCAGCAGGAGATCAGACCACACTGACAATCGTGGGTGCTTATGCCCAGGATCAACAGCATACAGTGCCGATTGGGGCGCGTGTGTCGATGCGAGCATTTCCATCGGCTGCATGGCTGCCTGACTCAACCCAGGATGGGGAAACGATTGTGAAATTGTTGCCTGTGCGTACCCCGGCACGCGATTGGGGCATATTGGCGCTACGCGGGCCAATCGAACCATACCCCAATACACCAATGCTCGCTGTGCTGCTTGGCAGTGCACTTGAGCGCGATACACTGGTGGCATCGCTCGCCGCACAGCAGGAAACACTACGCGTGGCGCACGAGCACCAACTTATCACAGAACACACCCACGATCTGCTCAGCATGCTTGACACTACCGGCCGATTTCGCTATGCGAGCCCATCGTTCCAGCACCGCCTTGGCTATGAGCCAGCGACATTGATAGGTGTACCGATCTTTGACTTTGCCCACCCAGAGGACAGCGCGAATATTCGTGAACAATGGGGGCATCTAAAAACACATGGGCTCGCTCAAGCTACATTTCGTTACCGCCACGCCGATGGATCCTGGCGTTGGATTGAGCTGTCCGGCACAACGATTGAACGGCACGACGGACTTGCGGTTGTGACTGTCGGTCGCGATATTAGCGAGCGCCGCAGACTTGAAATGCAGCTAACACAGGCACAGAAAATGGAGACAGTTGGGCAATTGGCAGGTGGTGTTGCACACGATTTCAATAATCTGCTGACGGTAATTGGTGGCTATGCCGACCTTGCGCGCACCACACTGCAAAAAGGAGATCAAGCACACGGCGACCTAGAAGAAATTCAAAAGGCTGTCGAGCGCGCCCGCAGCCTCACCAGACAGTTACTCTCATTTGCACGCCAGCAGATTATCGAACCGCAGACACTGAACTTAAATGACCTGATTAGTGATGTGAGTAAACTCTTGCACCGCCTAATCGGCGAACATATCGAACTACTGACCCCAATATCACCGGATCTAGGGTACATTACGGCTGACCCGCATCAAATCGAACAACTTCTCATCAACTTGGCAATTAACGCGCGTGATGCAATGCCAAGTGGCGGATTGCTCACGATCCGCACTCAGAATAATACCCTCAATACGCGTATACAAGCCGGGGTAGAGGCCGAGCCCACCATCCTGCTGTTGGTGAGCGATACCGGTGTTGGCATGAATGCTGAGGTAAAACAGCACCTCTTTGAGCCATTCTTTACGACGAAAGGAGTTGGCAAAGGGACAGGACTAGGCCTCGCGACATGTTATGGGATTGTGCGTCAGCACGATGGCCAGATCGCAATTGATAGCGAGGTTGGCCAAGGCACGACTGTTCGAATCACATTTCCACGCGTCGCTGACCCTTCCACTCATCGCGATATACGTATCATTACTGCATCACAGCCATTGATCCAAGGTGAGGAAACGATTCTGATCGCTGAGGACGAAGTGACCCTACGTGCGTTGGCTGCGCGGGTTCTACGCTCGTGCGGCTACACCGTCTTGGAGACCACCGATGGCCTCGATGCCCTTCGCATGGTTCAGTCGTACTCACATCCGATTGATCTACTGCTTACTGATGTGATCATGCCTCATATGGGAGGGGTAGATCTAGTCAAACAGCTGTCATCAATACGCCCAGAACTCAAAGTGCTATTCACCTCAGGCTACACCGATAGCGCGCTGATTCATCAGGGGCAACTCGATTCGGGTGTGCATCTATTGCAGAAACCATTCTCTCCAGCTGCACTGACGCGCAAGGGAGGAAAGTTGATCGGGTGAAGGTAGGAATAGCTACGAGTAGGGAAAGATAGAGACCAAAAGATTCGATCTCCTGTGGAGCAGGATCATTATGTGGCAAATGGCCACAAGCGGGAATCAG
>JANLSE010000523.1:0-1967 GCA_031362265.1 Roseiflexaceae bacterium
CGCAATCGTTTGGGAGTCGCACGTCGGATCGGTGGCTTCCTGAGAATGCCCTGCCATTCTCACCTTGGACCTACAGTCCGACTACGCCAACCGAGCTAGCCGCACAGTTCAAGCAACAATTGGCCTTTACCCTTCAGGATCACGCGCTGTTCGCTCCGAATCAATCTGCCGGAGAGTTGCTTACGGCACGCGCACTCCTTCGCGTAGCTGCTCCTGCGCTCGATAGCGATGCCGCAGCTCCGTTAAACCGCATAAATATAGCGCAACATCGTGCGCTAGAAGATTCAGAAAAAACACCAACCAATGACGCGGCGAGTCTCGGCGGTGAGGGCGCGGATGTGAATGTTCAGGGCACACCTCATGCAGCGCATGAGCAAGATCGTGCGAAAGCATCGCCGAATTATGTGGAAGACAGCAATCTTCCCCAAATACTCGCAGCAGTTGCGCCAAAATGTACTAGCCTGACTGCTTCGGTAAATGGGCAGGTGGTTACGACTGTGACGGCGGGCACAACGGTAAGATTGCAACTCGCATGCTCCGCAAAACGCGCGAACCTGAGTCGAGACTACACTTGGGGTGGCCCAGGGATCCCCGCTACCGGAACAGGCACAGGGCAGGCGACGACGCTTCACCCAAACAGCTATAACGACATCGTTATTCCGAACCCTGGTGTTTCGAGTACCACGTACACCTATTCCGGCATTGCGAACAACGGTGAAGTTCCAAGTGCCATCAAAAAGTTGGCGTTAGCGGTCACTTCGAGTGCATCGTTACCATCCATTCCAACAGGGGGAATTAACTACGCACTGGTAAGCAATGGTGGCGTGATGAGTGCATCTAGTACGCATAGCGCGGGATATGCTGCTAATTTTATGAACGACGGGGTTCTCAGTGGGAGTGCATGGGGTTCCGGCGGCGGATGGAATGATGCGACTCCCAATGCATTTCCTGATTGGATTCAGGCCACATTGAATAGCACGTACGTCGTAAGCTCCGTTGTCTTGGTTTCGCTCCAAGACAATTTCTCGGCAGGCGCACAACCCACGCCGACGATGCCCTTTTTTAACTACGGCGTGACCGCCTTTACGGTTCAAGCGCTCGTCGGTGGGACATGGCAAAACGTTGCAACTGTGACGGGAAACGCTCTTGTACAACGCGTCGTCAACTTCCCGCCCGTGAGCACGAGCGCGATGCGTGTACAAATTGATGCCGCCTTGGGTGGTTATTCTCGCGTGGTGGAGCTTCAGGTTTTGGGGAATACACCGCTGGTGAATACGCCCCCAACCCTATCGGTAGCGGCCGCTGCTGCTGCAGCTATTGTGGCACCCGGCGCGACACTTCCACCTATCAGTGTTGCCGTAGCGGACGCGGAAGGGCAGGCGCTTACGGTGTCTTACGCGCCATCCTGGCAAGCTGCTGTCACCGGAAGCTGCTCGGCGGGGAATTGTGCCCAAGCCTCGAACATCACCGCGCCGAGCAGTGCGGGGGTTTTTCCGATGATTGTTACGGCAACGGATTCGGCGGGTGCGAAAGCACAAGTTGTTGTCAACATCGTCGTGAGCGCTTCTGCGGAGGGCTCGTTAAAGGATTCCGGTGGGGGCGTGTTGGCAAGCCCGAGCACGAGCACCGTCGGCACTTTAGCGGGTTCGGTAAACGTGGGGGACGGCGGCAGTGCGGGCTACTCGATTCCGATACAAGTGCCCCCTGGTATCAATGGATTGCAACCGAGCCTATCTCTGAGTTATTCCAGCCAAGGAGGAAATGGACACCTTGGCGTGGGATGGTCGCTCAATGGTTTTTCCTCTATTTCGCGCTGTCCCGCGACGGAGACGACAGATGGCGCACGAGACGCAATTAATTATGACTTCAATGGCAAGAACGATATTTATTGCCTTGATGGTCAGCGACTAATTCCAACGGCTGCGTGGTCACAGATTTTGGTTACAGACCGCCCCACAGGTGATCCT
>JANLSE010000729.1:0-7381 GCA_031362265.1 Roseiflexaceae bacterium
GGAAAGATAATGCTCCCAACCCCAGGTACATCCGGTACACCGGAGCCAGTATTTAGGTTAATGTCATGGCGCTTGTAGGCCGCATAGATTAGCTGGCTACAGTAGAAACTGTCCTGGTTGTTAGAGTCGAAGAAATTGATATTATATGGTTTGCGTGCCTCTGCCTGTTGTTCCACATATTTGGCCACTTCGAGGCGAATAGCGCTATCTATGGCGGTACTGAAACCACGGCCATAAGTTGGATCGGCGATCCCATAAATCGTGTCAGCGATCAGGCGATGTTCAAACAGAGCCGCTGAATCCCAGGTATCGCCGGGCAACAGAAAATCTCGTACACCAATAGGTCCAGCCTCGATAAAGCGTGGCCCCGGGCCAACATAGATCGCCACATGATCGACTGGCCCTGGGATAGCAAGCCCTAATAATTCATAGGCCTTACTGAACAATATGTGTTGGTTACCATCCCTAGTACAGATTAAGTCGCCTGTACGAATAGTGATTCCGTAAAGTTTGTGAGTATAGATCATAGTGCCTATGGTAACGTATAAGGAAACAGCAAACAATAGAGTCCAGGATGTGTGAATAGCTAGAGTGGGCCATACTTGTTCTTCATCTTATTGTACCACTAACGATAACGTTGATTCTGGCGCTGAATGCAAACACAATACACCCCGACGCAGAGAGCAGCATACCTGATTGCCCTCTGCGTCGTGGTGTGCTTGGATTACATACTGTTACTTCCGAGAGATCGGTAGCATGAGCTGCCGCACAACAAAGAGGAGTTCATTTGAAGTGCCTCCACCTGGCGCGGGATTACTTGTTGTGAGTACACCACTTCCAGCAACAAAATCTGCATTTGTAAGGGTCACCAGGATTCGGGTTGGGCTGGCAAGGCTCGTCGTCCGAGCTGCACCATTCCAACGGGCCTGCACTCCTGCAACAAAACCAGATCCATCGACCGCAAGAGTTATTGTGCCATTTGCCGCCAATGTCTGCACATGGAGCGCACCTAATGTTGGTAGTGGGTTTGAGCCGATCCCGACGACAGTGTATGCAACGGCATTGGATTCGCCGCCGCCAGGCGCAGGGTTCACAACTGCAACACTATGCTGTCCAGCGGCATCCACATCGCTGCCATTCAATTCTAATTGTAGCTCGGTTGCGCTCACAAATGTGGTTGGGCGTGGTGTTCCATCCCATTGAGCGGTTGCCCCATCCACAAAGCCAGCTCCATATAAGCTCACTGTCAGTAGGCCACCGGTTTGTGCAGCAACCGAAGATGCTGGGCTGATATGATCGAGTGCTGGCAGTGGGTTCTGCCCAGGCGTGGCAACCGTGAAGCCAACCGCATTGGAAGTGCCACCGCCCGGTGCTGGGTTTACAACAGTAATTGCCGCTGCTCCCGGTTGATCCACATCATCCGCATTGACCTGCACTTGTAGTGTTGAGCCGCTGATGTAGGTTGTGAGCCGCGCTACGCCATTCCACAATACCTGCGAGCTGTTGATAAACCCAGCACCACTCACGGTAATACTGAGAGCTGGGCCACCAGCCGGCGCACCCTGTGGTGAGATTTGCTCGATCGAAGGCACCGGATTCTGGGCAGGTGCGGTAATTGTGAAGGTGAGGCTGTTCACCGCAAACCCACCGCCTGGCGCCGGATTACGCACAGTCACAGCTCGAGTTCCAGCATTGGTTAGTAGCCCAACCCCAACTGAGGCATGCAGCTCACTGCTACTGATAAAGGTTGTTGGTAGATCAATTGCGTTATTCCAGCGCACTACCGAACCATTCACAAACCCACTCCCATTGACAGTCAGGACGATTGCACCTGGGCCAGCAGTGGCCGAAGCAGGGCTGAGGCTGGTGAGCGCTGGGACTGGATTAGGCTGGACGAGAGTGACAATCTTATCGTCATCATGGCCGCTCGCATACACAGCCTTGCCATCAGAGGAGATCGCCAGGTCACGTGCCCCCAATAGTGGTGGCAGCCCTGCGCCATTGCGTTTGATCGTCTGTACGAAGACCAATCGGCCAGTCGTCTCGTCACGTTCAAACACAGTTACTGCATTATCGGCGAAACCCGTTGTGAATAAGTAGCGACCATCGGGGCTAACTTTGGCCGAACTGGCGCTGGCAAGGCCATCGATTGTCGCATTATCATCATCCAGCCCGCCATCTGTGTAGCTTACCACATGGCTCAATGTGCCATCGACCGGGTTGCGCTTTAGCACAACGATTGCGTCGCTATCATAACTTGATGCATACAAGAAGCTGCCATCAGCGCTAAATTCGAGCCGGAAAACACCCGCAAGTTTTGGAACGGTGGTCGCAGTAATTGAGCCATTTGATGGCAAGGCGGTCAGCAACCCTGTGCTGGTGTTGCGCTTGAAGGCCACAATTGAGTCTGGGTTACCGCCATAATTGGCGGCGTAAAGGTACCCGCCATCAGGGCTGATTGCCAGATCGTATGTGCCAATCAAGAGCGGGCTGCTAATCGCTCCAACATAATTCGGATCGCCGAAGAGGCCTCTTAGCCCCCCATCGGACGAGCGCTGCAGTATCACAATCGAGCGATTCTCTGGGCTAGCAGTGTTGCCGATTCCACTGACATACAGATACTTACCATCTGGGCTGAGCGCCATACCATAGGCGTTCGAGAGCCCATTTACTGTGCCATCGCACGGGAGAAAGAAGCAGCCATAGCTATCGTTTTCGGTTACAGTATCTAGGATAGCCAAATCGCCGCTTGAGCTGTTGCGAGCATAGGCGCGCACTTGATCAAGCGTACCGCCTGCGGTTAGATACACATTCTGCCCATCTGGGCTAGCTAGAACACGGATCGCGCCATTCAGTCCCGTAATCGAGCGTGGGTTTGAGAGTGCACTTGTCACTGTATCGCGGTCGTAGATCATGAGTGTGCCAGCGCCATCATTGGCAACGTAGAGATTGCGACCATCGGGGCTGAGTGCCAGACCATAAGGGCCAACCTGGTCGGCGGGAATGCCAGCGTATGATGTGCCTGCCTGAATGAGTGGCGTTGGCGGCGCTTTACCAGTACAGCTCAGGTTGAAGCTTACACTTGGTGAAGTTGGATCATTGGTGGTCATCGAGAATGTGGCAGTGCGGATCCCAGGCGCGGTTGGGGCACATGTGATAGTACGGTTGACTGCTGCGCCACCATTTGCAATTGCAACATTGGTGAGTAATACGGTGAACTCAGCCGCATTTGGGCCAGTGAGCTGCATACTGGTGATCGATAGGGCAGCGTTGCCGGTTTCCTGGAACTGTAGGTTGGTCGTTTTGTTCTGACCAATCACAATCGTACCAGTATCAATTGGCCCGGGTGCCGCAGGCACTGAGCTAAACCCAGCAACCGGTACGGCGGTCGCATTACAGAGCAATTGATAGGAAACGATCGGTTGCGCGGGATCGTTTGTCGTTACCGCGAGGCCAGCAGTACGCGCGCCAGGGCTACCAGTTGGCGAGCAACTGATCGTCGCTGGTGCAGTGCTCGAAATGGTGCTGGGGAAACTGACAATCGCGAATTCGTTGGCATTGGCACCCTGAAGCTGGGCGCTGACTTGCAGATCCTTATTGCCGGTGCTGAAAATTGTAAATGTGGTCTGGCCGGTTGTACCAACTTGCACATTCCCAATATCAATCGGGCCTGGTTGAACTGGAGTTGAGCCATAGCCAGCTTTGAGTGCATCTCCTTCGTAGGAGCCAATGTCGCAGCCAGCAGTGCCATCGCCATTACCATCACCGCCACGTGTGGTGCCACGTTGATCGACATTGCCGACCGGATCGGCGGCACAGATTGCCGGATCAGCCGCATCGAGTGCCGCGCTGGCACCACCCAGTTTCATGGAGAGTAGCTCTGCAAGTGGGCCACCATTGAATGAGGGCGCTTGGAGTGCGGCATTTGCACTCTGCAGATTGCCAGCTCCTGTGAGGCCACAACTGGTGCCACTATCCAGATTATGCCCGCGTGAGGTGAACGGTCCACCAGCACAGTTCCCACCGGTCGCATCACTACCAGAAATAATCGTATTGCCAAGGATAGTGACTTCGGGGTAGCTGTTATTGGGATCCTGGCCATAGATTCCACCGCCCTGTGCCGCAGTATTCTGTGCAATAGTGTCATTTAGGAGCGTGATCTGTGGGCGTTGGTTTGATCCTTGTTGGGTATTAAAGACATACAGCCCGCCACCCTTGACGGTTGCAGTATTGGCGACAAACAGGCTGTTCGTGACTGTCACCGGGCTGGTGCGGTCGAAGGCGATCCCGCCACCACTGCCGGTCACAATATTCGCCATAAATGTGACTCGGTCGAGTGCAAGCTTCGCACCAGCATTTAGAATAGCCCCGCCCTGGCGATCATTGCCAATTGAGCCAGAGATGTTACCATTGAATGAGCTATCGCGCACCTCAACAACCGAACTAATCGTGTTGTAGATCGCGCCAGCATTGCCATAGGGGGCGGCAATATTGCCATTAAAGACTGAGCGAATAACAACCATCTTACGGCCATTGCCGCCATCATTATTGTTATAGAGCGCGCCACCACCAACCGTGAAGTAATCATCGAACTGATTATCGCTATTATCGCCGTTTGGGTCGCTCCCTTGCGCAATATTGCCGTTGAAAATCGTATCAACAATCGTCCCAGGCGAGCCAGAAAAGATCGCGCCACCGCTTTTCTTGGCGATATTGCCATTAAAGACACTGCCTGCGATATTGAGCTGTTCGGTTCCAGTGGTTGAGATCGCTCCACCGGTTCCACCCGTGGATTGATTACCAGTAAAATTGGTACCAGCAATATTGATTTTGCCGCCGCCATTAATCGCGCCACCATTGCCACTGTTCACATTGCCAATGAATGAGCTACCTGCAATATTCAGGATCGCCGAATTGGTTGTCATGAGAATCGCAGGCGAGCCCTTCATAACGGTGATGGCAAGCATGTTGAAGATTGTATCGGAGCTGGAGAGGCGGAAGATTGGGCTATTGGCGTTATTTGTGCCATCAAAAATAATCGGCCCAGAGATTGTGATGTTACTGGAAATATCAGGCAACGAGCCACCATTCGCACCTGTGACATTGATCTTGCCACTTACGGTAAAGGTAATCGTATTGATAATCGTATTGGTGCCAGCTTGAATGCCGGTACAACCTTGGTAACTCGTGATATTGGAGTTACTTTTGGCGAGGCTAATGCCCTGTAATGCTTCACGAATGGTACAGGTGTTGGCATTATCGTTGGCTGAGTCGCTGAGGCTGTTAACAATAACTGTTCCGCCGATTGCGAATGCGGGTGTGGATGCCGCAAATGGAAGTAGCGCTAGTAAGGCCAGTAGTGTAATGAGGATATGGTTGCGTCGATGTGTAGCCATAAAGATATCTCCCTCCCTGGTTGCGTGCAGCACAGTGGCGCTCTACTGAGAGCTATCCATCTGTAGTGTAGCAACGCAGGGCGGGAGATACATGACATTTCTTGCCAGATTGATTGACAGTTTGAAGACGAAGCGCTATTTATTATTAACGCAAAGACGCAAAGGCGCAGAAAACTTCTTATTTTGCGTCTTTGCGTTAAATGATGCTGCTTCTAGGGTGCGGGTGTTGGTGCTGGCTGTTCCGGTGCTGGTGTTGGGGTTGGGTAGACTGGCTCTTGGATCCGCTTCTCGACGGTGGCTTTGGTGCGCTCGTCTTCGATGAGTTTCTGTAGTGCCATACCACGCGCCTGTTGGAGCGCCTGTGGAACCTGATCCTCGATCGCCTTCTGCGCTTCTTCGGCAGTCATCGCCGGGCCTTGCGTACGCGCGATCAGGCGGATGATATGATAGCCAAACTGGGTCTTGACCGGCGTTTTGGTTGTCTCACCAGGTTTCAAATCAACAAACATGGCCTGTTCAAACTCAGGTACAAACTGGCCTTTGGCAATATTCTCATAAATACCGCCATTATCCTTCGAGCCAGGATCGGTGGAAAGTTCCTTGGCGAGTACAGCAAAATCTTCGCCCTTATCGAGCCGCTCAATCACCTTCTTGGCCTCATCTTCGGTGGCAACCAAAATATGCGCGACGGTTGCCTTCTCGACTTCTTGTTTAGCCTGTGCCATCACCTGCTCGGTGACTTGGAGTCGTACAGTATCAGTGGTAACGAGTGTTTCGGTCAGCCGCTGTTGTGCAAGAAAGAAGGTGACGAACTGGCGGAATTCAGTAGATGTGATGCTTGGTAGCCCTAATTGATCTTGGATGGCATCATCGAGGGTACCACCAGTGGCTTGTGGGATGCGCACCTTGAAATCTTCGATCTGAGTATCAATATCCTTATCCGGAATGGCGATGCCACGCTGCTTGGCAATATTCAACACCAAGTTCTGGTTGATGAACTGCGCCACAATCTCTTGCTCAAGATCTAGCTTACTGGGTAGTGGCTGGCCTGAAGCCGCAGCCTGTTTTTGAATCCCCTGCTCCAATCGAGTGATACGGGCATCCAGATCCTGGCGCGTGAGCACCACTGAATCCACTCGTGCGACAGTGTTCCCCGTGAGGTTGCTACACGCCGCAAGAGCGAGCACCGCCAAGGCGACCATCCATATGCGAATCTTCACAACAGCATTCCCTTCATCATGAGGTTACTATATCATTCATCGTTTAACGAAAGTACCGCCATAAAGGCTTCTTGGGGTATTTCCACATTCCCCACCACCTTCATACGCTTCTTGCCTTCTTTTTGCTTTTCCAGTAATTTACGCTTACGACTGATATCACCACCATAGCACTTTGCGAGAACATCCTTGCGCATAGCGCGGATCGTCTCACGTGCGATGATTTTGCCACCAATCGCGGCTTGGATCGGCACCTCGAACATCTGGCGCGGGATGAGTTTGCGTAGCTTCTCGACGAGTAAACGCCCATGGCCAAATGCGCTATCACGATGGACAATCAGCGAAAGGGCATCGACTGCTTGCCCATTGACAAGGACATCAAGCTTCACCAGGTTTGATTCCTGATAGCCAGTTAGTGTGTAATCGAGTGAGGCATAGCCCTGGGTGCGGCTCTTGAGATTATCGTAGAAATCAATCACAATCTCACCAAGTGGGATGCGATATTTCAGCTGAACCCGTTGTGGATCGAGATGCTCCATTGCCTCAAAAATGCCACGCTTGCCCGTCACTAGTTCCATGATTGTGCCAATATAGCGGGTTGGTGTGATAATGCTGATTGTCATTACTGGCTCTTCAATCGCCGAAATTAGCCCGGTCTCCGGCATCTCCGAGGGGTTGTCAACCGTCAGGATCTCACCATCGGTACACAACACTTGGTATTCCACACTCGGCGCGGTGATCAGCAGATCGAGGTTATATTCACGTTCC
>JANLSE010000533.1:0-3722 GCA_031362265.1 Roseiflexaceae bacterium
GCGTACTTGATCGATCCAGAGCGCTGCAGGGAGCATTTGCTCATTGATAACGCCAAAACGAAATGGATGTGTCATGGGAAGCTCCTTGTACAATTCCTATGATTTGATCATAGCAGCCGTACACAGCGTATGCCATCCGTCGTTTGTGCTCAATATCACTCGTGTGCTACGTAATCACAGGGCATCAACGCATCCAGACCAAAGGCAAACAAACGGCGACTGCCACAATCTTGTAAGAGCTTTGCAGGCTGCGGTTGGATGTGTTCACAGCTGGAATGGGCGTGGTACAATAGGGTGATTCTGGTAACCAGAAAGGCAATGCATCGTGAGTGATACAGTCTATGATCTGATCGTGATTGGCGCAGGGCCTGGCGGATATGTTGCTGCCATTCGCGCTTCACAGCTTGGGCTAAAGGTGGCGATCATTGAGCGCCAATATATGGGTGGTGTCTGCCTCAATATCGGCTGTATACCGACAAAAGCCATTCTGCATAGCGCCGATCTGCTTGAAGAAGTACGTGAGGGCAAGCGGTTTGGTGTGGTAGCCGATTCGGTGCGGCTCGATTGGGCTGCGGTGCAAAAGAACCGCGAGACGGTTGTCAAAACCATGACTGGTGGCGTCAATTTTCTTATGAAGAAGAACAAGGTTGATGTTCATACTGGCACCGCACACATCCTTGGGCGCGGCCAAGTTCGTGTAACTGATGATGCTGGTGCGGCAAAGACGGTTACTGGCAAGAATGTTTTGGTTGCTACTGGCGCACGGCCACGCGAGATTCCTGCAATCGGCGCGGTATTTGATGGTGAGCGAATTATTTCCTCAAAAGAGGGTTTAACATTACCAGAAGTGCCTAAATCGCTGCTTATTATTGGTGCTAGTGCGATTGGCTGTGAGTTTGCGTCGGCGTATCGTGCCTTTGGTAGTGAAGTGACGCTCGTAGAGGCGCTCCCGCGGATTGTTCCGGTAGAAGATGAGGAGATTAGCGCCGAACTGACCAAGGCATTTACCAAGCGTGGAATCAATGTGCTGGCTGGCGCGAAGATGACTGGTGTTGAAAAGGGCACCAGTAGTGTCACAGCACGGATCGTTGCGGCCGATGGCAAGGAGCAGGCGATCACCGCTGAACGCATGTTGATGGGGATTGGGATTGTAGCCAATAGCAAGGGTTTTGGCCTTGAAGAGCAGGGCGTTGCGATCGACCAGCGTGGGTTTATTACTGTCGATGGTCAGCTACGCACAAATGTCGAAGGTATCTATGCGATCGGCGACTGCGCGAGCACAAGCCCTTGGTTAGCGCACAAGGCTTCGGCGGAAGGTATTCTGGCCGCCGAGATCATTGCAGGGCACCATCCACATCCAATTGAGTATGGCAAAATACCGGGCTGCACATATTGTAACCCCGAGATTGCCAGCGTTGGCCTAACTGAGGCTAAAGCGCGTGAGCAAGGTTACGATGTGAAGATTGGCAAGTTCGCTTTTACTGGCAATGGCAAAGCAACGATTCTGGGCCAGCGCAACGGTTTTATTAAAATTGTAGCTGAGAAACAATACGATGAAGTGCTGGGTGTCCATATTATTGGGCCACATGCGACAGAACTGATTGCAGAGGCAGGGATGGCACTCTCACACGAGGCCACCGCTGAATCTATGATGCGTACTGTGCATGCACACCCAACGTTGTACGAGGCCTTAGTTGAGGCAGCACATGCCGCCGCTGAGGGCGCAGCAATTCATATGTAATAGCGCGTGCTCAAACGCAAAGCTGCACAGGCAACGTGTTGTACTTTTGCAGCTTGCGTTCGATATACGTGTACTAGGTGATACTACATGCCAATCATGGTAAATCTAACCACCGCCGAGCATGGCGGGAAGGTTGCAGCCTGTGGTACCCACGGCGAGTGTGGTGTGAACTGCACATGTGGGTGCCCTTATACAGGAATGGAAGCGCGCGGACTTGTGGAGCCGATCAATTTGGTGGAACAGCGCTACCCAAATGAGTGGTTAGCATTTGTGCTACCCCCTGGCGAGGATGAGTTTGCGCCTGAACATGGCATGCTGGTTGTGCATAGCCAAGATGATGCGGAAGTATTCGAGGCAATTACTCGCATCACACATAACCAGGTGGTGCATGTGTACTACAATGGCGCACTGGACGATTATTTAGCGTGGGCCGATTGTGCGTAATGCTGTGTGCTACCTTCCTGGTGGTTGGCCCCGAATGCAGCGCAAGCCACCAGGAAGATACATACTTGCAACAATTAGCCTTCTGCGCTGGTTTCGGAAGGGCTGGTTGGCTTGTTTAGTCTGGCAAGATCACGATCTACTGCGAACCAGAGTGCCTCGGCAATATTGAAATTCAGAAATGAATGATTGACCATAGCATACCAATAATCATACTCTTCCGGGCTTTCACCCTGGTATGTCACCACCATGAGCCAACGATCCACATAGAGTAACCATTGACGCCATTTACGTGTCTGCTGCCCCTCACGGAACGTAAAGATACGCTCAAACTTAATCAGGTTCTCCATCACCGTATCGTCGGCCACTTCGACATGGCAATCTTTCAAATCTGCCAAGCCCTTATCAAGCCCTTGCCGTAATACATGCAGATCCTCAGCAACAACTTGCTCTTTGAGATCGGTAATCCAAACAGCAAACCATGTCTGTGGGTTACTGTCCTGTGGCGAATAGAGAATCCCCTCACGCTTATCGGCTAATTTGTGGGCATGCCAATCCATTGGAAAGCGAAACTGAAAGCGGCCAAGCGAGTCACGATACGTATCGATCCCGGTGAATTTTGGGGTTGGGCGAGTAGTCATGGATGTACCTCACTAGCTAAGCATTGGAACATTGGAGCCGGGTGCCCTCTGGGCGTAACATTGGAATGAGAAACGCAAGTTGTCAGATCGCTTCTCCCAGTTTGACCGCTTCGAAGATTCGCATACGGCGCATAAGAACAAGCGTCACACAGACAGTAATTGCCAACATACCAGCAGCAATTGCATAGATCAGGGCAATTTGATCCCAAGCGATTTGCACAATAAATGGCGGTGTATCTGGGAATTGGCCAGTACGCACTTGTAGAAATGGTACAAACATACGGCTTGCCTGGATGCCAAACAAGCTACCAATGATTGCCCCCAGCCCAATCACAAAGGCCTGCTCGCTGACAAGTAACAGCGCCAACTGGCTTGTACCCAAACCAATCGCGCGCAACACCCCAAGCTCAACAAGCCGGCGCTGAAACGAATAGATTGTATAGGTCAGAAACCCAATCACTGTCACAAGTGCTGTGGATAGAAACCCAACGGAGAGAAGTCCAAATAACCCTTGGCGCTCAGGGCGAAGTGTATCAATTGTCGCAAGGCGCTCGGGGGTAGCGGTAATCATCACAAGCCCGTATCCTGTTGCAGCGGCTTCGACCTTTTTGATATCCGCATTTGGCGCAAGATCAAGCCAGACCTCAAAAGCATATGGCCCACCCTGCGAATCAAAGCTATAATCGAGGTTTCCGATCACAAATGGCTTTTCCTCAGGGAAGAGCGTCGGAAAGTAATCGACAAGCCCGGCAACAATAAAGCTCACCTTCTGGCTCTCGCCACGATCATTGAGTTCCATTTCAAAGCGATCGCCTTCACGCAACCCGGCTTTTTCCCCATACTGCTGCGAAATGAGCGCAGATTGCGGCGAATCGGCCAACCGATTGATTAATGCTCCA
>JANLSE010000020.1:0-6205 GCA_031362265.1 Roseiflexaceae bacterium
CAGACGATCCGCTTCACGATTCCTGAATACAGCGCGAAGTGGGCAGGCTATCCAACCGACACCGCCGATCTGCTGTTTCGGCATGGTTGCTGGTGGTTGCACATTGTGGTAACTGTTCCCGCTCCTGAGATTGCCTCCGTCGCACAGGTAACGGGTGTTGACCTGGGTATCGTGCGACCCGCTGTTACCTCGAAACATCACTTCCTGGGCAAGCGAGCATGGAAGGCGCTTGAAGGGAAGCTGTTTCACCTGAAACGGGCGCTGCAAAAGAAGGGCACGAAGTCTGCCAAGCGGCATCTCAAACGGGTGCGATTCAAACAAGTCCGCTTCCGGCGTGATTGCGATCATGTGCTGAGTAAGCAGATTGTTCGGTCGGTGCAGCCAGGAAGCACGATTGTAATCGAGAGTCTGACCGGCATTCGGAAGCATACCAAGGTCAGACGCAAGACCATCACTGCCCGCCGTATTCACGGTTGGTCGTTCGCGCAACTCAGAGGTTTTATCGCGTACAAGGCCGAAGAACGCGGGTGTACGGTGGTTGCGGTTGACCCGCGACATACCTCGCAGACCTGTAGCTGCTGTGGGCATACCGCCCGCAACAACCGTCGTTCGCGTGGGCGTTTTGTGTGTCGGATGTGTGGTGTTGAACTGCATGCCGATTTGAATGCCGCTCGTAACATCGCGGCGAAGTACCATGCCAGTGTCGCTAGACGTGATGCTGGTGGGCTGCCTATCAGTCAGCCAATCGTGTCCAATCGTGAGTCTCCAACTTCCGATTGAGGTACAAGCCGCCGGTCTTTAGACCGTGCGGTTACTGACTACATCCGAAATAGGAGCACGAGACGACCAAATTGTAGCCGTTGGCCATCCTGCACTGGTACTGGCGTGTTTGGCTCCAGGCGAGTGCCATCGATCTTGGTGTGATTGGTGCTATTGAGATCGACAAGCGACCACTGCGCACCGTTCAGGATCAGCTTGGCATGTTGCCGACTAACGCCGCCCGTCTCACCACCATATGGGGTCATATCAATTTCGGGATAGATACCGCTAATTGGGTCTTCACGGCCAATCACGATCTCACTCTTGCCGGCTGGGAAGACCAATTCCTTGCCACTTTCTTCCAAGACTAAGCGTGGCCCACTTGGCGGCGGTGGCACCACAGGCGCGGCCACAGCTGGTGCCGCAGTTGTCTCAGCGGCACCAACTGGAGCTAGCACTGTTGGCGCATTTGGCTCTACCATCACAGCACTTGGCAGTGCTGGCACAACACCAAGTGCTGCCAGTTCACCACGAGCCTTTGTTAAGGCTACGCGCGCTTCATCCAGGCTCGTTTGAACAGCCAGAGGTGTTGCGGCACCTAAGGTAACGATAACCGCTTCGAGCTGTGTGACAACCGGCTGCTGTCGGGCAACTTCAGCTTCAAGAGCGGCAACAATTGCCGGATCAACCGCAGGAGCAGGCGGCGCGGGTGGCTGCAGTGCAGCAAGTTCTGCCTGGGCTCGCGCCAATGCAGCACGAGCATCATCGAGGCTAGCCTGTACTGCCGGAGGCGTTGCAACACCAAGTGTGGAGACAACACCTTCAAGCTGTGCAATAATCGGCTGCTGACGGGCAATCTCAGCTTCGAGGGCCTGTTTCTGCGCTAGATAGGCCGCATCGGGTAGCGCTGCTGGTTCGGGAGCCACAACTGGCACGCTCGCCATTACCGTTACATCGCCGGGTGCTACTGGCATTGCTACTGGATCTGGCACGGCAGGTTCGGGAACAACAACTGGATCAGGTATGGGAACATCTACCAGAGTAGCTGCAACAACGGGTGGCTCCTCGGTGATGGCCGCAGCGGCAACCTCACTAGGTGGCTCAGCGACAGCAGCCACAACCGGAGCAGCTACCGGATCAGGTTGTGCAACTGGAGCTGCAACTGGAGCAATCGCCGCTAATGATGCACCACAATTATCACAGAATGCCTCGCCAGGCAAGACTGGTGCGCCACATGCTGGGCAGATTGGTGCTGCAGTAGCGCCAACCGGCACAGGGCTAGGGGCAGCTTCATCAAGCTTAGCCCCACACTGCTCACAAAATCGATTGGATGGGTCGTTTTCGGCACCACAGGCGGCACATTTCATGGGAACCTCTCTATGAACAAAACCACAAATGAAAAGCTAAACCAGAGAACCACACAACGTTACTATTCATCCAATTTTTGCGTCAACCGGCGGGTCGCATAGCGCAGCTCTTTCTGGCTTTCGGCGCTGATTTGCCCGCCCGCTTCCAGTTGATCAGCCTGAGCCTGGGCTTTCTGGGCCAAGTCAAGCTCACCAAGATCGAGCAGGCGTGTCGCGGCCTGACGCAATTTCTGGGTTGCCCCGGCAATATTCCCAACCTCTGCTTCGGAAAGCGCACGGGTCTGGAGTTTGAAGGCAGTGACCTTCTCGACCAAATTCATTATCTTGGCATCATACTGCGGCGCGGCAGGATCGGCGCTAAACGAGAGCATGATATCCTGCTTCAGCACCTGTACACTCCCACCAACTGGCGTATAATGAAGCTCGGCTTGTGCAACGCGGAAGGCACCAGCAGCGCGTGCAGGCACCATAAGATCGATCACTAGGCCAGCTGGCGTTTCTACATCAATATTGCCGATTTTGACTGCCACTTCATTCTCACCAATTGGCTGATAACCAAGGTTAGCAATCACTGGTGCGGTACGATGGACAGCACGCGGTGTCACATCGCGTACAAGCCGCAGTAACAGCCGTGCATCGGTGGCGATGGTGCCCTGAGCGGATCGCACAGCGCGTTGGAAGAAGCTATTGATTTGAGCGGGATCGGCAATGTAATCTGAGTTGCCACCTGTTGCATCAGCCAGATCATCAAGTAACTTCTCATTCCATTCGGCACCCAAACCAAGTGCAGTAATACGTGTACCAGCTTGGCCAAGTTGTGTGGCAATCGCACGACACGCATCTTCATCGCCCCATGTTTGGCCATCGGTGAGCAACAGCATCGCGGCCACCCGATCGGTAGCGGGATTTTTGGCGAGCTCGGCAAGGCCTGCTTGCATACCGCCCGACATGGCAGTGCCTCCCGATTCTTGGATACTATCCACTAGCGCCAAGAGGGCAGCTTTGTCGGTTGCAGTTGTTGCTGGCGTAAGCAATTGTACCGTATCATCAAAGAGGACAATCGAAACAATATCCTGTGGGGTTAGCGTTTCCACTACCCGGCGGGTTGCCTCTTTAAGTGCAGCCAGCTTAGCACCTTGCATGGAGCCAGAGCGATCCAGCACCATACAGAAGTTTAGTGGTGCAGCCTCACGGGCAGTGGCAGCGGATGTTTCGAGATAAAGATAGGCTACCTGTGGGGTAGCAGCGACCGGCAATGGTGCGCGACCCCAGTTCCAGGTGAGATTTACAAGATCGGACATTGATTTCTCCGCATAAATAGCATGTCACTGCGGAATCTACGCTTGTTGCAGGCCGATTGTTGCGTTTTCCAGGTATTGATTAGCGATTGGTATCAACAATGTCGCTTATCCTGCATTATAGCGATCGAATTTTGCCACAATCACCGTGATATTGTCGTCGCCGCCAGCTTTATTCGCGGCCTCAATCAAGAGATCGGCAGCGACCTGTGGATCGGCGTTGGCCATAAGTATTTTGGTGATCTGTGGATCACGTACCATTTCCCATAGGCCATCCGAGCAGAGTAGCAGCGCGTCACCTGGTTTGAGGCGTACTGGGAAGACATCTACATTTAGTTCGGCTTTATCGCCAAGTGAGCGCAGAACGGCGCTACGTTGTGGATGCGTATAGACATCATCAGGGCCAATTTGGCCAAGATCCACAAGGCGCTGTACTAATGAATGATCCTTACTGATTCGTTTGAGTTCGCCATTGCGTAGCAGGTAGGTGCGGCTATCACCAACATTGCCAACGATCGCACGATCCCCGGCAACCAGCGCCATGGTCAGGGTTGTGCCCATGTCGTTGCCGCGTTGTTGTGCTTCACGTAACACATATTCGTTGGCACGCAAGGCAGCACTACGGACGATCTCTTTCAGGCGGGTTTCCTCATCGGGCAAATCGCCGTCAATCGTTGGCCCCATGTATGAATCTTGTACAACTGCATAGGCGCCGCGAATAGCAAGATCGCTGGCAACCTCGCCTGCGCTATGGCCGCCCATACCATCGGCGACGATATACAGGCCCCAGGTTTGCGGAGCGGCTTTGCGTGCAATACGCAATTCTGCATAAAACAGGCTGTCCTCATCCAGCTCGCGTACCATCCCCTGGTGGGTGGCTGCACCGATCTGGGTGCGCAGTGGTTGTGGGTGGGTTTTGCTTGCAAGCAGTGTGTCCAGGCGATCTTCCAGCGCAGATGCAGCAGTGATCGCGCCGGTACGCACTTCGCGCAGAATATCATCGAGGCCAGGTTCAGCTGGATCCGGTAGGTTTTCCTCATCGAGGCGGCGGGTGGTGCGTGGTGTTACCGTGAGTGCTTCCAGCAGTGCAGCAAGTGCGCGTAGATCCTCACCCACCATGCCAGGATCGATCAGGCGTGTCAGGCCAGGAGCAGCCCTCAGGCGCGGCTGCCTCGCGGGGTTGATCTCAACGTCGGTCGGCTCTAAACCTCCCAGCGCAAGGCCTTCATTATGTAAAACTACCAGCAGATGCGCGATGCCACGGCCAATAAACAAGGCATCAAGCTCTTCGAGTGGCGGCTTAAGTGCAGCGCGGGTACTCTCGGCGGCAAGTGTCAGCGTTCGGTCGCCATCCTGCACTTGATCCCAGATCGGCGGCAGCATTTCGCGGGCACCCGCATCGAGCACACCTGTTGCAAGAGCTAAGCCGGTGCGTTCAGTGGTTGTGATCTGGCCATGGTACCGGCGGCCATCGAGCGCAGCACCACACTGCGTGCAAAAGATCTCGCCAGCCTCATTTGTGGTTGCGCTACACGACCAACAACGTACCCAAGGTTGGCGATCCGCTACCTCAACTGCGGCTGCTGTTTGAACAAGAATCTCATAACGTCCAGCAAAGAGCGGCTGAGGAGCGGGTGGTGTAGATTGATCCATGCGGCCTCCATGCTCGGAAAAACTCGACGGCGGTAGCTGCGGCTCTAGTAATGGGAGCGGCGGCATTCCTACAGGGGACGTTGGTGTAGCGGTAAGTGTTGCGGCCAGCCACTCGACATCGTTTAATTTGGCCGTACCGAGAACCGGCGTATCAAACTCAATAGGCAGTGCAGCTCCACATTGAATGCAGAAACGCGCTCCGATTCGATTGGAGGCACCACACATTTGGCAGTGTGTCATGTCACCGTTTCTCCACTCGAACCACCACAACACTAATATTATCACGCCCGCCGCGCTGGTTGGCCAACGCAACGAGTTTGGTGCAGGCAAGATCAGGATCCGGCTCACCCAGCGCAATCCGCGCAATTTCATCATCGGGAACATGGTTAACGAGACCATCCGAGCAGAGCAGGATCACATCGCCGGGTTCAAGTTGCTCGGAGCGTGTATCAATTTCAACGGCTGGATCGGTTCCAATCGAGCGATAGAGAAGGTTACGCTGTGGATGTGAGCGCGCCTGTTCGGCAGTAAGTTGGCCAATATCAACGAGCCGCGCAACGAGGCTATGATCAGATGTGAGTTGAGCTGCGCTGGCCCCATCAATCGTTACACCTGAGGCATTGAATAGGTAGAGCCGCGAGTCGCCAACCGAGGCGATATGGAGCCGTTCGGCGACAATCAGTGCAATTGTGAGGGTTGTCCCCATACCCTGACGATCACGATTGCGGCGCGAATCCTGATACACATGTTCATTGGCCGAGGTTGCAGCTTCACGCAAGACATTCTGCCAGGCAGTATCGTCTTGCTGTGGCTCACGACCAACTGCTGTTTGAACATTGCGGCGAGTGACATCGGCGGCAATATGGCTCGCATATTCACCGGCCTTGGCACCACCCATACCATCGGCAACAATACAGAGATACGCCGTTCTCCCATCGGCGAGTGCGAGTGCCCCGGCTGAAATGGTATCCTGGTTAATAGCGCGCACACGCCCTTGGTCGGTTTGCGCGCCGATCTGCATACGCAGCGGCATGAGCACCCCTTTGGTCGCTGGTTGACGCAATAACCCACTCAACACGGTGCCGCACCCAAGGCAAAATTTGGCTCCCGCCCGATTAGCTCGCTGAC
>JANLSE010000030.1:0-7670 GCA_031362265.1 Roseiflexaceae bacterium
GCAGTCTATCAGCTCGTATCGATACTCTATTTGCTCGGCCTCCTGCTGTTTGGCATTGCGATGTTCCGCGCTCGCATCCTTTCGCGCTGGGCAGCTGGCCTGTTCGCCTTCTCGGGACCTTTAGCAGCCATCATGGTTATGCTGCTCCCGCACCAGTTTGAGCGATTGGCGGCAATGCCAATGGGGATCGCGCTGGCCTGGCTGGGCTACGCGCTCTGGTCGGAACGGCGTGAGCAAATCACCGAATCCACCTTTGGTAGCGCAAGCCCCCAGCTCTGCCAAACCGCTGCCAAGTAAGGCCACTCGTAACACACTGCATTGGACAAGCGGCCACAAACCGCTTGCCTCATTCTTGACGGGAGAAGATATTGATAGTTCAGATTGTTTCTCACACACCCATCTGGGTGTACGCAACGTTCTGCGTGCTGCTTGTGTTTGGCCTCATCCAGACGCGCACGCGCACCGTACGCAAACTTCCCGCATTGCTCTTGCCCGCTGGCATGATTGCCCTTTCACTTGCCGGCATCTACTCGAGCTTCGGTCTCGCAACGATACCGCTTGCCGCTTGGGGTATGGCGATCGCCATTGCAACGGTTGTTGGCTACACCTTTTTCAGGGATAAGCGGGTTCACGGCACGGCAACGGACGGCAACTTCGTCATCCCTGGCAGCTGGGTTCCGCTCGTCGTCATGATGGCCATATTCTTGACAAAGTACGTGTACGCGGTCATGCATGCCTTCAATGCAGAAGGCATCGCTACGCCGCTGTTCATCGGCGCACTGTCCGCTGTCTATGGTCTGCTGAGTGGCTACTTTTCTTCAAGGGCTGTTAACTTGATCAAGCTGGCTCAAAAGGTCTAACAAATGCGTGGAAGCCTTCGTCGAGCAAACGCTGTATTCGTACTGCTCGCATTCCCTTTACTCGTGCGCGCTAGTATTGAGGTGGTCGTCTGGCGCATATCGGATCACCCTACCGCCCAAGGAGCTGAACATGAACACTGAGTTTGGGATATCTCTGCCGCAGAAAACCAAAGCGCCAGGAAAAGCCAGTTGGACAGCATGGCTCGTGTCCGCCGGATTAATCCTGCTCAGCCTGATTCCGATCGCCGGTGGTGCCTTCCGCCTCACGCAGTTGGCCGGCGGCGCACAAATCACGCCAGCTAACGCCCGTTTCTTTGCGTCGCCGCTACCAGTGGTGCTGCATATCGTGAGTGTTACCCTCTTTGCGCTCCTGGGCGCATTCCAATTCGTTCCCAGTCTGCGACGTCGGCAGAATGCCTGGCATCGCACCGCCGGGTGGCTTCTCATCCCGAGCGGGCTGATCGTCGCGCTCTCTGGGCTGTGGATGACCCTATTCTATCCCTGGCCTGCGGGGGATGGTGTACTCTTGTATGGCTTCCGACTGCTATTCGGATCGGCAATGCTCCTCTCCATTCTTCTCGGTGTTGCTGCAATCCGACGACGGGACTTTGCTCAGCACGGTGACTGGATGCTGCGCGGCTATGCGATCGGCATGGGCGCAGGCACCCAGGCACTGCTCCTGATGGTCGGGGATATCATCGCTGGCCCGCCAAGTGAGCTCCGCCGAGCGTTCCTGATGGGCGCGAGTTGGCTGATCAACCTCGCTATTGCTGAGTGGATCATTCGCAAGCGACTGGCCCCATCAGCCCGCACGGCACCGGCTGTTGTTTCCCCTGTGCAATGAGCTTAACCAATTGTAGCGGCCTATTCAGCACCGCAGAGCTTTGTTCTTAGACAGAAACATAACGGAGCGCCATCGCGATTGCATTAGAGGCTGGTATCTCGATTGGAGCAGTATATATGGCAACGCGCAGTTTGTGGTTTGCGATGGGGTCGCACACCGCTTGGAATTTTCTTCAGGGTGATATGTTGGGTGTTGCTGTCTCGGGTTTCGGAGCGGCGACCGATAGCCTGTTTCAACTGCTTGGGTATATGGAGCACATACGCGGACAGGACTCCGGCAACCCCTTCTCGGATCGAGCGGGAGTAGCCCGTTCAGTGGGCCGCTACACAGGTATCCAGAACAACATCCCGCAACCAGTGGTGCGCTGGATCAGCATCCAACCGTGGGTGCCAGAGCAATGAAATCGTGATCTCTGGTACAGGGATCGGAACCGGGAAACTATACATTCCAGCACGCATGTTTCCGGTTTGCCATTCGGGAACACTAGCAATTAAATCGGAAGCCTGCGCGAGCGCCAATGCGGCCGCAAAACCACTGACGATTGTGACGATCTCGCGTTCCAGTCCGAATGGCTTCATGGCTTCATCAATCGGCCCCTTGTCGAGCCTCTGGCGTGAGACATTAATATGCCTGCCTGTTGCATAACGAGCAGGTGTGATCTCGCCCTGACTCAGTACGTGCCCCGTCCGCACGACACCAACGAAACGATCCCTGAATAACGTACATGCACAAATCTCTGGCCCAGTTTCCTTCCCCACTACACCAGTTTCCAGATCAACCGTTCCGTCGCGCAGCGCCTCGCTCGCTTTGTTTGGTTTCTGCACGAAGCAGAGCCGCACGCCAGGAGCCTCCCCACTAACCCGAGCAATGAGCTGTGGGCCGAAATTCTCGACAAAGCCTTCGCGAGTACGAATCGTGAACGTTCTAACGAGCTGCTTGAGGTTGAGCTTCTCAGCAGGCCGGAGAACCTCTTTCGCCTCCTGAACGAGCTGACTAACCCGCTCGCGGAGTTCGAGCGCCCGTGGTGTAGGCACCAGACCTCGACCGGCTCTGACCAACAACGGATCGCCTGTCGCCTCTCGCAGGCGTGCAAGTGCGCGGCTCATCGCCGAGGGGCTGAGTCGCAGCCGTTCAGCTGCCCGTGCAACGCTACCTTCCGTGAGTACTGCATCAAGCGTAACAAGCAAGTTGAAATCTGGGATCGACATGTCTTGATTCTAGCATGGTTTGTGGCATGGCGTCAAACGCATGAATAACGTGCAAACGGTGCGTCTTCCGCTATGTCAAACACGTGTGTATAGTTCAGGTAGCTCGATCTCGAGCGTTATCAATACCAAAGGAGGATCTTTTGAAGGCAATCATTGCAAAACAAGCTGAGGTAATAACGGGAAGCACAAAACCAACACCTTCAATTCGTTGGGCGCTTACCAGCCTTTCCCTATCCATGTTGATGCCATCACTCGACACGAGTATCGCCAATACTGGCCTACCGACGTTGGCACAGGCATTCAACGCTTCCTTTCAGGAAATTCAGTGGATTGTCCTCGCCTATCTGCTTGCCATCACCACCCTGATCGTCAGCGTTGGACGGTTGGGTGACATCATTGGTCGCCGACGGCTATTACTGATTGGAATCGGCCTGTTCACTGTCGCCTCGCTGCTATGCGGTATCGCGCCGACGCTCTGGCTATTAATCGCAGCTCGGGCAGCACAAGGTCTTGGAGCAGCTATCATGATGGCTCTCACGGTGGCCTTGGCCGCTGAAACAGTTCCGAAGGCGCGGACTGGTAGCACCATGGGGCTGCTTGGAACAATGTCTGCAATCGGCACCACGCTCGGCCCATCGATCGGGGGTGTCTTAATGGCCACACTCGGCTGGCAGATGATCTTTCTCATCAACGTACCACTCGGCATCCTGAATATTCTCCTTGCGCGCCACTATCTGCCCGTCGATCGTCGTGCGGGGAAAACTGAGCAGCGAGCAGGCTTCGATACGGTAGGCACACTGCTGCTTGCCGTGACGCTTGCGGCATATGCGCTCGCCATGACAATCGGCCGTGGCCATTTCGGTACACTTAACATTGCGTTACTCCTGGCAGCTGTTTTTGGAGTCGGGCTCTTCGTCTTCGTCGAGACGCGAGTCGCATCGCCCTTAATTCGGCGGGCAATGTTCCGCGATCCAGCGCTGAGTGCAAGCCTCGCGATGAGCACGCTCGTCTCGACGGTGATAATGTCGACATTGGTAGTCGGGCCATTCTATCTTGCACGCGGGCTCGGCCTTGCAACAGTATTTGTTGGTCTCGCGCTGTCGGCTGGCCCACTTGTCGCTGCACTGGCAGGTGTACCAGCTGGGCGTATTGTGGATCGTTTTGGCGCACAACGTATGATGATCGTTGGGCTCGTTGGAATGGCAGCCGGATCCTTCATTCTATCTACAGTGTCTGCTAGGTTCGGTATCGCTGGCTACATTGCCCCGATCGTCGTCATAACCGCTAGTTATGCGTTATTCCAGGCGGCCAACAATACCATTATCATGACAGATATTCGCCCAAGTCAACGCGGCGTTATTTCCGGTATGCTCAATCTATCGCGTAACCTCGGACTCATCACTGGGGCATCGGTTATGGGTGCCGTATTTGCGGTGGCGTCGGCAACAACCGATATCACGACAGCGCGTCCCGCGGCTGTTGCCACTGGTATGCAGGTTACATTCGCAATCGCGGCAATTCTGCTCCTTGGCGCGCTCGCCATTGCGTTGGTAAGCCGTTCGATCTCACGAAGCACCGTTCGACCAGAGCATGCATAGTACTACAATGAAAACATCTACATCGTGGATTATCTGGTCGAAGACCGGATGGAGTGGCCAGGCGGCTAAATAGCTGCTTGTCCGATTGTCTACGCGATCTCATTACAGAAAACCAAGCGCCGGTAAACGCACGTTGGATAGCGTGGCTTGTGCCCGCCGGATTAATCCTGCTCCACCGAACGCCGCCAAGCTGAAGCCCGCTCATTCATGGGTCAGGCGCAGCTTTGCATCTAAAGCAGCATCAATCCAAAGGAGCGGCTCGTTCTGAATACTGGCAAACGCCTCCGCCAATGACATCTGCTGCCCCTTGGTGAACGCCTCGGTAAAGGCCATTGGCTCCAACATCGTTTGCACCGTTGCTCGTGCGGCGTCAGCGAGAGCACGAATCGGCCCAGCAATCGCATAATGGATTTGGCGATGTGATTGATCGGCCAGCCCAAAGAGGAGAGCGGCACGCAGGTACTGCTGTTGAGCTGTCGCGACGCGGGCAGCGACAAACAGTCGCATTACTTGGAAAATGGTGATTCGCTGCGGCTCAGTCAAATGGTTTAGGCTTTGCACGAGCCAGTGCTCGGCCTGCGCTACCGCTCCTTCCGAAAGATCGAGCTCTGCCAAATAGATACAGACCCGTGCTAAGAAAAATTTGCTTTTCAACTCCACACAGAGCTGCCAACTTTCATCCAAGAGCCGGCGCGCCTTCCGTGTATCCCCACGATACAGGGCCACGATACCAAGCAGCGGTTGCCACTCACACAGTGTCGGGCGCACGTTGAGCGATGTAGCGAGCATGACCACTTCGTACAAGTGCGTATATGCTTGGGTGAGATCACCTTGCAGCAGTGCTAGGCGACCTAACGTACCAAGGCAACCGCCAACACCATACGAGTTTCCGCGCATGCGAAAGAGCGTCAAACTCTCGGCCACTGCTGCCACTGCCCGTGTAACCTCCCCCTGGTCAATCAGATTCACTGCATAAAGATCAAGCGCAGAGGCGAGCACGAATGTCCGGTCGGCCATCGCACCAAATTCAGCGCCAGGCTCTGGCACTGTATGAGCACTGCGTGCCAACACAATACACCGCTCCACACAGGGAAGAGCTTTAGCAATGTCAGTCGCGGACCAGCCAAGCCAATACCAGGCGACAGCCTGCAGCAGTGGGTTTGAGCAGTCTTCCAACAATTCCTTGACCTCATCCGAAAGATCGCCAACCGGTGGAAGTTCTTCAACTTCATACGCAGTAACATAAAAGCAGATCAGGACGGCGAGACGCAGATCTAGGGCAAGAGTGTCGTGGTGTGGCAGCAATTGCAGCAGCCACTTTGCCCCCTCATACCGAGAGCCGCGCAGAAACCAACAATAATGGACAGCCACCATTAGCCAGGCCGCGTCCGCATAGCGTGCTGAATCCAATGCCCACTGTAAGGCAGCGCGCAGATTATCGTGATCGGGCTCGATACGCACAACCCAAGCGGCCGCCTCAGCCCCTCGCAAGTGGCTATCGGCCATGCGAAAGAGCTGCAGATAGGCAGCATAGTGCCGGTGGCGTAGCAGCGCTTCCTCACCGTACGCCCGCAACTGCTCTACGGCAAATTCGCGGATCGTCTCCAGCAGCATAAAGCGTTGCTCACCAGATGGCATTGTTTCGGCGCGCACGAGGTTTTTGCCAATCAAGGAATGGAGTGTGGCATTGAGCGGGCGTAGCATGGTTTCTGCAATAACTGCCGCTAGCGTCAGCAAATCAAACCCACCAACAAAGATACCCAGGCGACGGAAGAGCGTGCGCTCCTCCTCATCGAGCAACCTGTAGCTGTGCTGAATGGCGGTGCGTAGTGTACGCTGGCGTGGGGGCAAATCCTGCGCACCTTCCACCAGCAGATCGAGACGCTGATCGTGCAGGTACGCCAAGAGTTGGGCGGGCGAGAGTAGATCGATCTGCGCTACACACAATTCGAGTGCCAAGGGCAGAAAATCCAAGCGCTGACATATCGCGGCAACCATTTGTTGGTTCTGGGGCGTGAGGCTAAAATCCGCTTGTATTGCCTGGGCACGCTGAACAAACAATTCGATGGCTGCGGCGAGATCGAGTGGTGGCACTTGGAATCGTTGCTCGGCACGCAGATGTAATCGCTCACGGCTGGTAGCCAAAACACACAGCCCAGGACATTCTACCAAGAGATCTGCAATCAGAGGCGCGCAATCACGAATCTGTTCGAGGTTATCCAGCACCAAGAGCATGCTTTTGCGTCGTATTTGCTCAATGAGTTTGGGCTTTGGCGGTATTCGGCCGGGATCGCTACTGCCAACTGCGCTAGCTATCGCAGCCGCCATCAGCGTGGCATCGCTAATAGCGGCCAGCGGCACAAAGACTACCCCATCCCGATAATGATACTGCATCTGTGCTGCCACGGCCAATGCCAGTTGTGTCTTGCCAATACCTGGCGGCCCTACCAGTGTTAGCAAGCGCCCTTGGTGTGCTAACAAACGCTGACAAAGCTGCCTGACCGCTTGGGCACGTCCGATCAAGTCGGTTGGTGCAACTGGCAAGGAGTTTGGCTGCTCGCTAGGAGCTACGCTAACGGTAATATGCGATACTCGCGGACCCGTGATTACGACTGGTGGCCGCTCCCCACGCGCGTTGGCGGCCAATTCGACAAGCCTCGTGGCAAACTGCGGTTCATCCTGCAGGCCCAAGGCAGGGACAAACACCTCAAGCACGGTATCGACAGTCGGCAGGCGGCGATTTTGTTCGAGCACAGAGACAAACGAGACACTGTAGCCCACCGCTGCTGCCAAATCACCTTGTGTCATACCGGCACGCTTGCGTAATTGTTTGAGTAGGTCGCCAAATGTAGCACTATAGGCGTGGGGCATAGCTGTTCTCTCCGGCAATATGCGAGACACGTGATGGCATCGATTGAGTGAACCTGTGCATCCCGCGCAAACGCCGTGGCTTTGTGGAATTTTTGTGTCAAAAAGGGCTGCTATATCACGCGCGCTTCGGCTACAGTACTGTTCACGCATATCCCCAGGTGGCTCTGATTGCAACGCAACAACGTAGATGAGTACCTATGTTGGCGGTGTAACGTAAACGGCTGGCTACCGGCCAGCCGGATCAGCGCACCGTTGACATGCGCGCGTCGCCCTTCATTCGAGCGTCAGC
>JANLSE010000049.1:0-17791 GCA_031362265.1 Roseiflexaceae bacterium
TGTCGAGCCCACATGTCGACGCGCGGGCCGAACTTCGCCGCCCATCGCCGGTCGTCTTCGGCTGGCGAGTCCGCGAGCTCGGTCAACGTGACCAGCGTGCCGCTCACGACGACAACGCCCAGCCAGAACCACAGGAAGATTGTGACGTGCAGGCGGTGCATCTACAGTCCGTCGACGGCCGGCCGGTGAGGCAACGCGTACTGATAGCCGATGCCGCGGACGCCCTTGATCCGCTCGAGGCCGTCAGGGCCGGGACCGAGCTTCTTGCGCAGATTAGCGATATGAACATCAACAACATGGTCATCGCCAAAATAATCGGTGCCCCAAATACGATCAAGCAGCTGCGCACGGGTGAAGGTGCGGCCAGGGTGCGCGGCTAGGCCAACCAGAAGCTCATACTCCAAGTTGGTCAACACAAGAGGCACAGCGGCAAGGGAAGCTTCATGACGCGCCTGATCAATTGTCAGTGCACCGAACTGCAATGGTGGTGGAAGTGCCTCGCTTGCGCTTCCGCTACGCGGGCGGCGTAGCATCGCACGTATGCGGGCAACCAACTCGCGCGGCGAGAACGGTTTGGTCAGGTAGTCGTCAGCACCGACCTCCAAGCCGATCACGCGGTCGATCTCCTCGCCTCTGGCGGTGAGCATAAGCACATAGGCATCCGAGAAGGTGCGCAGCCGACGACAGACTTCCAGGCCGTCAATGCCCGGCAACATGAGGTCGAGCACAACCAGATCTGGCTGCTCCGTATGCATTAACTCAAGTGCACGCGTGCCATCGCCAGCGATCAGCACATGAAAGCCTTCCTGCACTAGGTAGCTGCATACCAGACTGCGCAGCCGTTCTTCATCATCAACCACCAGAATCGTTGGAGTTGTACTCATTCCTGCACTCACACATATTCAGTCAGACTGCGGTAGAACGCTTTCCACAACCCAGCACACAGCTGGACTCGGCGACTATATCGCGCATTGGCGTGGGCCAAGATTATTGCCAAGGGCATCTATCGCGATACTGTGCATTCCAGCAAATCCTTCTCTGTGCAAACAAGTGGACTAAGCTGGCTCTGTATGATGCTGCTCGCGCTGATCCACTGGGCACAGGCATCTCAGGCATCACGAGAATGACATATCAAGCTTGTACACCAGACAAAGTCTGAGAAATTAGCCTATTGATTGTACTTGAAATGGGATTCAGCTTACGCTTTCTCCTTTAGAATCGTACACCGGCGCTAATATAATGTAGGAACACGAAACTTCAGGCAAGGGAGGGGAGAGTCTCATTATACTATCGCAATCTGCGACTTACAGGGCATACAACGACCCATCAATGCAATGTGAGCGTCATCTAAACTGAAGCTATAGCGATCTTGTATCACCGTTCTGAGCGATGCCAAATCTTCATCGGGTATCTGGATTTCTTGACCACACTGACGACAAACCAGATGATGGTGCGTTTCTCCCGTCGGTCGATACTCATAGCGCTGCTTCCCATCGCTGCCGGCGATAGTCGTTACCAGCCCAACCCCCCGCAACCACTGTAATGTGCGATAGATCGTTACGATATCAATGAATGGCTGCCGTTGCACGACATCAGCATGGATTTCTTCTGCATAGCGTAGTGCATAGATTGGGTTCGGTCAAAGATGAGGGTTAGGGCTACCTTCCTCTTTCGGGAACGAGAAATCATACATATACTGAGCGGAAGCGATAGTCTGTTCGCCAAAAGCAATAATTTCGGCAGTCGCCTTTTATTTGCCTCAGCCAGCTTCAAGGTTGGCTCCTCCAGCTTTAAGCCATTAACAAAGATGAGATCGGCCTTGGCCAACTTCTGAGCGTCTGATGGGGATGGCTCGAATGCGTGGGAGTTTGTACCCTCAGGAACGATTCCAAAGAGCGCAATGCGCTCGCCACCAGTATTATAGATGATATTCGTAATCGGCGAGATCCGTAGCCACCACAGTCAGTTTGTTCGAAGGCTCACCCGCTGCTGGACTTAGCAGCATCACAGGCTGCAAGTAACAGCAGCGGGATGAGAACCATGGCGCGTTTTATTGTCAGGTCTCCTTCTTGGTTTGACCAGCGTTCACGAACAGCACACCGCATAGAAATGAGTATTCTAGTAATAGTACGTAATCCTAGATGCAACTGGATGCATCTAGAAATTATTGCAGGAATAACTTTATAGCAACCCGTACTTATCTGCAGTAAGCGGAGGTAACGTTTTCTTTCGGTACATTGTTTGTAGCATATGCCGCGTATTTGTGTGATATGCGGCATATGCTGTCGCTGCCGCAGTTGATTCAGGTTCCATTTTGATTTTGCTCTACGTTCATGTTACGCTCCGTGATGGTGTCATTCGATGCTGCTTTGTATAGAGACCGAACAAGAAAAGGAACATCAATCATGGCCTTGAGACGCTTCACAATAGCGCTTCTATTCAGCATACTCACCGGGATACTTGCCGCTTGTGGCACGACCCAACCTGCCGCTGGCGGTGCGACAGCGGCTCCTACTGTAGCCGCTCCAACCATCGCGCCTGCGCCAACCGCTATGCCAGAACCAACTGCTGCTGTCACGCCAACCGCAGCAATGGCTGGGATGGATCATGGTTCAATGGCAATGGTAGATGCTCCATTTGATGCGTTGTTCATCGATAGTATGATTATTCACCATACAGGCGCAGTGACGATGGCTAAGCAAGCCCAAAGCCAAGCCGAGCGCTCTGAGATCAAGCAGTTAGCTGCTGCGATTATCAGCGCCCAAGAAGCCGAGATCGCCCAAATGAAGCAATGGCGCAGCATGTGGTATCCTGATCTTGCGCCAACCAACGGTATGGGCATGGCGATGGGTGCCATGGAGGTGCCAGCGGGGAATACGCCATTCGACCAACGCTTTATTGAGGCGATGATCCCACACCATGAGAGCGCCATCATGATGGCGACAGAGGCACGCCAAAAGGCGGGGCATCCTGAGATTAAGCAGCTTTCTGAAGCCATCATTGCTGCTCAGGAAGCCGAAATCACGCAGATGATTCAATGGCTGAAGGATTGGTATGGCATCATGCACTAGGGAGAACTAACCCTTGGCTCAACCCTACCCCTCTCTACACCGTGGTAATACCAGCAGCACAATTATCGCAGCTATTGTCGGTGGCGTGTTGCTGGTTACGCTGCTTCATTACCTTACGAGTGCAAACCTGCTTCCCTATCATGCGGTGTATCGTAACCTCTATTATCTGCCAATCACGGTTGCAGCAGTACGCTTTGGGATACGCGGTGGCCTGCTTACCAGCGCCGTCTGTATTCTGCTCTATCTGCCACATGCAGTTGGCATGGGGGAAATGCTGCCGGGTGGCATGTTCGAAAACCTGATTGAGTTGCCGCTGTTTGTGTTTGTTGCAGTTGTGGTTGGTGTTCTCGCTGATCGTGAGCGCAAACAGCGTGAGCAATTGCGACGCATGGATCGACTTGCAGCAGTTGGCCAACTTGCCGCTGGCATCGCCCATGAGGTTCGTAATCCCTTAGCGGTAGTGCGGGCAACCGCTCAACTGCTGGCAACACATCTACGTGAACGCCAGGATCTCCATCGGTATGCAACCGTCTTGACTGATGAATCCGACCGAATCGAACGACTGGTTGGTGGGCTTTTGGAATATGCCAAACCGCGCCAACCAGTGTTCGAATCGCTCGCACTCGCAGATATCCTTACGACCGCTGTGCAGTCCGTTGAGGCATATGCCCTTGAGCAGCAGGTTATCGTTCAAATCGAGCCAGCTTCGGCAGGAACATTATTTGGCGATGCGCAAAAGATTCAACAATTGCTGCTTAATCTCTTACTCAATGCGATTCAGGCAAGCTCTTCAGGTGGCCGCGTATGGCTAAAAAGCAGCCGTGAGGAAGGCCATATCATGCTGCGTGTGATTGATGAGGGGCGTGGGATGGAACCTGAAGAGTTGGAACGTGCGTGCGATCCATTCTTCACAACGCGTACCGATGGTACTGGCCTGGGTTTGGCAATGGTCGCAGCGATTATTGCGGAACATGTGGGCAAGCTCCAGATTGCCAGCACAAGAGGACATGGGACGACGATCACGGTTATGTTCCCAGAGCGACCAATCACGAGTAGACGAGGATAAGCCATGGCGCACATAATGGTCGTTGATGATGAACCAAACATGCGTTGGGTGCTTCAAGAGGCCCTCGAACGTGCTGGCTACGATGTGCTGAGTGCTTCTTCGGGCGAAGAAGCGCTCTCGGCACTTTCACGGGCGAAAGTTGATTTACTCTTGCTCGACCTCAAGATGAAAGGAATGGATGGCCTAGTTACCCTACGCCAAATCCATGCCCGTTATCCAGACACGATTATCCTGATTCTGACGGCTTATGGCACGGTGGCTATGGCAGTCGAAGCCATGCAGGGTGGTGCCAGTGATTTCTTACGCAAGCCGTTTGATGTCGAAGAGGTGTTGTTCAAGATTGGTCGTGCGCTGGAGCGTCAGAGCATGCAACATGAGATAGCTCGCTTACGACAGATGCCCACACCGCTCTTGCCAGGAGCGGATCCAGCGTGGCGGAGAGCGATCACTCTTGCCCACCAGAGCATCAACCAGGGCTTCGATTTGCGACTGATTGGCGAGTCTGGCAGTGGCAGGGCTAGTATCGCCAGAGCCGCCTATGCGGTGTCGATGCGGCGTACTGCGCCGCTGATCGAGGTCGATCTGGAGACAATTACTGCGGATCAACAGCCCGATCTGTTGCTTGGAAACGCTGAGCATTCTGGTTTCTGGGGACGTGCTGGACAAGGAGTCCTTCTCCTCCGTCATATTGGTGCATTGAGCCAAGCTGGCCTTGCTGCGCTGGAACAGTGTTGGGTGCGCTCGGACGCCGCGCTGGTAATCATGACCGGAACGCTCAACGACTGGTCACTGCTTGAACAATCGAAGGTGGCACACCAATTCCTAAGTGTGTCAATTCCACCACTGCGCGAGCATCTTGATGATCTCGAGTTGTTCGTTGCTGAATGGCTCGAGAGCCATCTGATCAGTTCTACCGCCATGCGATTGCTCCACTCCTATACCTGGCCGGGCAATCTTGCAGAGCTTCGTGGGGCAATCGAGCGTGCGCGAGTCCTGGCTGGTACGGGCAAAATTGAGGATCGCCACCTCCCGATCACGTTACGCGCAGCGGGGGTGGCAGCGGCTTCCTTCCAGTTGCCGCGCGAAGGTATCGTGCTGGAGCAAGTCGAGCAATCGCTCATTCGTCAGGCACTCGAATATGCTGGCGGCAATAAATCGCGTGCTGCGGAGTTGCTTGGGCTTACCCGCCACACCTTGTTGTATCGTATAGCAAAGTATAAAATTGAGGACTCTTAGTGGATTAGAAACGCCCTATTCCTACCAGCACAAGAAGGAGTATTCCTGCTACCACACGATAGCTCCCAAATGCCCAAAAGCTGTGTTGCGCAACATACTGTAACAGCCAGCGAATACTGAGCCAAGCGATCAGAAACGATACAAGTGTTCCTACAACAAGGTAGCCGATTTCGTTCATAGTCATCTGATCGAAACTGCTCAGCAAGTCAACGAGTGTCGCTGCTCCCAATGTAGGAATCGCGAGATAGAATGAAAACGCGGTCGCAGTTGGGCGGTCTAAACCAACCACTAATCCGCCCATAATTGAGGCAGCTGAACGCGATACTCCAGGTACCAGTGCAAATACCTGCGCCATGCCAATGCCAAATGCATGCCTTGGCGTGACACGGTCGAGTTGCTGGATTGAGTTTGACTGCTGCATAAGGCGCTCAATAGCAATCAGCGCAATACCACCAATAATCAAGGTTGACGCAATTAATATGGGGGAATCGAATAATACTGCCTTGATCCAGCCACGCAAAAAGAAGCCTATCAGTGCTGCAGGAAGGAACGCCAACAGAATACCAAGCCAGAAGCGCTGGGTAGAGCGCTGTGTTGGCAGCGCTTGCACTTGGCTCATCAAATCACGCGCATAGTACAACACAACGGCAGCCACCGCACCAAGTTGGATAACAATCTCGAATGTGCCACCCATGCTATGCTCAAAACCGAGCATATGTGAAACAATAAGCAAATGCGCAGTTGATGAGATCGGCAAGAATTCGGTGATACCTTCAACGACGCCCAGTGTTAATACCTGCCACCAGACTCGTGTTGTGGTATCGCTCAAGATCAGTCCGGTACTCAAGATGACAATCACCATCGTTAGGATGGCGAGTGGGGATATGATTGGCGGCGATTTGTGTTCTGTAGTCATGGTTCCTTCTTAATATATGCAACCTGCTACCTAGGATTCGAGCGTTGGTGTTGGTTACTTATGCTGGGTTCAGCACCGGAATGAGCGGGATATCTCGCTGCGAAATGTGCTGATTGACTCGAACGTATCTACACATCCTGCCCATCGCATTTGGTGTAAGCCTGCTTGATGGTGCCCAGCCGAGGCTCAGGGTTAGCAACTCAGCACGACTCTGTTACTGGTCGGCGCTGGTTCGTAATCACTAGGGAGTTTGCTCAACCTCGCTATCTGGCTTAGTGCTATAGCGGTAGAGGGCGAATGAGTCAAGCTCTAGGCGCAATTTGTTCTGGGCTGCGATCTACTACATCGTAGACATTCCGATTGTTACTGATGCCTCACACTATTGATAATAGTCTGGTGCCTTTTTAAGGGTCTGCCACTGCGTAGCATCGTGACCAAACACGGTAAGTGCTACATGTTCACGCTGTGCAAGCTCAACCAGTTTACGAGTACTTTCGCGCACTCCGTGGGCATCCATATCATTCGAGCCGATATCGCGCGTATCAGCATCAAACTGCTCTGAGCGGGCAACAGCATCAATCACAAGGAGTACTGGGCCGGTCTCTGGTAAGCGCACCAGTACTGATTGATGACCTGGCACATGGCCACTCGTTTCGATCAACTCAATTCCTGGCAACAGCACTATATCGCCATCGATCAGCCGATACCGGAGCTGAGCATGATCCCAATGGGAGCGCATGGCCTCAAAGCGAGGATGTGTACCCGAATGAGCAACCTCAAAGTGGCTCCGCTGGACAACGAGTTCCGATTCAGGAAAAGCATCATGGCCGCCTGAATGATCAGGATCGAAATGTGTACAGATCAAAAAGTCAATATCACGCGATTCAAGTCCAAGCGCTGCCAATTGGTTGACGATATAGCTTTGCTCATCCACGTAGGAATTTGTACTCCCCGGAATAGTGTGGCGCAACGGAAATCCGGTATCAATCAGGACATTCACCCCGGTATCAGTCTGAATAAGATAGCCTGGTGCTGGAATGCCATTCTCGGGATGGATTGCGAGTTGTAAAAGATACAGTTTCATCTAACCTCCATTTGAACAGGTGTCCTACCCATTCCATGTCAAACCGCCATCACGGCTGCGGTAAAGCGCGCCAGTGTGCGTCAGCAAGATCAGCGTTTTCGTGTCTTGCGAATCAATAGCAAGTGCGAGTGGAATGCCTAAGCCCGTAATCGGAAGCGACTCCCATTGATTGGTCGCACTACTGCGTCGATAGAGCAGACCTTGGTTCATTCCAGTCATAACCGCTCCTGCATAAACCGTACCACTCACGGGATCATAACTCAGGCTAGTGATATCGACATCACCGATATTTTCGCGCTGCCATTGTTGGCCGCCGTCGTTGCTCCGTAAGATGATTCCTTGGCTCCCCACGTACAGCGTTTGATCTGGCCCGCCGACCATAGCACGCATTGGTTCGGGCGTGTTGGGCAATGGCGCACCCCAGGTTGCTCCACCATCACTACTTGTTCGGATCCCCTCGCCTACAACATACGCATATAGGTGATTTGCATCGGTACTGCTTACCGCCAAGCCATGAATATCTGCACCTTGAAGCGCTGTATTAACCTTGACCCAGTTCTTGCCACTGTCATCACTACGATAGAATATGCCATGGCCTGCCACATACATCCGTTGCGCATTTGCTGCGGATGTGCCAAGCGCCATCGCATCTGCCCCTTGAAGTTGTGCAGGTAGCCATGTCCCACCAATATCATGGCTTACCAGAAGGCCATCATGATGGCCAAAAAAGACCGTGTTCGGATCGATCTGGCTAAACGCTAGACTGTGAAAATCCTCCGTCTGGAGCTGCGCTAATGGGCGTACAGATCCAGTAGAACTATTCGGTCCGCTCATGATGAGTGCCACAACAATAATGAGCGCAAGCACCGGAATGGCATAGAGTAATGATGATCGTTGTCGAGGAGCGGATTTGGTTCCGCCATCCTTCTGCGTTGTTTGGCCTGTTGTCATAAAAGCCTCACCCTCCGTAAGTAGCACAATAGAAGCTAGCACTATTGAGCATAAATGGTTGAGTAGACATTGTCAAAATGGATTCAACACACTGCATGATCGCGCGACGTTCTGTGTGATATGAAGCACTCTTGCGTCAAACGCTCCAGAAATGTAGCTGAGTTTGAACTATATCTGGTGCTGACCTGACTGACTTGCGTCTGGCGCACAAAGCAATACACTATACATTGGAATTCAATGCATGGAGGCAGAATGGACACACGGCGGATTGCCTTCTGGGATCGTCTCTTTCTGAGCGTCCTCCTCGCTGGTGTCATCATCATCGTGGGTCACGGGTGCAATCGAATACTACAATGCTGGCTGTTGTCTCACTCAATACTCCTGATTTGCCTCCTTCACCACACGTGGGTTCTTCTGCGCCTCCATTCGTGCTCTCCAATCTGAATAATACATCCACAAGCCTCAGTGCATTGAAGGGCCAGGTAATACTGATCAATATTTGGGCGACCTGGTGCCCACCATGCCGTGCCGAGATGCCAACCATCCAAGCTACCTATGAACAATATCACGATCGCGGATTCGTGGTACTCGCCGTAAACCAGGCGGAGGACGCACGGATTGTGCGGACATTTATGGAGCAGTTTGGTCTGACATTCCCGGCGTTACTGGATAGCGATAGTATGGTGAGCACGTTGTATCAAGTCCGCGTCCTTCCATCCAGCTTTTTCGTGGATCGGAAAGGGGTCGTTCGTGTAGTGTATTTTGGGCCAATGCCCCGCAGCGTAATTAGTGGGACAGTAGAGCAACTACTCCAGGAAGAACGCTGATGTATCCGTTAGTGCAATTAGGGCCATTTCGGTTGAGTAGTGGTGGCCTTGTACTGCTACTTGCCATTGTAGTAGGCAATTGGGTTGCTGGGTGGGTCGCAGTACGTTGGGGTGGAATGCCGTTGGCTGCTCAGGTCGAACGCTGCTTCTACCCGATCCTGATCGGTGCGGTCATTGGTGGGCGGCTTTGGTACGGCCTGTTTAACCTCGATGTGTACGGACGCCAACCAGAACAGCTTTGGGCACTCCGCTTTGGCGATTGGGCATGGCCTGGGGCGCTCGTTGGTGCTACGCTCGGGTGTTGGCTTTGGGGCCGTTGGCGTCATTGGGATCTGCAAACGATTGGTGATGTGATTGCATTAGCGCTACCATTTGCTACTGCAATTGGATATATCGGCATGCTCCTGAGCGGCGAAGTATTTGGTCTACCTACAACGCTTCCGTGGGGCATCGTCCTGTTTGGTGCAGTACGACATCCAACGCAGATCTATTTTGCCCTCGCAGCACTCGCGAGTGGGATTGTGCTCTGGCCGCTAGCACGATATCACGTGCCCCCTGGTGGTTTATTTGCAGCGTATGTAGCACTCCAAGGTTTCAGCTTGATCGTCGTTGAGGTATTTCGTGCTGACTCGCTCGTATTGCCCGGTGGAATCCGTGCTGCACAGGTATTTGGGTTAGCATTGATGCTTGGTGCAATCGCATGGGTGCGCACGTATCAAGACGCACATGGCATGCTGTGTGGAGTAGGAGTAGAGGAGTGAACATGGCGAATAACACACCGGAGCATGTTTTGAAGCTTGCTCGCCGCCGACTCGTAGAGCGCCACGATCAAGAGCAGAATCAGCACGATCAGAATCAGCACGATCAGATCGAGCGTGAACGGAGTTGGCGCGCACTATTTTTGGGAATCGTTGGTGTTCTGGTGCTGGGATTACTCTTCATACCAGGAATGCCGCTTGAATGGAAAATGTATGCCATTGTGCATGGCATATGCGCGCAGATTCATACTATCTCCATTGGAGGGCTGCAGTTTCCGTTATGCGCCCGTAATAGTGGTATCTATATTAGTGTCGTCATCACGACGATCTATCTTTGGTTCCGTGGCCACAGCTGTGGTGGGCGGTTGCCACCAAGACCAATTGTCGTACTTCTTGGCACTTTTGTACTGATTATGGTCGGAGATGGCCTTAACTCAATGTTCCTCGATCTGAGTGGATTCTCCCTCTATACGCCACGCAATGACGTGCGTACGCTTACTGGGATGGGGATGGGCATTTCGATTTCACTCGCACTTACACTCATGTTCAATCTAGCACTGCGTAAAGATGTTGACCGTAGGCAGCGGTTACTTACCGGATGGTTTGATGTGGGAGCGTTGTTGAGCTTGAACTTCATCATCTTAGTAGCAATCTATGGGAGCCTCAGTCTGATGTTCTGGCCATTGGCAGTAATCGCCTTTCTGGGTATTACTGGCACGCTCTATGCAGTCATGCTGTTCGTAGTAGCTGTCCTAATGGGGTATCGTCATGCTATTACAAGCCTACGGCAGCTCGCTCGACCGGCTGTAGTTGCACTGCTCCCCACATTGGCGATGCTCGCTGCAACCTCTATCTGGCGTTTCTGGCTTGAGTCATAGATGCAATACTTGCAGCAATCGTATGGCGCTCAGCACAGCAGCAACTTGCCAAATACTCTTCCATACGCTCGCGCCTCGATGAACATTTGTTATGTGTGATATGATCTGCTGTTGTGTCAAATGCTCCACAATATACTGACTATTCGATTGCACCTCATTCGCCTGCGCTATTTCATTACATCGTGTGGCATATCAAACGCTATACACGCAAAAATAGCTTTAACCGACACCTTCTTTCTTCAAGAGTGACCTCATGCAGCTTGCTGTAATGAAAAGAGTGCAATAGCAATGAGAATGCATCAGCATTGTTTCTTCATTGCAGCTTGCTATCATTCAGGTAGCTTTGTATGCTCACATTCCCATCATACAGTCATGGCGCTGAGGAAGAATGGATATGCGACTGCGAATAACGACGATACGAGTAGCGATTATCATCGCCCTGCTTGCGAGTGCGCTGACCTGGATTCGTGGTGAGCGCACGCATGCAGCTGGCTCAACTCCTCCAATCCTTCTGATTGTCAATGCCTCGGCATCCAATCCATATGGTGCCTATCTCGGCGAGATCTTGCGTGCAGAAGGCCTGAATAGCTTTGATATTGTGCAACTTACCAGCCTGACGAGCGCAACCCTGGCACCGTACCAGCTTGCGCTACTTGCTGAAACTCCGCTGACTGCTACGCAAGCAAGTATGCTGAGCAGCTATGTCACTGGCGGTGGTCGGCTGGTTGCAATGCGGCCTGATACTCAGATCGCCTCGCTCTTTGGCATAAGCCCCGTTGGCAGCACCCAAACAGATGGCTATCTGGCAATCAATAGCAGCACCCCAAGTGGACAAGGTTTACCATCGGCGACATTGCAGATCCATGGTGCCGCAACTCGCTATTCGCTCAGTGGGGCAACCACAATCGCCCAGCTCTATAGTAACGCCTCAACCACTACCAGCTATCCTGCGGTTGTCACTGCCACGAGCGGAAGTGGCAAGACTGCCGCTTTTGCCTACGATCTGGCGAGGAATATCGTGATGACGCGTCAGGGTAATCCTGCAAATGCCAATGTCGATACAGATGGCGATAGTGTGCTTCGGACGATTGATCTGTTTCAGGCTTCTACCCCAGGTGGCCAGCCGTGGGTGGATCGGGATCGCATTCCTATCCCCCAAGCCGATGTCCAACAACGACTGTTTGCCCGTCTAATCGCTGAATTGCTGCAAGGCGTCACCCCGCTCCCGCGTTTATGGTATTTTCCTGGCAGCGCAAAGACCATGCTGATACCGACTGGTGATGCGCATGCAAATCCCAGCAGCTACTACCAAAATCAGATCAACAGCATTGCCGCGCGCAATGGGCGAATGACCTTCTATATCACGATTGCTGCGGATCCATCCAACGCTGAAATGCTGAACTGGCAATCACAGGGTAATTCGTTTGGTATTCATCCCTATCGCTATAAGCCAGACACCTATCCACCCTATAACATTACCAGCCTTGCCCAAGGCTATCAGGTCTATAGCGATTGGTATGCCCAGCGCTTCTCGACCGCAAAATCACGTACCGTTCGTAACCACCAAGTGGCGTGGGAAGGCTGGACGGATGCAGCTGATCTTGCGGTCAGCCATGGCATGTCGCTTGATGCGAACTTCTATCATTGGGGGCCTTGGCTTCAAAAGCCCGATGGCACATGGCCGATGGGCTATATTACGGGGAGCGGGCAGCCGATGAAGTTTGCGAAAGCCGATGGTACCATCTTGCCCTACTATCAGCAGCTCACGCAGCTGGTTGATGAACAACTGCTCTCAGCAGTTAGTGCGGCTGGCTATCAAGGTCTGGATGGCCCTGGTGCTATCGCTGTATCTCAGGCATTGATGAATGCAAGCCAAAGTGGCGATTATGCAGCGATTATGACCCAATTTCACACCGACTATTACGGCCTTGGATCGCCGCAGCAGTGGGCTGAAGGAACCCTGGATTATGCCAATAGCCAAGGCATCCCGATTTGGAATGCGGATCAATGGTTGACCTTTATTGAGGCACGCAACGCGACAACATATAACAATATCGTTTGGAATACGACAACCAAGACACTCTCATTTGGTATGACTAGCCAAGCGAATGGCCAGAATCTGACGACGATATTGCCACAATATTACGACTCACTTGCGCTTGCATCGGTGACGGTTGATGGGGTACCACAGGCCTTTTCTCTACAAACAATCAATGGTTCGAGTGTGGCGTTTGTCAGCACACTAGCTGGCAATCACACGTTCAGTGCGAACTATCAGGTAGCTGGGCCAACCAATACGCCAACCGCAACAAGTACATCGACACCAACCAGCACAGCAGTGCCACCAACCAATACGCCGATACCACCAACCAGCACGCCAATAATGGGAAATAATCTAACCTATACCACGCTCGCCAACTTCGGCCAAGGCTGTGCAACCCTGAATGATACTGCTGTTGCCGCAATTGGTGACGGTGCCGTCATCCTGGCAGGTGATTTCCGTGACGCATATGCCGGTTCAATGCTTGATACCAACCTGTGGACAAGCGGCTCGTGGAGCGGCAATAGCTATACGCCAAGCCTGACGAATGGTGTTCTGAGTATGCCAGGTGGTGGCTATGTTCGTTCACAATCGACCACGACTCGCGGAAGTATTGAGGCGGTTGCGACTTTTGGCACTGGGGCTTGGCAGCATCTTGGCTATGGCAGCCTCAACTTTGGTGGCGATATCTATCTGATCTTTAGCACGAGTATTGGTGATGGGAATCTGTATGCACGTGCTAACACCGGTACGGGTGAACAGAACCTCAACTTGGGTACAATCCCGGCTGGCATGCACATATATCGAATCGATTGGATCGCAGGTGTCACAACTGATCAGGCGACCTTTCTGATCGATGGCGTAGTGCGGGCGACATTCACACTGCCCAGTAATCCAGTGAATCTGTATCTTTATCAGTCGAATAATGGGAGTACAACGCTGACGGTCGATACCATCCGCCGTGCTGCACCGTACAGCGTATCGGGAAGCTATACAAGCTGTGTAGTTGATGCGCAGGCTGGTAATCAATGGTCAACGGTGAGCTGGAATAGCCTTACCCCCATAGGCACCAGTATTACTCTGGAGACTCGAACATCTGGGGATGGATTGACATGGAGCGCCTGGAGTAGCACAACAAACGGCGGTATTCTCCCAATCGCAGGTCGTTACGCGCAATATCGCCTCACGCTAAATACGAGTGCTGTGAACATGACGCCGCAGATCGATTCGGTCACATTAGGACTCACGGCGAGCTCTATTCCACCAACAAATACACCAACCGCAACCAATACACCGGTGCCACCAACGAATACACCAACCGCAACCAGCACACCAGTACCCGTGAATCTACTCGCCAATCCAGGGTTTGAGCTCGATACAAACAACGATACACGCCCCGATAGTTGGACTACCAATTCTGCATTTACACGTAGCAATGCCGTTGTTCGGAGTGGCAGCTTTGCTGGTCGGCATGTCGGCTCTACGCAAGGAAGAAGCTATACGCTTGTTCAGACGGTCACGGGAATCGTTGCTGGTCGATCGTATAACGTCGATGGCTGGGTGAATATCCCGGCAACCAACACTACATTTACCTTTCAGATTCAAGTGCGCTGGATGAATAGTGCCGGATCCACTCTTCGCACCGATCTCGTTCGCAGTTATACTACCAGTACCACAGGTTGGAGCGCCGCCAGCCAGATACTCGCTGCCCCAACTGGTGCGACCCGTGCAGAGCTGCGGATGGTGGTCAGTAGCCTGAAGTCCACGATCTATGTTGATGATTTTAGACTACAGTAGTTGAGAGGTTCCACGATGCGATCACAAAGCCTCGTGTTTGCGTCACGACACACAGCTTGGTTGAAACTGTTCATCGCAATCGGGATTATGCTGGCACTTGTTAGTATCGGATTGTTCCTATTATGGGCCGATGCTACCCGCTTTTCGATGCTCGATGCGTGGACTCAGACCGTTACCGCTATTTTTCTGGGCATTTTCATTGAGGCGCTGCCATTTCTGCTTGCAGGTGTCGTCGTCTCCTCAATTATTCATCAGTTCTTGACGGTGGAGCAGATCCAGCGCATCTGCCCACGTTCGCCGATACTTGCCGCCGGAGCAGGGGCGCTGCTTGGCTTGTTGTTTCCAGTGTGTGAATGCGGTTCAATCCCCGCAGCACGCCAGCTGATTGCAAAGGGTGCCCCCGTTCCAATGGGTATCGCGTTTGTGCTTGCCGCGCCCGTTGTGAATCCAATTGTGATTATCAGCACATGGGTCGCATTTGCTGGTCGGCCCGACATTGTGCTTGCACGTGTGGGGCTGTCTGCACTGATTGCCGTTGTAATTGGGCTCGTATTGGGTACGCATCCACATCCTGAACGATTGATGGCGAGTTCGCTGCCTGCTGATACCGACCATGACCATGCACCAACATGTAGCCATGATGGCCATCATGACCATGATGCTGGTAACGATCAGCCAGTGACGTTCATTGGTCGTGCGTGGTCTGTACTACAGCACGCGATCACTGAGCTTTTTGAAATGGGGCGTTATCTTGTGGTTGGTGGTCTCATCGCAGCGATCCTACAGACCGCTATTCCAAAGGCGGCACTCCTCTCAATTGGTCAGGGGCCACTCACTTCAGTATTGGTTCTGATGACCCTGGCCGTCTTGCTCTCGATCTGTTCGACGGTTGATGCGTTTGTGGCCCTGTCCTTTATGGGCACGTTTCAGTTTGGTGCAGTGCTTGCATTTCTGGTCTTTGGGCCGATGATTGATATCAAAAGTGTGTTAATGCTTGGCACAACCTTCAGCCGCCGTACTGTGGCGCTGATCACCGTACTGAGTTTCTTGATGGTACTGCTGGTGGGTGTGGTTACAAACATCTATCTGTAATTGGAGAATAGGATGCTCGCACAGAGCCGTCAGAATATACGAACCATCAATGCCGCAGCTGTGGCCGAATGTGCCATTTTGGCAGGGATTGCAGTCATGCTGCTCGCGAAAGTAGCGAGCGGCACGATTATCTACTACATCAACCCACGCTGGGTACCATTGGTTACCGCTGGTGCAATCATCCTTCTGATCGCTGCGGTCGTTCCGGTTCGTGATTTCTGGCGGGCTCCACAGCGTCGCATTCAAAGCGGCCATATCCTATTATGTATTCCACTCCTCCTTGGGATTATCTTACCTGCGCGGCCACTCGGTGCTGGTGCATTCGCTGATTCAAATCAGAATACGGTGATCCCTGGGATGTTGGCACCCAGCGATGATGATACGGTCAAATGGAACTTACTACAATGGTCAACGGCGCTGAGCGTTCGGGGTGACGAATTGGCTGGGCAACCCATTGATGTCACCGGGTTTGTCTATCAGGAGCGCGAGCAAGCGTCAGGGACATTTAGCGTGGCACGCTACGTCATCATTTGCTGCACAGCTGATAGTAATGGGGTACGTCTGCCAGTCGTTTGGAGTGAAGGCGCGTCGCTCGAGTCGGATCAATGGGTAACGGTGCGTGGCACCCTTGGCACTATTGAAAAGGATGGCCGAACGATACCAGCAATCCTGGCGAGCGCAGTCACCCATATCGACCGCCCTGAACACCCATATCTCTATCCATGACAGATACAACATCATCACAATTGATTAACGAATCACGCTACTTCATCCGCATCATCGCCGTGATTGCAGTGCTGGTCGCGCTGATCGCTGCGGCACTCCTCTTTGCGCCGCGAGCGGAAGAAGTGCGCGTTCATCCTTCTCCCACTGGTGTTGTGCCAACTGATACGGTTATCACGATTGTCTTTTCACGCCCAGTTGATCGGCCTTCTGCAGAGCGAGCATTTACCCTCTATCCGACAGTGCCTGGTCGATTAAGCTGGCGTGATGACCGTACCATGATCTTTACCCCCACTGGCGTATTTCAGCCACAAACGATATACAACGTTACCATTGGATCGGGACTACGTGATACGCGTAATGCAATCAACCGCAGCCCTACCTCTTGGTCATTTCTCACACGCTAACCATCTGGCTCAAGTTACGACCGTAGCTCCTCATCGCTCGCTGTCTCTGGAGCGGATCGGCGCACTCCATCCGGCGTTGCCGCATTGGCCATAGATGCAAAGCCTTGATCAAGGTGTGGATAGACCTGGAACGCAAAGGCAAATCCCGCGACTAACCCCGTGATCAGACGTGCCCACCAATTGAACGAGCCAAGCGCATCGCCTGCATAGAATTGCGCTGAAAGCATTCCGCCTGTTATGCTGTTCAGCCACATATTTGTTGCGCGGAACCCAAGTCCCAATGCATCATCAAGCATATGACTGAGGCCATCGATCAGGAGCGGCAGATAGGGCAAGAACAGCGTCCAACTCCACCTGACGGGTTTCCAATGCCGACCAACCAACTGATACACCAACGCTCCTACGAAGAGCGGTGTATACAACGACACCATGCGATCTGACCAGGCTACTTTCCATCCAAGCGCTGAAGTGCCCAGAAACCAGCGCAACGTGAGCGGGTCGCGTGCCCCTGTAATAGCCAGAATCTGTTTGAGCGGCAGCATCAATTGGTCGCCATAGAGAAAATACGATCGCTGTGGAAGCTGGTGGCATTGCGGACTATAGATAGCATAGATCAACCACGCAGCTTGGGTCATCCCTTGATGCATCAAGAGTGGCGCGACCCAGGGTAATCCAACCCAAATACCAGTCAACAACGTGAACCAACTCAGCCAGTGTTTGCTGAGGCCTTGCATGCTACGTGCGCTGGGATCGTTTGAACGTATTGGTACGTTGAGCATGCTCATTGCGATTGGCTATCCTCCAAAAGCTGAATGCCACCATAGCTGTTGCGTCGAAGGTATTATCGGATCTGGTGGGTGAGGGTTGAAGCAGTCATCTGATGCCGATGCCAAAATTGACAATCTGCCCGTCATGAAGAACTTGCCAACCGGCGTGTCCCGCGC
>JANLSE010000538.1:0-6611 GCA_031362265.1 Roseiflexaceae bacterium
GCGCGCCGGGTTGCCGCATTCGAAACATACATGGGGCTGGTAGAATTAGGCGTTGGTCTGATCCCGGGCTGGGGCGGGTGTAAAGAATTTCTACGCCGCTATGTATCACGCCCAATGAAGGCGCAACCCGATTCAGATCCACTGCCATACCTGCGCCAGGCATTTGAGACGATCGCGATGGCAAAGGTCAGCGAGAGTGGGGAACAGGCATTAGCGCTTGGCTATCTCGATCAGGGCGATCGAATCGTGATGAACCGTGAACATTTGATTGCTGAAGCCAAAGCAGAGGCGCTCGCCATGGCCGCAACTGGCTACACTCCACCTCCTGTCGGTGGTGAACCGATTTATGCAATTGGCAAACGCGGATTGGGAGCGATTTATAGCATGCTGCATGGCATGCGCGTTGGCGGCTACATTAGTGATTACGACCAGCAATTGGCTCGCGCTCTTGCTCGTACCATGTGTGGCGATTTTACCGCCCCTCAGTGGGTAACAGAACAATATGTTCTGGATATGGAGCAACAGGAGGCCATGAAATTGGCGTTGGAGCCCAAAACCCAGGAACGGATCATGCATATTCTGCAAACCGGAAAGCCATTACGAAACTAAAACATGGTGACAGGTGATATGATTCTACGCTGAAACGCCATAAGGCCAATCAAGCATATAGTACCTGTCGCCTTTTTACCCTGGCACCTTGTCAGGAAAGGGAGTCATCATGAAACAAGCTGTTATTGTAAGCGCCGCACGCACTGCTGTTGGCAAAGCCCCACGTGGCGCGCTACGCGATACGCTGCCTACCGATATGGCCGCCGCTGTCATCAGGGGTGTTATCGAGCGTGCCCCAGGTGTCGATCCCAAACAGATCGAGGATGTGATTCTTGGCTGCGCAATGCCTGAAGCCGAGCAAGGCCTCAATATGGCACGGGTTGCCGCATTACGCGCCGGTCTACCCAATGAAGTACCGGGCCAAACTATCAATCGTTTCTGCTCATCTGGGCTTCAGACGATTGCCCTCGCTGCACAGCAAATCATGACGGGCATGGGTGACATTATTATTGCTGGCGGTGCCGAAAGCATGAGTAAAGTGCCAATGACTGGCTATCGTTACTCGCCCGACCCCGATATGGTTGAAATCAACCCAGATGTCTATCTTGGGATGGGCCTAACCGCCGAGCATGTTGCCGAGAAATATGGCGTCAGCCGTGCAGATCAGGATGCCTTTGCCCTCCGCTCGCATCAGCGCGCAATTAAGGCCACAATGGAGGGGAAATTCAAGGATGAAATCGTTCCACTTGATGTGACCCGGGTCTGGTTTGAAGGCGGGAAGCGCCGTGAGGCCACCACCAGCTTCACGATCGATGAAGGGCCACGCCGTGAGACATCTCTGGAAGCACTTGCTGGCCTTCGCGCGGTCTTCTCAACAAAAGGGAGTGTCACAGCTGGCAATGCCTCGCAGACAAGCGATGGTGCTGCGGCAGTGATGCTTATGAGTAGCGAGAAGGCTAGCGAGTTGGGGCTTAAGCCGCTGGCACGTTTTGTGTCATTTGCGGTAGCTGGTGTACCACCCGAAATTATGGGCATCGGGCCGATTGCAGCCGTACCAAAGGCACTCAAACTAGCAGGATTATCGATTGAAGATATCGATCTTATTGAGCTGAACGAAGCCTTCGCTGCACAATCGCTCGCTGTTATTCGCGCACTTGAGATTGACCCAGAGAGAGTTAATGTGAATGGTGGAGCAATTGCACTCGGGCACCCGCTCGGCTGCTCAGGAGCCAAACTCACCGTTCAGATCCTCAATGAATTGGAGCGTCGTGGCGGACGTTACGGGCTTGTCACCATGTGTATCGGCGGTGGCATGGGCGCAGCTGGAATCTTCGAGCGGCTGGGGTGAGACTGGAGCATTGGAGCATTGGAGTATTGAAGCCGGGTGCCCTCTGGGCCAAGCCGGGTGCCAGACCGGGGTGCCCTTTGGGCCTGGTACCCCGGCGAAGCATTGAAGCATTGAAGCATTGAAGCAGTTCTTGGTTCTGCGGTTCTGCGGTTCTGTAATCCTGAGGAGATCACATGCAGCTCATTAGCGTCAATCTCGGTCGCCCAGAAGCGATTCAGATAGCTAAAAAATCCCAGCTTACTGGTATCTACAAGCGTGCAACGCAGGATCAGGTATACGTTACGGCACTTGGCCTGAGTAAGGATGCAATCTGTAGCTCCGAGCATCATGGTGGCGTCGATCAGGCTGTTTATATTTATGGAAGCAGCGACTACGCCTGGTGGTCGGCAGAGCTTGGGGTAGAATTAGAACCTGGCACATTTGGCGAAAACTTAACGATCAGTGAATTAGAGTCCAGCCAATTCTGGGTTGGCGACCGTATTCAGGTTGGCGCGGTAACACTTGAGGTAACCGCGCCAAGAATTCCCTGTGCAACACTCGCGACGCGCATGGGTGATCCGACCTTTGTAAAACGATTCCGTGCGGCAGAGCGGCCTGGGCTATACTGTCGCGTTATCCACGAAGGCTTCGTACAAACCGGCGATCTCATTACACACGAACGCTATCGAGGTGAGCCTATCACAATTATCGAAATGTTCCGCGATTTCTACAGCCCAAGCCTCAGTATCGCATCCCTACAACGCTATCTTGAAGCGCCAATCGCCATTCGCGATCGGGTTGAAAAAGAGGAGCGGTTACGCAGAGCCTCATGAATTGGCAGCCTCTTCGGACTCGAGCCGCTGCACCAGAACCTCAAACATATCACTCTCGGTAATAATGCCAACAACGCGCTGCTGATCATCGACAACTGGCAATCCTCCAATTTTGTTCTCAATCATCAGCAGCGCCGCTTCACGTAACCCCGTCTCAGTCGTGATCGTGATTGGGTTCTCGCTCATCACCTCATACACTTTTATCTGGCGTAGGGCTGCCGCAATATCAAGCGGATCATAGCCCTGAACGCGTAGGACATCGGCACCACGGATATCGCCTTGGGTAATCATCCCACGTAATTCACCAGTATCGATTACCACCGGTAAGCGCCGGACATCATGTTCATGCATCAATGCCAACGCCTCGCTGAGGGGTAACGCAAGATTAATCGTTACCGCCGGGGATCGCATGTAGTAGCGAATTTCCTGAGAAACAGGGACATATGCTGTATGAGTCGATTTCATAAAACCCTCCTTCGAGTAGTTCTATCCCATAGATATAGGATACCCGCCAGCGAAGAGGGCTTTGGTAGTGTTCTAGTTACAGCGCGTGATGTTTCATGATCTGTCTGTATCGTTCCAGGTAAGCAGATTGCCACCCTGGCTAAGCAGAATACTCCCAGGAAACACACGAAGCCTCCACGGATCAAGCCGCAACACAACAAACGCATCGGCGGCAGGGCTCGTCCATGCTGAGACAATCGCTGGATTGTAGCCAACCGGTGGCGGTGCATTCAGGAAAAGATCCCAGACCATCGTGTGTGTCTCAAGATCAAATGCCCACGTCGCACGGCATTCTGCCACACAGGTGTTGTGGGATGGCTCCCAATAGCTCACTGATACATACGCACTTGCGTTAAGATGCGCCTGCTTGGCGCGTGTCGGGCTCGTCGCAATCCAGCCCACCAAACTCGTTCCATCCCATTGCCAAATCGGATGAAGAATACGGGAGCGTGGCCGCCCCTGACTATCGACCGTTGCAACACTGCACCAAACAACACGATGTGCCATTTCTACAAAAGCAGGCGCTGCGACTTGTAGTGTGCTCATTCTGTACTCCTCGCTAACCTCTACTACCTCACATATCCTGCCGCCGTATAAGCTGGCGTATGGCACCTGTTCCGCGATACGATGCACAAAATGATTGCAGCAGATACAACAGCCACCACCGATTTGCTGTACAAACAGTAGTCCAATTATGGCATGCGACAGTGCATAGTGCAATCTAATCTCGATTGGTTCACGGGTAAAACCTCACACTATGCAGCTCCATAGTAACTTTCTAAAACAGCGCGTACCTTTTTGCTTCGCTTGGTCGTTTACTTTACAGAATAACCCATACTCCGAATGGCAATAGTAGCGCAGCGCATCCTGACCAAAATCAGTATTCTTACGGATACTAAGTCTGTGATTGGCGCGTATACTATGATTATCGAGGTACCAGGAAGCGCAGAGCAAAGGATGCAAAGCGCGAGAGATCCCTAAAACTGTCTATTTGCGCTGTGTGCCGTGCACGCCGCGCTGTTTTGCAATTGTCTATCACAAAGGATTCTCATGATGAACGCTGCACCTCGCCCACCCGCCCGCAACATAGGGTTCACACTATTCGAGCGTCTTGGTCGGATCGCATTAATCATGGTACTACTGATTGGCATGCAGCCGCTACCCGGTGTTGCCTCTGCGGCCAATGCGCCAGCGACGTACAACTACCCACCTGGCATGATTAACTTTAATGGCCTACCTGAATCAGCAGGCCAGTCTGCGGTCAATACCCTCAATTCAACCTACGGTGGGCAGGGTGTGACATTCGATTTCTATGTCAAGAATGGCTATAATCACAATGGGTTTCCGAAACTCGATGATGATCGGTTGAAGGTCGCCACACACTCAGCTGGCGCAGATACTCTGGTTAATTTTGCTTTTGCTATCCGATCATTTAGTGTTCGCATCGTCTACCGTGGTAGCCCACCAAGTGTGCTAACGGCGCGCAATCAGGTTGGTACTGCAGCGTCGATTCAGAGTAGCGGGGCGACAATCATCAACTCTGTGTCGAGCAATCTAGCACCAACAACATTAACAGTAACCGGAGATTGTATTCGCTCGGTACAAATAGATACCCAGGGTTCGTATTACATCATCGACGATATTAACTATATACCGATGACTGGCCAGGATCTGAACGAAAACGGGGTTATTGATCAGTGTGAGACGAACGACCTACAAACTGGCCCGGTTTTCACCGTCAATACCACCAACGACAACAACGGCTTGTGTACATTTGACGATTGCTCATTGCGTGAAGCAATCATCGCCGCAAATGCACACGCAAACGGGGCGACCCCCGATGAGATTCATTTTGACATTCCAAGCGAAGGGCTCGCGACAATCTCACCAGCCACTCCACTACCAAATATTACCAATCCTGTGGTCATTGACGGAACAAGCCAGCCAGGTGTTGCTGGTGTGCCACGCATCCAATTGAGTGCTGGCCTAACAAATATACTCACCATAACTGGTGGTGGGAGCTCGATCCGTGGCTTGGCCATCAATGGCTACAGTGGCGCAGGAATTCTACTCTCCAGCAGCACTAATATGGTTCAGGGGAATTACCTTGGCACCAATGCAGATGGAAGCAGCGCAGTACCAACCGGCGCATATGGCGTTCAAATAACTGGCGGTTCAAATAACCTCATCGGTGGCCCAGGTGCAAGTGACCGAAATATCATTTCGGGGAACACATTTGCTGGAATCCGAATCACTGGGACGAATGCGAATGGTAACCAGATTCAGGGGAATTACATCGGTACGGATGTTACGGGAACTGCCGCCATCCCGAATGGCTCTGGTGATAGTTATGCTGGTATCTTCCTTGGCGAATCAGCTAGCCAAGTAGCTAATACCGTCATTGGCGGAGCAATCGCCGGTGCAGGGAACGTTATTTCGGGCAATTATGGCGATGGTATTGGCCTATGGAGTGGTGTCAGTGGCACACAAATTTATGGTAACTCTATTGGTGTCGCAGCCGATGGCACAACCCCACTTGGAAATAATCCTGGCAACGTCAATGGCGGTGGTATCGCGATCCGCAATGCGGCATCGAACAATATCATCGGTGGAATTGCTGCGGGGCAAGCTAACGTCATTGCTAACAATGCCCCAAATGGTATTGTTGTCTATTCCGGCACGGGTAATGCCATCCGTGGCAACAGCATGTTCAACAACGCCAATTTAGGGATCTCCCTGAGTGGCGCAACAACGCCAACACTGAATGATATCGGCGATGCTGACACCGATGCTAATAATCGACAGAATTACCCAATCATCCCAAATGCCGTTGATTTTGGCACCGCTGGAATTGGGGTACTGGGTGGACTCAGCAGTACACCCAACGCAACCTTCGAGATCGATCTGTATGCCAGCCAGAACTGCGACTCGAGTGGCTTTGGCGAAGGCCAATTCTATGTTGGCAGCCGCACAATTACAACGAATGAATTCGGCTTGGGTTTCTTCTCATATCTGGCGCTTCCACCAGCCGGATATCGCTTCATCACCGCTACAGCGACTGATTCAAATGGCAATACTTCCGAGTTTGCTGGCTGCCAGACGGCACAACCAGATAATCTCGACTGGACTCGCGCGTTCCAGGTACCGTTGAGTGGCCCTACTGCGCTACAAAGCGGCCAGGTCAGCCACTATCTGACCCGCCTGAGTGAGGCTCGTTGGTATAAATTCAGTATCAAGCCTGGTACACAGATCAGCGTCGATCTCAGCAATCTGCCTGCCAATTACGATTTGGTCGTGTATAAGGATATTAGCCAAGCATTCAGTGCACTCACCGATGCACAAAGCCTGGCGCGCCTGAGCACAGAGACGACTCCGGCAGCTTTCTCCAACCCGGCAGC
>JANLSE010000539.1:0-4095 GCA_031362265.1 Roseiflexaceae bacterium
AGTATTAGCCTAGCGGTGATTGCCGCGTTCTTAGTCGGAGGTCTGGCTTGGCTTGAGTCGCGCGGGTTATTGATCCAGCGAGATATCCCATTCGCTATTCGCCAGATTCTGGAGGACACCAAATACTTTATCGCAGCCGGATTTTGGGTCGGTGTATTTGGCGCCGCAGCGGCATTAACCTCACTCTTAGCGGGTGGGCTGCAGCAGGCTTTGCAGCGTAGTACGCAACAAGCCAAAGCATTGCGTACCCTCAGCAATGAGCTAGAGGCCCGCGTTGCTTCCCAAACCCGGGTGTTACTTGATCAGGAACGGCAATCTGCAATGTTAGAAGAGCGAACACGTTTGGCGCGCGAAATTCACGATACAATTGCTCAAGGCTTGGCTGGGGTGACTGTTCAGTTAGGGGCGGCCCAGCGCGCGCTTCAGGTGGCACCAGCCGAAGCGCATGAGCATTTAGCGTTGGCACAACAATTGGCGCGCGAATCACTTGCTGAAGCGCGACGTTCTGTCTGGAATCTGCGTGCAACGGCACTAGAGCGTGGTAGCCTCGCAGATGCTATGCGGAGCCTGGTTGAAACAAATGGAACAGGTTCGATTCGCCGCACCTTTGCAGAAGAGGGTGAGTCCTGGCACCTCACAGCGGCAGTAGAAGGTGCGCTGTTGCGTGTCGCACAGGAAGGGCTTGCAAATGCCTCCAAGCATGCCCAGGCCAGTGAGATTCACATAACGCTGGCCTATCAGGATGATGCGATTCAACTACGGATCTGCGACAATGGTGTTGGTTTTGCACAACATCTGCTGGAAGAACAACCAACACCGCATCTATCGGGCGGGTTTGGCTTGCTGGGTATGCGTGAACGGCTTGCCGCACTGGGTGGCTCGCTCGTGCTACAGAATACCAATGGTGCTATTGTGATTGCGACTATCCCAAGGAGTACCGCATATGATCCGAATCATCGTGGTTGATGATCACCCGGTTGTTCGGCATGGATTGGTTGCGATATTGCGCTATGAGCCCGATATGGATGTTGTGGGGTCGGCGGAGGATGGCCCAACAGCAGTTCAGTTGATTGAAGAGCTGCGCCCCGATGTAGTATTGCTCGATTTGCATCTGCCAGGCCTAAGTGGCGTCGAGGTGATGACTAGTTTGCGGGCTGCGGGTGTGACAACGCGCTATTTAATCCTCACTACCTACGATACCGATGAATATATCGTTCCAGCGCTAACAGCTGGCGCTCAGGGTTACTTACTCAAAGATTCATCCACCGAAGAGTTAGGCCGTGCGATCCGAACACTGATGAGTGGCGGTGCTGCAATCGAGCCAAGTGTGGCGGCACGGCTGTTGGAGCGGATGCACGAGCCTAACCAAAACGACGAGATCTCTGAACGTGAGCGCGATGTATTGCAATTGCTTGTGGCTGGCTCCAGTAATAAGGCGATCGCCGCTCAGTTGCAAATCTCTGAACATACCGTCAAGACACATATGAGCCGAATCTTTGGCAAACTTGGGGTGCAGAGTCGTGCCGAGGCGGTAGCTGTCGCCCTCCAACGTAAGCTGGTGCAATCGGGTGGATAATGTGGCTTTGTCGCTGAGGTGCCACGGGGAAGCTATCTTCCGCTAAGGCTTTACACTACCAGATTACCACGCCCGTACTCCCGGTACATGCGTATAGATGCGATACAGTGATGTTCGAGCGGTGATATAGAGTGTCTGACGATTGGCATCCCCCCATGCGAGGTTCGCTGGCCGCTCTGGGGTAACGATGACACCCAAGTGCTCGCCTTCTGGGGTGAAGACCCACACACCAGTTGCACCTGTCACATACAAGTTGCCCTGCATGTCGATCTTCATCCCATCCGGCGATCCTGGCTGTGGATGATCCATGTCGGCCACGATACGAGAATTGGTTATTCGCCCATCGGGCAACACATCGAAGGCGCGCACATGGCGTTTGGCAGAATCATCAATATATAGAATTGACTCATCGGGCGAAAAAGCTAACCCATTTGGTCGCTCAAAATCATCGGCGAGTAAATCGATAGTTCCATCGGGGCGCACCCGGTAAACACCATTGCATGGCTGTTCACGCTCTTCTGGGCGGTAGGGCGGGTCGGCAGGCTTTGCACCATACGGCGGGTCGCTGAAATAGATCGAGCCATCCGATTTGACAACGACATCGTTTGGCCGGTTGAGCCGCCCACTTCCATAGCGATCAGCCACTGTGGCAAGTGTACCATCTGCTAATGTTCGCGAGACACGCCGATTGCCATGTTCACATGCAATCAAGCGCCCCTCACGGTCGAGTGTCAGGCCATTTGAGTTGCCACTTCCTTCGCGAAACACTGTGACTTGCCCAGCGGGTGTCCATTGGTAGATTCGTGCAGCTGGAATATCGGAAAAGAGCAGATAGCCATCTGGCACCCAAATCGGCCCTTCTGTGAACTCAAACCCACCGGCGATTTTCTCTGGGTCGCCTGCTGCGATCAGCGAATTAAGCTTCATAGCATGCCTCTTTATCCATTACTATTTTGGGTAGCCATATGGCGCTGTACATCAATTGGTTGCTGGCCGCGAACGGATGCATAAGCTGCTGCGACCAATTCTATGGCGCGTAACCCATCTTCGCCGCTAATCGGTGGTGAATGACCCTGGCGTAGCGCATTCAACCAATCGCTAATCATCAACTCGTCAAGATCATCGCCCCAGGGCACATAGCGCGCCCGTACCTGATTATTACTATACAGCTCGATGTTCTGGCCAAAGACATCAACAGATGCCTGGCCAAGAGTTCCAGTGACCTCCAGTGTAACATCACCCCAGGTTGGGAATGCTTTATCTGGTCGTGACCAACTTGGATCGAGACTTACCAGTGTGCCATCCGTTAGTGTGATCAGGAGCAGCCCACAATCCTCAACATTCAAATCGTAATAGCGTGTGGCGGCCTCAGCATACACATTGTTGAATTCAGTACTCCAGATCCAGCGCAATAGATCGGCCACATGCACAACATGATCGGCCAACGCGCCACCACCAGCTAATACAGCATCACCGAACCAGCCGGATGGATACGTGCCACGGTTGGTACTCCGCACCATGAGGGTTTGCCCAAGCGCCCCAGAACGGACTGTTTCGCGGAGTTGGCGCACGGCTGGGCTATAGCGTACCGGGAAGGCAGTTGCTAATGTTACGCCTGCTGCTACACATGCCTGGTTCATCGCTACAGCAGCGCTCACGCTTGTAGCGAGCGGTTTTTCACACAATACATGCACACCAGCCGTTGCTGCGGCAAGCACGAGGTCGTGATGATGTGCATTTTCGGCTGCGATAATCACCCCATCACAGTGTACCAGGAGTGTTGCTAGATCTGTGAAAAACGTAACGCCAAAGTGTTCGGCTGCCGCTTGGCCACGTGCTAGATTATCGTCCCATATACCACTAAGTACTGCATTGGGGTGATTACTCAGCACATGTGCGTAACTATACGCATGGCCATGGGCAAAGCTTGCGATTCCAATCTGTGATGGCGCATCCAACATGTGCCGATCCTTTGTATATATGAGCTATAAACATCCGCAGAACCGCAGAACCGCAGAACCGCAGAACAAGAGAACAAGAGAACAAGAACCGCAGAACCAAAAGAACCAAAAGAACCAAAAGAACCAAAAGAACCAAAAGAACCAAAAACCAAGGCATCGTACGGGCGAACCTTGTGTTCGCCTGCTACGCTACGAACAAAGCACAAACAAGCCTTTTGCGCCTTTGCGTTTTTGCGTTTTTGCGTTTTGCTCCTTTGCGTTCATTCTTGAAGCGACAAACGCGGCACTAGTTAGATCAGCCGAACTGGCATACCACTGCGCATACTCTCAAGTGCGGCTAATGCAATGCGCAGTGATTCAATTCCATCGCTAGCAGTGTGGCGTGGTGCTGCTCCGCCTGCCATCCATCCCGCGACTTCACGTAGCTGCGCCTTATAGGGGCCTTCTTCGAGGCCATCGGCCCAACGTTGCGGCACCAAATTGGGGTCCTCCACATCATGTTGATATGTGATTGTGGCGGTATTATCGCTACGGATAAGGCCACCGCTCCCCGAAAGC
>JANLSE010000073.1:0-11141 GCA_031362265.1 Roseiflexaceae bacterium
GCAAGTTCTTGCGTGGCTCAAGTGTACTAACAAACAGCAGAAATCGCTCTGGTAGGCCCAGCTCACGGCGCACTGGCTCCGTCTCATCTGCGGCAAGTGGGCGAAAGCGTGAAGTCACCCCAGGGTAGACAACCGTCACACGTGCAGGGTCAACCCGCAAGAGGCGCTGCAGATCATCGCGGGTAGCGCGCGAATCGGCCAGGAGTGCCTGAGCACGAGCCACACTACGTGGCACAGCTTCGTTCAGATAGCGCGCAACACTTGGCAATGCACATTCTGGGTGAACCATATAGGAAAGATCATGAATCGTCACAATTGTTGGAGCCCAGGTTGGCGGTGGCACAAAATCGGGCGCATGCAATACATCCAATCGTCCGGTGAAAGCCTCAACTGGCAAGGGCACCCGTAGACGATGCCAGAACTGCGCGAGGCGGCGCGGCGGTAATGGGATGCGCGCAACACGCACATTCGGGTGTGCAGCACATAGATCACGCAGCGTGGCAAGAAACGGACTGGCTGGATCCAAGCCTCCGCTGGCATAAAACAACCGATATTCATGCTGTGTACCACGCTCAATCACATGTTGAATGAGTTCGCGGGTGTAACGCCCAATCCCCGCACCCTGCCATACCGCAGCCGTATAGTCGATCCCAATCCGCATAGTTACTCTTCCTCCCAATTGGCCCACCCGCAACTGTATCCGCAAATAGAGGGATAGTCAAATCCCAATCCTGCAATAGCAGCCATGGTTCTACGAGATACATCCGATTAGCCAAACTCCGCCTCCAGCCTGGCAAAACGGCATCAGCAATGGATGAAATTCAGTCGAGTTGCCAGATTACGCATCCTTCTGCTATAATAACCGTAAGGCCCCCATCGTCTAGCGGCCCAGGACAACACCCTTTCAAGGTGTAGATCGCGGGTTCGAATCCCGCTGGGGGTACCAACTATCAACGTGCTGAAGCGCTGAAAGCGTTTTGTGTCAGTACAAGCAAAACCCCTGAGCCGCATAAACGCTCGGGGTTTTTGTTTACCATGCTTTTGTCTCAATAGGCCCACACCATTATTGCCAGCCGATGCGAACGCATACAATACCTCACTATAGCCATGCGTACCCGGATTGTAGATCGTCGCCTGGCCAGCTGGACTCATCAGCGCCACAGCCGTGCCGATCAGCACAAGTGCGCCGGGGATCAGGATAATCAGCGACGACATCTTGATCTCATAGGCCTCGATCTTCTTGCCCAAATATTCCGGTGTTCGCCCAACCATGAGGCCAGCTACAAACACCGCAATAATTGCGAAGATTAGCATCCCGTACAGACCCGAGCCGACCCCGCCGTAGATCACTTCGCCAAGCTTGATCAGGAACATCGGCACCAAGCCGCCCAATGGAGTGAAAGAGTCGTGCATCGAATTGACTGAGCCATTTGAGGCAGCAGTGGTCGCGCTTGCCCAGATGGCCGAGTTGACGATGCCAAAACGTGCTTCCTTACCTTCCATATTGCCACCCGGCTGTGTGTCGCTGGCCGCAGTATCCACACCCAACTTGGCATATAGTGGGTTGCCGCTTTGTTCGGCGATGACACTACCAAACAACAGTGGAACGAAGATAATCGTCATGGCGGCCAGAATAGCCCAACCCTGGCATCTTTGACCGGATCACTTACTTCATCAGTTTTGGGCTGCTGGTAGCTCTGCGACTGTACCAGTGGCACATCCTGGTAAGCACTGAAATTTTGCACCACGCCCTGCGATACCAGTATGAGCGCCAGGATCAGCCCCCCACGACAGCGCGAAAAAGAGCAGTGCAATTCCAACATACAGAATGTCCATACATATCACCTCAGATAAATCTTCCTTCTAAATATATTATTCCTAATTCCATCAATGAGGCGTAAAGGTTTTGATTTACCACATAAAGATTATATAAAGGTGGCGATCTGTGGCCTCACTTGGCTAGCAATAATTGTTTGGTGACCAGCCGCATCACCAGTAGCGAGGAATCATTTGCGCCTTTGCGCCTTTGCGCCTTTGCGTTGAAATGGTCTTCTATATGTTGTATTGTCGAACAATACAGAAAGGTACACCACACCTCTCCCCGAATTCCTTCTTGCAACAAAACAGTACCGGTAGTATAGTAGCTATGCGTTACACGTTTGTTTGTTCGCTTAACCTTGGTTTTTGGCGTTACAGAGGTACCATATGCCTTGGGATCCCGAGCAATATCATCGCTTCCAAGCCGAACGTTTTGCGCCATTCAACGATTTACTGCCACTCGTTCATCGCCACCCATCAATGAAGGTTATTGATTTAGGTTGCGGTACAGGTGAACTAACCCGTCGCCTGGCTGATGCCTTACCACCCGATTGCGATGTGATTGGAATCGATAGCTCGCCAGACATGCTGGCACGCGCCCAATTACAGGCACGCCCAGGGTTACACTTCGCCCAACGCGATTTGCGTGAGCTAGAAGGCGGGTGGGATCTAATCTTCTCGCATGCTGTCATTCAGTGGGTCGAAGATCACCAGCATCTCATCTCATCCCTGATGGGCAAGCTGAATCCTGGCGGCCAACTCGTTATTCAAATGCCATCAAATCATTCCCACGCAAGCCACACAATTATCGTGCGGGTCGCAAGCGAAGAACCATTTCAAACGGCACTTGGCGGTTGGCAACGCCCAAACAATGTCTTGCCAGTCGATCAATACGCCGATTTGCTGTATGCGAACGGTGGCAGAGATCTGACAATCTTCGAGAAAGTCTATCAGCACGTCATGCCAGGTGCCGATGCCATGGTTGAATGGATGCGTGGTACAGCACTCATACCCTATATGGAACGCCTTCCCGAAGAACTACACGAGCCATTCTTGCGGCGCTACCGCGATCTCATGCGCACAAAATTCCCTTCGAACTCAATCTTCTATGGATTTCGGCGCATTCTGTTTGCAACCACCAAACTAACCGAAGAATAAGCTGGATACAATCTAATCTCGACACACTCAATCAACGCAGGCCAAAGCCGCAGCCGCGTATGGCGCATCAGCATGCAGCCAATAATCTGTGGCCCCACCAGCACAATCTGGGAATAACTCGGTTGCGCTCGTGTATGCTGCCGCTGTTCAGCCAGCACACCCGGATCGCACCCAACACTTAGCAAGAATGCCTCAACCTTGGCAAGCTCGCTATCTTCGATTGAACGCGTCTGTATCATAGATCAACAATCAGCCTACCTATTGCGTTCTTGCGTTCTTGCGTTCTTGCGTTCTTGCGTTCTTGCGCTCTTGCGTTCTGCGCTTGTAAGCTCACCACTCACACAACTGCTCAACATATGCCGCCGAGCCATCACGGAGCCAGCCATCAAGCTGAGCAACATCCTTCAGCTGCTGCCCACGTAATCGCGGTACTGCGACAAAGCGACAGGTAAGCTCTGGCAGGGCAGTCATATCGCCCCATAATTTTTCGAATTGTGCAACCGGAAACACATCCTCTTGGCCGTGGCCCCAGCGTGTCATGACCTCCTAGAGGGTTACCTAGGTTGGAATACGGGCTGCCAGCACCCTGATGGCCTGTGATACTGGCTCATCATTACGTAGATCTGTGCGCGTCAGGCCAAATACCTCTAGCAACCCATCGATGTCGATCCAGGTCGTCAGCGTGTTATAATATGAAAGGCGGAATTCTTCTTCCTCACGTGGCATCGCCAGCCCTTCGAGCAGCCGCAACCCACCATCGACACGCGCGAGACCACCGCCGCGATCATCTATTCGCCGCGAGACAACCTCGTATGTGAGGCAAGCGCCACTCTCAATATGTTGCCCAAGCAACCCCGCATCGACATCAGCGCCAAGCGTGTCAATATTATGAAGCATCAGATAACGCAACTGTGGTTGCTGTTCAAGTAGATCGGCCAATACTCCATTGCGCAGCAAATTGGCCACCTCATACCAATGGCCAACCGGATGCAAACACTGCTGTGGCAAATTGTCGCTATAGTCGTTTCCCTCACCTGCCGATTGGGCCCAGCCAATCAAGGCCGTATGTAAGCTCTCGCGCACCTTCTGGGCTTGCACATCCAGTATCTGCTGTGGGGTCTCTTCCCAGGCAAAACGCAAATCACGCGCCATCGGAACCATACGCAACCCAATCGAACGGCCAGGTGAGAGCAGGAGTGGTCCAGCATACCCATATGGGCGGCCATTGGTATCGAGTGCATCAGCAAGCGCCAACATCATTGGCCCATGTGTTAGATAACTGGTAGTGAAAATATGTGGGATTGGGCTACCTGCCGCCTGCCCTACGCGGCGACTCTTCGCCAAGTGTACCTCAACAAACGAGCGATGCCGCCCACCAAATCGGGCAAATGGATTGAGTGCCTTCACAATCCCTGCACCCTGCGTCCAACGGCTGCCAACACCACCCGCCAGCGAGACAACCGCCACTTCGCCGGCTGCCAATGCTTGCGCTCCAACCGCCCGCACACTCTCAGGGAGTGTATGTGTTGCATCAGCAACATCGCCCTGCTCAACATCACGAATCTCGGTCGAGGCCGGTAGGCGATTTTGCGCTAGGCCAATCCGGCCACGGCGTAGATCGGCCCGAATCTGCTCATGCTGCACACGATCAAACCCATTTTCAGCAAGCAGCGCCTCTAATGTCTGGCCACTGGCTTCATCGCGCTGTGCGCGTGGCAATAACCGATCGAACAGGGTCTGCACCATTCCAGCAAACTCGGGTCGTGTTCGGCAGGCAGCACCAAATCGATCAAGTTCTGCTCGCCGCTGCAATGGCAATACCCGCGGATCGGCTCGCAACATGGCCGGTGCAACCAAGGCATAATACCCTGGAGGTAGCAGCGCCTGTTCACCATATAAGAGGTGCGCAAACGTGCCATTCTCGTTAATCGCAAAATCGTAGACAACCGGCTCCATAGCAAATGGTACAGCATGCTCCATACGCTGGCGCGTTGTACTCATCAACTTCTGGAGGAAATCCTGTGCTTCGGTTTTACGAGATGGCTCAAAGATAAACCCCATCCCGCCACCGGCCATCCCACCAAGCATCCAGAAACCCCAGAAATCCTCACCAAATGCCGCACGTGTCTCCTCGATCAGGGTTTCCGTATAATGATTACTCGCCCATGGAATAATTGTCTGAATTGGGCCAAAGAAATTACGTGTGGTTGCTGCACCAATCCATCCAATATCGCCATCGCGTAGTGCGGCTAGAACCTCATCAAGTACACCAATCGCAATTTTACGCGCCTGCCACTCAGCCTCAGATCGCAGCAGATATTTCTCGGTAACCATTTCAAGGATCGGCCCCACATTCTGCGCCATCCCTCCATGTACCAGTACAAGGCTCTGCTGTAGCCGTTCACGTGTCGTTGTAGTAACTTCATCGGCACCCAGTACACGATGGCTCGGCAGTAATCGCCCACGGCTCACGCCATATTCAGGGTCACCTTCTGCTGTCAATTCACCCCGAATAAGCTTGATCCCCGGCCAGACACCACCAGAATCCTGCCAGCCGCCACCAGAACCAGCCAACCATTCTCCCAGAATCGCCCGTGCTGCAACCAAACGTCGCTCAGGTTCTGTCAATTGGCCAATGAGCGAGGCAGCCTGGCCGGTTGCACGCATACACACGGCAATCAGCGCCGCCAGCAGATTCGTTGAAACCGCAAGCCGCGATCCTTTTGGGATACCATTCACATTGCTCACAAGCTCAAGCCCACGGCCAGGGCCAACCAGGCGTGCTAGCAGTTCTGCCAGGCTTGCACCCGATCCCTCGCTACCAGGCGGGACGATCCCCGAAGCAATCAGCGCACCCTTCAACAAGCCCATATAATCGCGCGCAAAATCAAACACTTCCGCCAGATCGGTAATATCGGCCGTTGCCCCAAGATCAATACTGGCTAGCCGCAACAATGGCTCATCAATCACTCGCAAGTATGCTTCGACCGGCGGACGTGGCTTGGCATCTCGTCCACGTACCCCAAGATCGATCGAGACATTCAATACACGTGCCCCTTCGGGAAAATCCATCCCAAGGAAGAAAATATCACTCCAGCCACTATGCGAGAGATCCATACGTACTGGGGTTGTCTCGAACAGGATCGGATATGAGAGCACATTCGTCCCGGGTGTCGGGTATTGGCGCAACAATTCTGGCCGCAGGCGTAGCGGCTGATCGGCAGGATGCCCCACGCGAAACATCCATTGGTTGCCACGCACCGAGCGTACCGAGCGACGCACCTGATCGGCAAGTGTCTGAAACGCCAGGCGATGGTAGGCTGCTGCCAAGGCGCTACACAATGCATCGGTTGGAGTATTCCCAATATCAGCCTGAAATACTGCGATTGACTCCTCGAAGCGCCGACTCAGAAGGTGGGTATATCCTTCAAATGGTAATAGCCCTGCCGCCTGTACACCCGCTTTTGTCGGCATATGAAAACGATAAATCGCGTACAGAAAGAAACACGCACGCACACGCTCATAAAGATTGTCGCTCGTGCGTCGTAATGTATCGAGTGCAGTACATTCAATCTGCAACTCGCCAAGCGTTGCCAAACGACAGAATGCATCCAACGAGCGATTACGCACCTCTGCCTCAGGCGAGGTAATAATATCCGTCAATATTGACACAGGCTACCTCCGCAGCGCCAGCAATTCAACCAACTGTGCCAATACCTCATCGCGTTCATTCCCATCGAGTGCTAGCGCCAACTGCGCCGTTAACAGCCCATATTTTGCACCAACATCATAGCGCCGACCAAGATTTGCCAATGCTAGATACCGTTCGCGTCCAGCGAGGGCATCAAGCGCTGGGGTGAGTGCAATCGATGCATTACCTGCCATGGTAAGCTGATGTTCCAGTATATCCATAACAAGCGGAGTTAACACATGCATTCCAAAGAAACACAAATAGTGTCCCGCTCGCAACCCTGGAACGATCAGATCCTGCTCGGCAGCGGTAGGGGTTGGCTTCTCACGCACCCGCTCAATCGCATACAGATCCGCACGGCCCGATACCCGCCGCCCACCAACAACGCCATAATATGGCAACAGGCTCTCACGCGTAGGCTGCACCGCCGATACCGCACACGATTCGGCTTGTGCGACCTCAACCAACTGCTGGGCGCAGCCACGCGCTGTTCCACTCAGATACAAATGATCCCCAACCAGATGCAGAAATGGCGCATCACCCACAAACGCGCGTGCACACAATACCGCGTGGCCATAGCCGCGCGGCTCTTCTTGCTCGATAAAACGCAGGCGCGAAGCGAGTTCACCAGCCGCCGCACCATATGCCGGGCCATCATCGGGAGCAACAACAACACAGATCTCCTCGACACCAGCACGCAGTGCTTCCTCAACAATAATCTGCAAAATGGATTTCGGCACACCATCACGATCGACCACACGCTGCAATGGCAACGCATGCTGGCTCCGACCAGCGGCTGTAATAACGGCACGCGTAACGCGCATAACGACGACTCCTCTATTAGGCATGGTAACGCAGTGCAAGGGTGATGGATACGATATTTGATCCAGCTGTGACCATCCTGTTACCCGGCCACCAGGGCGCATTGTTATTCCATAACTTGTGCTGCCAGTGTTCGCGCGATCTGATCCAGATGCCCTGCCCCATGGCGCGCATAGCTCCGCAGAAGCGTGATGGGCGTAATCGCGACATCATGATCAGGATGCCGCCCAGTACGTGCCATATCAGCCTCGCTCAGGCTATCGAATACAGCAACCCAGCGTGTATGCAGGCCGCGTAATAGCTGTAGCGAAACACCAATATCTGCATGATTGGCGTCGGCACGTTCTGCCCAAGCATCCTGATCATATGGTTTGAGTGGCGGGTTCTCCTCGGTGAGAATCAGTTTCAACCGAATATATGCATTCATATGCGAATCTGCCAGATGGTGTACATTCTGTGCAACGCTCCATTCGCCTGCCAACGGGCGCGCCAGCAATTGTTCAAGGGTCAACCCTGCAACAAGCTCCGTCAGTTGTTCTGGCAACCCAGCAATCTGCCCAGTCAAGTCAATCCGCTCCGTTAAGCTCAGTGATTCGCTCGCCATGATCTTCTCCTTGTTGCACTTCTATGGCACATTTCGGCTTATCTACACATATGATCAACACCAAATCCTGATCGTTGAGTATACCTCAGATTGGTGCTATTCCCGTTATAGAGCTATGCGATAATGAAAGCGAGCCTATGTGTTTGTTACACCCTACACAAATAAGGTACTACTACTCTCATCCATACGCCAACAGGCTCTGCGGATCATAGTATGCGTGACAAAAGCCTGTATATTAGCGTTAATGATATGTGTAGGTGGCACGTGCCACCATATTGTGTTATTTGAGCTACAATCCGCAAGTACGTAATTGATATATTGAATAGCACGAGGGTCTCATGGTTGCGAGTTTGCTGCTTTGTATCGTTAGCGCTATCTGTGCAACCCTCGCCATTGTCTCGTATCGGCATTGGCATGTGGCTGCCGCCCGGCCATTGCTCTTACTGATGCTGGCACTCACGATTTGGACAAGCGGGTTTGCGCTAGAAATCGCGCTGCAAGACCTTTCCCTCAAACTTCTGGCTGCAAAAATACAATATATTGGCATTGTAGCAATCCCGATTGCTTGGCTTATCTTTGCCAAACGCTATGGAACACTTGGTGAGCCAATCGCTCATAGGATAGGGCTGTTACTATGGATAGAGCCAGTACTTACCTTGCTCTTCCTCTGGACAAATGAGCAGCATCATCTCTTTTACCGTACGATATCTATTAAACAAACTGCTCTGCTTGGCCCAATGCTCAGCACCACATACGGCCCAATCTTCTGGGTTCATGCGCTCTATGCATATATTCTGATTCTCGCAGGTAGTATCCTGCTACTGCGGGCGCTCTTACGAAACTCTATTCGTGGGCGTCAACAACTTATTGGCCCACTCCTAGCTACGATTATCCCATGGGCCGCAAATGCAATCTACCTATCAGGTTGGGTAGAGCTTGATATTACGCCATTTGCATTCGCAGCGACTGGCGTTATTTGGGCTTGGAGTGTCTTTCGCATCCGAATGCTGGATTTAATCCCAATCGCACGCGATGAAGTACTTGAGAGCATGAGTGATGGAGTAATCGTTCAGAACGATCAAAATCAGGTCATCGATATCAATAATGCTGCACTCTCGATTATTAAGCGTTCGCGGAAGGAGGTTATGAATAAGCAACTCATCACCGTCCTGCCCGAATCTGCGGAGATAATGCGGCGATTTCGGCCAATTATTCATGGGTCTGAAGAACTTCAGATCATGGATACAGATGGTGTAGAGCGTTGGTTCGAGGTTCGAATATCGCCATTACAAGATCGCTTAAAGCAATATTCAGGGCACCTGATTGTTCTTAGCGATATCACAGAGCGTAAAAACGCTGAAGCAATACTTCTTGCAGCAAAAGAGGCTGCTGAACATGCCAGCCGTACCAAAAGCGCTATCCTGATGAACATGAGCCATGAGTTGCTCACGCCACTTAATGCAATTATTGGTTATAGCGAACTGCTCCTCCTCAGCACACCACATACATCGCCAGAACATATCACCGATCTGACCCATATCATGAATTCGGGGCAGAACCTGTTGAATATGGTGCGCGATGTGCTCGACCTCGCACAAGTTGAGGCGGGAGTGCTGCGGTGCGATATTCAACCAATTAACCTTGATCAATTAGTGGAATCGCTGGCTGCCAATGTTATGCCCACACTTCAGATGCACCATAATCAATTGGCAATCAACACATCCGGCAAGCTTGGCACTATCTATAGCGACCAAGAAAAACTCGAGCGGATTATTGCACATCTCCTTGATAATGCAGCCAAATTCACCGAATATGGTACGGTGACCCTCTCTGTTTACCAGACATTGCTCAATCAGCAGCCAATCGTGACGTTTCATATCGCCGATACAGGCCATGGTATTGCCTCAGAGGCCATTGAAGGACTGTTCCAGCCATTTACACAAGAAGATATGTCGACAACTCGCCGCCATGGTGGCATGGGGATCGGCCTTGCGATTGTCCATCAGTTTTGCCAACTCTTAGGTGGAACACTGAATGCATCCAGTAAATCAGGTGCTGGTTCGACATTTGAGTTAACCATACCAGATCTCAAAAGCGCCTATACACTCGCGGGGCAGGAAAGCACACCTACGAGCATACAGTTTGCAGAGGAGCAGATCAATGGCATCGATCTTACTCGTTGAAGATAACGAGATGAATCGTGATATGCTTACGCGCTATTTACGCTGGGAGGGCTATACCGTTCATATCGCGACTCAGGGCGCTCAGGCCATTCAAATGGCTGAATCCGAACGCCCGGATCTTATTCTCATGGATCTTAGTATCCCTGTTATTGATGGCTGGGAAGCAACACGCCAAATCAAAGCAAATCCAATCACACACCAGATACCAATTATTGCCCTCACGGCTCACGCCTTAACCGAAGACCGTTATCGCTCGATACAGGCTGGCTGTGATGACTTTGAGACAAAGCCTGTCTCGTTCAGTCGGCTTGCAGAAAAAATGCGTAAGTTACTCAATAAGCCTACACCCGAAATAGATCCCCTCAATATCTCAATATAATGTCCAAATGCCTTTGTGTTGCTAACATTTGCCATTTTGTAAGAACCGGCAACGCCTTAGTATTATTTCCTCAAACTGCGCTGCCACATTGGCTGGGACGGTAGCTTGCCAACGCCAAACATCAGGCCATAGAAGGCCAATTCGGCGCAGATTGGTTTGTGCTTCAAAAAACGTTGCGTTAATCACAAGGCCTGCATTCCATAGCACAAAAAGGCCTACGATACACATAATCCAGCGCCACTGTACTCGAATCGCGACCCGATCAATCAGTAGTGCCAAACCAAGTATAAAAATCGGTGTACATTCAATTAACCGCCGAAAACCAAACGCTCCACGCAAATGCCAAGTTGTACCATAGGCACCATTAATATAGGTCTGCGCTACAAAGACTGCGATAAGTGCCGCGAAAAGCAACTGATCTTGTTTCCACAGCAATACGCCACCGATCAATCCGATCGCCAATATTGGGCTCCAAACAAATGCCCC
>JANLSE010000105.1:0-9641 GCA_031362265.1 Roseiflexaceae bacterium
TCAAGTGGCACACTACTGATGCCTGCACTTTCCTGGACCCAAACACCACATACAAACCATGATACACGTAATACGCCAAGTTGTGTTGGGTTCTTGGCAGAATATTTTCGCTGCCGACTAGGAACGCGCCGTAGTCTACACCCAACTCATTCGGTGTGTGCGATTGGTGCAGAAACAGACGATCTGCTCGATTCACATATGCTCGACACAACCCCATGTGGTGAACATTCACCATTCAACAAACTTATGCATTGTGCTGGTAAGATTCTGATGATTGGCTGTGGTCTACGCCCAAACACTACCATGCATGCGATCGAAGAATATGTCCATCCGCCATATCTGTTTGGCGAGGAGCTTGCCTATTCGATCACGAATCGCGATGGGCATAGCTTTGTGAAGCGCTATATCACCCATGGATTCGATAGGGTCGAACAGCGCTATGATCGCATTGCGCCTCTATTGACGGCAACTGAACTGGTTGCAGGCCGTGTTGGCAATGCGGAGACATTTGTCATTAACGCGCAGGCACTGCTGCCAGTTGCATTAGCAGCCCTGCGCTCTGATCTATATACGTTTGTGCTACAACAGCATGAGGGTACGCTGCCGATTGGATAGAAATACGCAGCCGTTCTCAGTTACTAGCACATCTTCTTCCAGGCCAACATACCCTGCCGATGTGATCAATCCGAGTTCGAGGGTATACACATGCCCCGCCTCGATTGTCATCATGGGAGTGTTGCCATAGCGCTCCCAGCGTGGCCCAAGCAATGGCCCGCCATCGTGGCAGGCGCGGCCTAGCCCATGGCCAAGGGCATGTTTGTATTCTTCGTAGCCATTATCGACAACAACCTCACGCGCGATTTGGTCGATCTCCCAGCCGATTGCGCCTGGACGCAATGCAGCAGCAGATGCATCAATCGCCTGGAGTACTGTATCGAATGCGCGCTGGATTTCGGGCGGAGCGCTTTCTTCGCCTGGCCGCCGAACGTACCACATACGTTGAATATCTGAGCAGTAGCCCTCTTGCTGTACACCAAGATCAATATGAACCAAATGGCCTGGCTCAACATGAATATCATCGCGCGGGCCAGCATGGCCTGGCTCAGATTCAGGGCCACTATTGACGATTGGGCAGGCATCCCAGGCCCATGCACTTGGCAGCCCACGCCGCTGGAATTCGCTATGCACAAATGCACCGATCTGCGCCTCGCTCTTCCCAACCTGAATCTGTTGGCCAATCAGGCTGACAATCTCTTGTGTAGTGGTAATTGCTGCCTGAATACGCGCTACCTCACTCGGCGTCTTGCGCGCCCGTAAGCGTGTCAGGAGCGGCCCAGCACTTGTGAGGCGCGTAGCAAATCGTGTGCCCTGCAGCATGTCGTTCAACAACAGCCACATCCCATGCGTCAAACCATCGGAGGTCTTGTCGTCGACACTATAGTTCAGGCCGATTGTGTTTGGGTCTATCTTCTCCAATACATCCAGTAGCGGGGCGCGAATGCCTTCATCATAGCCAATAATCTCGTTGAAGACACCCGCTGGCCGGATCGCGGCAGCATCGTAGCGGCCAACAATCGCGATGCGTGTGCCACTGCGGGCGAAGATGAAGGCTGAGGGCCAAGTGACATTTGCCCCAACGACCATTTCCACTCCTGGATCTGGCGTAACTGCGGTCTCACGAACGAAGGTCAACCAACAATCAAGCCCAACTTCCGCTAGCAGTTGCTCCGCTTGTGCGGCTTTTTCGGTGTACATTGTATTCATCACTATCCCCTTATCTTAAATCTTGAACTTACATATCTTGCAGATGCGGTTATTACACGAGCAATGGGCTTAGTAAACGCAAAGGCGCAAAGGCGCAAAGAACCAAGAACCAAGAACCAAGAACCAAGAACCAAGAACCAAGAACCAAGAACCGTTTCAATGCTTCGCCGAGGTACCCTTTGGGTCTGGCACCCGGCTTCAATGCTCCATCGCTTTGCGCTTTGCGCTTTGCGCTCTTACGCTCTACCGTTCCAACCACTGTTCCCATTCGCGCTCTAGGGTTGGCAGATCTTTACCAAAGGCGCGAGTATAATCGGCGGAACCGGGCGTACTAGCGCCATGAATGTACGCTTGGTCGAACGCATCACGGCCATAGGTGTCGATCAAGAACTCAACAAAACTAGCCCATTGATAGTAGAGTGTATTCATGGCATCAACGCCACGGCCAACATAGCTGGTAGCGAGCGGGTACGATTGACCAGCGGCGCGTTGTTCGCGTACAAAGCTGCGAAAATCGGATTTGCCACTTAACCAGTAGTGCCCGGCCGCCCAGGTTGCAACTCCCTCGGAGAGGATGAGATCTGCACGCAAATGATCTGCGCCATAACGATCCTGTGCCAATTGGTGCGTAAATTCGTGGGCCAAGATCGAAATGGCGCGTGCCCGTGGGATCGCATCGCATGTTGTGACCTGCACGGTGCGAATATCGGTATAGGCGATACCACCCAGTGCACAGCCATCATCGCGGACAATATGAGCGGTAACAGGTGCATGCAGGTTACTACCAAAGCGCCCAACTGCATACGTAAGTGCCGTCTCCAGATCGCTTTCCAATGCAGCATGTTGATCGGCATAGACGCCATCGTCGACCTTGACGATCAGCGTACCAGTAGGAATCGCAGGTGCTTGGCGTGCCACCCCACTCACAATTGCAGGTTGTGGTGCGCCACCCCAACTGGTGAAGATCGATGGTGAGGTGCGTGGCCACCAAAGTACCAATAGCAGCACAAATGCAACTGCAGCTACTACGAGCGCGCTCGTTGGCGAAATTGGGATGCGGCGCATAGCTACAGTTCCTCAATCCCCAGGAGCTTTGCCGCTTTACTACAATTGAAGAAGCCCTGATGATCACGAAGCTCATGGCGAAAGGGCACTTCGGGAAAGTACTGCTTCGCTAGATCGCGGGATGGTGTGCTCATCATCGTATCGCGCTCGACTATCTGGAAGACCTGATGGCCCTGCATGTTTGCCACTAGCGAGGATAAAATCGCGCGTGCAGCGGTATTCGATAGAGTATAGCCCCACAGATGCTTTGCTAACATTTCGCCAAGCCGCGCTTCGGCTGAAACTGCTGTCACACGATCCGCCACGATCCAGTGGAATCGTAAGCTGCTGATAACCATGGAACTATGGCGTCGTACAATTGAGTCGGCCTGTTGTTCACAGATCCACTTTGAAAGGCTGTATGCATCTTCGTTATAGGTTGGATGCTGCTCATCAAGTGGAAAATAATCGTAGTGAGGCCATCGACTATAAGCCGCACCGGTTGCATTTACGCTCGATGCTTGGCAGACACGCCGAATGCCAAGTGCCGCTGCCGCACAGAGTGCGTTATAGCTGCCAACAACATTGGTGCTGTGCACAAGGTGTTCTGCAAAACCATGCGGAGATGGGATCGCCGCCAAATGCACCACTGCATCGCAGCCATTGAAGGCGGCCTCCAGATCGGCATAATTGCCAATATCGGCCTGGATATAGGTCAGATTCGGGTGTACTATTGCTGGCGGGCGCTGATCAATACACACCACCCTGTGTTGCTCGGATAGTGCCTGATTCAGGACAGTCTGACCAATCCTGCCACTACCACCGGTGATTGCGATTTGCATGCTACCTCACGAAGAACTACTACAGCGCAGAGCGCAAAACCGACCAGAACCAGGCCAAGGAGCACCTGGTTTCTCTGTTCCATCGTTCGAATGCTCCATCGCTCTGCGCTTCAATGCTTGGCCGGGGTACCCGGCTTCAATGCTTCATCGCTCCTTGCGCTTTGCGCTGTTGCGCTCCTTGCGCTCTTGCGCTTGTGCGTTCCTACCCATACACCGCCTGTTTGAGGCCACGGATATAGCCCAGGGCATATAGGCGACCGAAGGCAGAATAGCCAGCGTTGGCATTGCTATCGCCTTCGACGGTTGGCACATGATCGGGGCGCAGGACGCCATTGAAGTCAATCTCTTTATAGGCACGCATACATGCCAGCATATCGGTTTTCCCGGCGTCGTGCCATGTCTCTTCAAAGCGTTCGGGTGTCCCTTTGACATCGCGGAAATGGACAAAGAAAATCTTGTTCTGTTTGCCAAAATGGCGAATCACCCCTGGTAGATCATCGGTCATCAGGGTGAAGTTCCCTTGGCACATGGTGATGCCATTGACAGGGCTTGGTACAAGGTCGAGCAGCCGTTGATAATTCTCGACACTACGCATGATCCGGCCAACACCACGAATAGGCGAGAGTGGCGGATCGTCTGGATGCATAGCGAGTTTGACACCTGCGCGCTCGGCGACAGGCACAATCCGTTTAAGGAAGTATTCGAGTGTTTCCCAGAGCTTCGCCTCACTGATCGAGCCATGCTCGGTGGGTGGTGCCGATTGCATGAGTTCATTGTCGAAACTCGTCACCACCGAACCACCACGTGAGGGGGTTGCCACATTCGTACGTAGCCAATTGAAATCGGTCATCCACTCATAACACCATACAGGGATGCCGAGCCGACCCATGTTTTCGAGTAATGTACAAACTGTATCGATCTCCGCATCGCCACCTGGCAAACCTCGTTTGGCATTGTTGAGTGGCGGGCGGCTCTCAATCACTGCCAGGTTGAAACCTGCACTTGTATAGCGTTGCTGTACACGCAGAAGCGGTAGGTAATCCCAGGGCTGTTCCCCAGCATTGGTCGGGTCATCAAATGGTAGGCCACCAACGGCGTAGTCCACGCCTGCCTGCCGCGCTAGTTTCCAAAGCGGGGTTGGACTGGGCGGCAAAAACTCAGCGATTTCGATCATTATAGCGCCTCATTATAGATCTGGAACGATAGTATTATACCGCTTACAGGCCAACCATGATTTGCGGCTTTGCGCACGGGGTACCCTTTGGGTCTGGTGTTGCGACTTTGCGTTAAGCGTTGTTTCTTCTTAGTCGATGGGTCATGCCATAATTGCGACCAGATCCCAGATTGGTGTGCCTAATGCCAGATTGCCAGTAATTATTATCGCGCGTTGCGCCTCTTGCTGGGTTAATCCTTTGGAGAACAAACGCCAGGCCGTGTCGTCTGTTAGTGTTATCTTGGTTTGCGCGTCAGCACGCGAATTAGCACACAAAACCCACTGCTGCTGGCACAGAAGCGACCATACCCCGCCAGCAGGGCCTTCGATCTGGAGTGTAATCAGTGTATCTTCGGCTGCATCTATCGCACGATAGTGATATGGTAGCGCGCGTAGGCCAATTTCAATGACTGGGTGGAGCCACTGATGCTCGGCCATTCCTGGCTTGTGTACTGCCTCACGGATATGCTGTTGATGGAACCATTTTTCAGTGTATTCGCGGCCAATATCGAACCAGTTGGTTGAGGTCGTTTCGCCAGCCCATGTGACAGCAATCGCGGCGTCTGCATCGGGCGGGAGCGATTGGAAGAAAGCATGTAACTGTGCATCGGTCAATTCGAGGAAGTCGATCAATACCGGTGCACTCATGCGGCGTGCGGCATGAACCCAGCCAGCATTCTGCTCGTTAATCCAGGCGATTAGTTCGGCATGGGTTGTGATGCTTGCCATATCACTGCGCTGCAATCGGTCGCGCTGAAACGAGAGCCGGCCAAGATTACCGCCCAGCAGATGTGCGACCAGATCCTGCACCGACCAGCCTGGGCATACGGTGGGCTTGGCCCAATCCGACGCAGATAATTCGCGTAAAAGGCTTAGTAAGGCCTGGCTAAGCCCAGGAAAGAGTGGCGTCGTGATTGTAGGTTCTAAAGGTTGGGGATTCATCGCTTCCTTCCTCACAAATCAGTGTGGAATGAGGTTTCACTCTCAGGTGGGATGGTGCGCAGCAATGCTGTGGTTAGTTCTCGTCATGAAGTGCTTCAGTAATTGCCTGCTTCAGCGATAGTGCTGTGCCGATGTCCTATGCACTGACAAAGGCATCATCACCGATGTAGGCGCGCGCCAGTGCGAGCAGGTGTTCGTAGGTGGCGCGGGTGGCTGATGCTGGCCGAGAGCCAAGCGTCGATCGTAGTTGTGCGGCCGCCCCCCATAGCCGTGCAGCTCGCTCAGAATTCTCATTAAGTGCTGCAACGCTCCCTAGACCTGCCAGGCACCAGGCGATCATGATACGTGTACCCAATTCACTGCTCAGTCGGAGATCGGCGCTTAGCCATTCTCGGGCTGCTGTCGCATCTCCCTGCCCCACCGCAGCTTCACCGAGCCCCTGATATGCCCACATCACCCCGGTGCTTTTATCGCCCAGCCGTTCGACGAATAGTTCTCGGGTCTTCTGGTGTGGCGGGGTGAGACTCAAATTTTGCACAAAAAGAGGCGATGTTGGAGTTTCGGTGTTCTCTGCGAACCGTGGGTAGTGGAAGTTCACGTTAGTATAATACGGCTTGTCACTCATGCAGTCGTGCTCTTTCACTCCTCCTGCCGTGCCTCCGATCCAGATCACTCCCCGTCTTATGAGTCAAGGGCCAATTGTAGCTTGATAATGCGCTCCACCTGCGCCATGTCGGCTTTGGATAAGCGCCCGGCTTGATTCGTCAGTCGCAACTTGCTTACCGTTGTCAACTGATCCGCCATCGCCTTATGCGCCTTCCCCTGCACCTGCACGATCGCTTCGCTGGGATACAACCGATCGGTTTGCGTCGACAAGGGCACCACTTGCACACGATTCAAGTAGGTGGTTGCCGCCGCGTTGCTCACAATCACGGCTGGCCGCTCTTTCCGAATCTCGCCACCAACCGCTGGATCAAAATTGACCCACCAGACATCACCGCGCTGCATCGAGGGTTTCTCCTGTCAGATTATCAATCCATACCAACGCTTCCGCTTCGCGTTCCTCGTCAGCGGCCATCGCCTGATAGCCCTGTGCAAGATCCACGCCAAGCACATGCGGTCGTACCAAATCTTCAATAAACCGGCTGATGCGTCGTCGCCCAATCGTCGTATGGAGACCAATATAGACTTGCTCATCAACCGTAATCGTCAGTTTTTTCTGCATCATCCACCTTCACTCGTATTCATAGTTATACGTATATAACACGTATTGTAGCATGCGATTCACAGTTTTGGCAACCCATGAATTCTGCATGTATGGGAGTAACAATCGACGAATCCTGGTTTTGCTGGCGTTGCCCCTGCCATAATGGTATGGCTAACTCGTGTTTCAGTGTTCTCGGCGAACCGTGAGTAGTGGAAGGGGATGCCATCACCAACCATGCCGCGGTAGCGCGGGTTTCAGTGTTCTTGGCGAACCGTGAGTGGTGGAAGCCATGGCCCAGAGCTTGGTGGCCGCTTCCAGCTTGGTTTCAGTGTTCTCGGCGAACCGTGAGTGGTGGAAGCTTGGCTATGCACATAACCCGGCGTTGGCGGGATGTTTCAGTGTTCTCGGCGAACCGTGAGTGGTGGAAGGGATCAGCTTCAACGAAACCTGTCAATCACAAATGGTTTCAGTGTTCTCGGCGAACCGTGAGTGGTGGAAGAGGCAGTCGTAGCACGGGCATTCCGGTCTACTTAGAGTTTCAGTGTTCTCGGCGAACCGTGAGTGGTGGAAGGAGCGTCTGGGCTCCCAACACCTGGATCTGTTGGCTGTTTCAGTGTTCTCGGCGAACCGTGAGTGGTGGAAGTCGCACGGCAGACGGCGAGCAAGTATGTACATGAAGGTTTCAGTGTTCTCGGCGAACCGTGAGTGGTGGAAGCGGCCGGGGCGTGCATCGACCGCAGATGCGGGAGCCGGTTTCAGTGTTCTCGGCGAGGGGGAAATCAAACATATGTGCGACCACATCTGGTGTCGCCCAGCCAACAGCTGCGGTCGTTCCTGCTGGCGCAACCGACATCACATCCACAACCGGTGTCGTTGGTGAGCAAGGCCGTGGGATTGGATGTCGTTGTGCGCGACAGGCACGACATGGGTTCGGCAATGCGTGTCGTTTGGCTGTCTCCAACCGGTGGTAGGATGCTGTTGCTTCAAAACCCACCCTCCACCTGTTGGAGACACGATCATGCTACTCGATTTCCGCCCATCAATCAACCGCCTGCGCGCCGCCCTCCGCCGCGCACCGGCTCGTCCGCCGATTGTGGTTCCCGACGACCCGTGCCCACTCATGCATCCCAGCGCGCCGCTGCCCGACTGGGTCGCCGCCGACCCGCTCGTGCAGAAGTATCAGGCGCTGCTCGGCAACCTGCCCTGGAGCCAGTTCCCCGAACGTTCTCCCGAGCGCCATTGGCCTGGCCCTGACCCCGACCCGCGTGCACCGTTTGTCGCCGCCTTCCTGATCAAACTGCATGAAGGCAAACGCTCCATGCCGGCCTTCTGCACCTTCCTACGCGAACATCCCGCGCTCTATTACTGGCTGGGGTTGAAGCGCCCATGCCACCCGAGCGCCGCACACGGATTTGGTCTGGCGGCCAGTGTGCCCGATCATCGGCGCTTCAGCACGGTGCTCCGCACCCTCTCCACCGATGGATTTGCATTTCTGCTCACCGCCAGCGTGCAGTTGCTGCAGGACACGCTGCCCCAGGCGGAACAGGCCACGTTTGGTGCTACCATCGCCGGTGATACGCAAGCCTTGCTGGCCTGGGTGGCCGAGAACAACCCGAAACAGTATATTAAGGAAGGCCGCCTCGACAAAACCCGCCAGCCGACGGGCGACCCCGACTGCAAACTGGGCGTCAAGAAGCGCCACAACACCTCCCCAAGTGTCGATGCCGATGCGGCAGACGCGGCACTCCACCAACCAACTGCCGCAGCGCCGCCAGCGGATGCGCTCGATGCCCCGGCTCCCAAGGCCGAGGGCAAACCCGCCAGCAAACTCCAGGTCGGCAGCGACATCTTCTGGGGTTACGCCAGCGGGATCGTGGTGACCCGTCTGCCCGACCATACCGAAGTCGTGCTGGCCGAGCGTACGCGCCCCTTCAATGAATCGGATGTCAGCCATTTCCACCCGCTGATGGCGCAGGTCGAAGCGCGCTTGGGCCGCAAACCGCGCATTGGTATTTGGGATACCGCCTTCGATGCGCACTACGTCTATGAGTATTTCGACCACGACGATGGCATGGCGGTGGTACCCTTCAACACCGGTAAGCACGGCGCGGGTCGCCAGTTTGCCCGCGATGGGGCACCAATCTGTGCGGCGGGGTTGCCCATGACGCTCCAGTTTACCTACATGCATCGCAGTGACTTGATCCCGCACACGCGTGAGAAATTTCGCTGCCCACTGCTGTACCCGGAGGCCACTGGCGACGGATGCCCGACCAACGACGCCCATTTCGCCAAGGGTGGCTGTACCTCAACGATTGCACAAGGGCGTGGTGCGCGTATTCGGCATCAACTCGACCGCGACAGTGAGACCTTCAAAACGCTGTTCAAGCAACGCACCATGGTCGAGCGGATCAACAGCCAAGCTGAAGCGCTCGGGATTTTGCGCCCAAAACTGCGCCGTGGGCGGGCGATTGCCAACCAGAATAGCCTGATCTACGTGCTGATCAACCTGCGGGCCTTGGCGCGTATCCAGACGGCCCAGCCAGTCGCGCCGCCCAGCCAGCCAATCACCCGGAGTGCCTAAGCGGGTGGCGGCCCACCCGAATCGTCGGCGGATGGGTGTGAAGCCGGG
>JANLSE010000125.1:0-9362 GCA_031362265.1 Roseiflexaceae bacterium
GGCAGCACCCTTGATGTCGTGAAGCTATGCTCACCCAGTTGAAGCTTGATCTGGTACATGATTGGTGTGACGCCGCTAGGGATCGATCCCGTCGGGATTTGGTGTGTCTGGTACTGCCCGACAAACCCTGTATCAATTCGCTTTGCCGAACTCTGGTGAACCATTGGTGCTGCATTGCCGTCGGCGATGCCAGCCTTGGCCCAGAGGTCATTCGTCAATGTGGCTGAGGAAACTGGGCGTAGGGCCTTGGGAATAGGTAGTTCATCGGTGAAGGGACTCACGATCAGTGGGCTGGTCGGGAAGGCTTCAGTATAGATCGCATCGGCCAAAGCAATCGAAGCAGCATCGAACACGCCGTTTGGTGAGAGTAGGCCACGCTGGGCCAAGTTTGGGACGATCAAGCGTTCGGCACCAGTTAGCGCGAGCGCGGTTGCCCCGGCTGCCCCTAGTTTCAATAAGGTACGGCGGGACATGTGGGTATTAGGTATTTTTGTATCCATTCGATTGCTCCTTTCTGAAGCAATTTGGTTGCAACAATCCAAATGTATTTTTAACGCCAGTTAGTGTATATGTATGGTGAGGCGTCCTTTTTGGAGTGTGGCTCTCAAGAGTAATCCACGTACACCACGCCGCCGCACCTCCACGACCAGAAGGGTCTGTCTTTCCTGAGCCGTTGCGCTGTACGTCGTCCAAACATCTCAGCGCACGGCTCTCAGTATCATCGCTACTGCGGTATGATCCTCCTAGTTCTGAACGAACGCCAATGTATGCAGATTATCGATCGTCTGCCCAAGCGTCCTTACTGTCCCTTTGCGGAGGTCGACCACCTGAATGAACGTCACCTGAGCTGGGTCGAATGGTGTGAAACTCAGCCCATAGTAGAGATCATTGGTTGGGTTAAAATCACCAAGTGCTGCCATTGTGGGCGGCGTCAACGCTACTGAGGCAATCGGCTTGCCGGTTTGCGGATCGAGACGATATGCGGTTTGGGTAAGTACACTAGAGGACTGGCCACGAACCGTGTCGATATTCCACAATTGGTTGCGCCCATTGAACGAGAGACCATTCTGATTGGTATCGAGCCCAGTATTGGGAAACTCAGTCGCGACGCCGGTTCGTTTGTTGATCTCAACGAATGTATCGGTAACGCCAGGCTGCGGCCGCTCGTCATACCAGGCAACCAGTCGCCCACGCGAGTCAATTGTGATCGAATGGATTGGAGATGCGTCGCCAGTTAAGCCAAAATTGATCGCAACTGGGTTCACGGGCGTGCCCGCCCCCGTCCTGGTGTTAATCGTGATCAAGCCATGGAAGGGGCAGACCGATTCAGGATCACCGCACCCGATTGCCGTCGAAGCGTACAGTTTCTCGGAGCGGCTATCCCATGCCAACCCGTTGACGGTATATCCGATCGGCCCGATCACTCTGATCACTGCACCGGTGCGCGGATTGAGCTGCACAAGGGTGCTGTTTTCCGAACACGGGCCGCCTGGAAATGGGTTTTTGCAGTTGCCAGTCGTGCCGTAGAGCTTAAGATCAGCGTTCGCCGACGCTGACTGGGCGCCCGCTGCCAAGATCAGCGCGGTAAGCGCGGCCAGCAGGATTGATTTCCATAGTACCTTCATGGTATTCTCCTTCCCGTTTGTTCTATTGCAATGCTGTCAGTTGTTGGTTTCGTGCTGCGGTACCAGACGTGGGTACCGCAGCAACGTCGTTTGTCCTACTGTCGGATGGTAATCGGCTGGTTGGCCAGCAATCCGCCCCTGCTTGATGTAACGGTAACTGTATAGGTCGAATTGGCGGCTGTTGGCTGCTGAGCCGCCGCCGGTGGGTTGAAGCGCAGCGTCCACACTCCTAGGGTGTCAACAGCTGCCGTACCGAGCAGCGCTGATGTGGTGACGCCGGCGGTGGTCTTATTCAGTGTGATGGTGACGGTGTTGCCCGGCCCGGCTGGTGCACCCAGGATGGTCGCGGTGCCATCAAGCCGCCACTGATTAATGCCCCGCCGATATTCGGCGCGAGTAATTGTGAGCAGATCTGCATTAAGCGGCGAGATCGTTACTGTATCGCTGGAAGTACCACCTGGCCCGGTTACGGTGAGCTGGAATGTTAGTGGGCCAGCCAAGGTGGCAGGGAACGTGAAGGTCGGTTGCGCTGTGTTTGCACCCGCCAGTACGACCACCGGACTTGCTGGAGCAGTCTGCACCCAGCTAAATGTGGTTGCACCAAGCGAAGCCGTGCCGTTGAGCGTCACAAGTGACCCGCGCACCACGCTCTGATCTAGGCCAGCGTTAGCAACGGTCGCGCCCTGTGGAGTCAGCGGTCCGAGCCTGGCTGATTCTGCGCCATAGCCGTTGGCGTTCGCCGCCTTGATCGTTACCCAGTAAGGCGTACCCGCGGTCAGTGCAGTGATGGTTGTAGCGCTAGCCGGCGCCGGAAGTATCAGTGTCCTGACGACGGTACCACCAGTCGCGGCGCTGTAGATCGTTATGGTGTATTCTGTGATCGCTGGGGTGATAGGCGCGTCTGTCCAGGTCAGGCTGATTGAGCCCTGTCCCACGGTGGCAGGCCCGAATGTGGGTGCTGCAGGAGTGGGTAAGTTGGTGATGACAAAGTTTGCTGACCCGATGTCGGATATATTGCCTGATGGGTCGAATGCCACGAATTGTAGGGTAGTGTTTACGGCGATGTTGATCGGTCCAGTGTACGCTATCGCCGTCAGCGAGGTGCTACCGAGGTCAATCGGACTCGTTCCATCAGTGGTATAGAAGATCTGGCCTGGCTCGTTGGAGGACAGCGTTACCACCTGTGGAACCGTGAATGTTCCTCCAGCAGGGCTGGCTGTCACCACTGGCGGAACGAGATCAGCCACTGGGATGGCATGGATCGCCGGGAAGGTCTCTCCCACGCTACTCACCGAGACCACATAAACATCATAGGTTTCTGTTGGGGATGGGATGAGGCCAGTGATGGTTGTTCCAGTGGCGGTCTGCCCAGTGATCCGTCGACCAATCTCGATCTGCGTTGAGATCGCCCCACTAACGGTCGCTGTCTGAGCGACCGCGTGAACTCGGTAACCTGTGATTGGTGGGGTGCCAGGAAGCGCTACAGCGGGTGTCCAAGTGATGACAATGTTGCCATTGGCTTGCAGGGCTGCCTGGACGTTTGTTGGCCCTGCAGGACCGGACTGCAGTGGCCCATTCGGGCAACCACCGACGCCGGGACCGCCAGCCTCACCAAACTCGCCAATTGTGATGCCCTGCCGATTGCCAGCACCATCGACCACCTCCCAGGACATCATACGCTCACCGAGGCTAGCGTTAGCAACGATCGCGGCGGTGGCGGCGTTTTGGAAGATGTAGGTTGCCAGGAAGGTATCAGCGGTGGGGAACGTCAGGCTTGATTGGTAGCTGCCGTTTGCAGACAGCGTGAGCGGCCCTGGAATAGCACGAACGTCACGCTTAGCAACCTCGGTTCCCACCAGGGCCGCTTCTATGATACGCTGCTCTGTGAAGTCCTTATTCACGAGCGGGCCGACATGGCCGCTGACCGTCACCGTGGTGTTGTTCTGGACTGCGTCGGCCGTAACAAACGCATCTTGCGTGCGCACGTCGCCAACCGCCACGCCACCGAACTTGATTGTCGCCACGTCACCAGCTAGGATGTCGGGGGTAACCTTCAAGGTAGTACCGTTCCCCCAGCAGACTCCGCCGGGATGGTTGACCTCGAATGCAACACCACCAGTGGCAACAATGGCGGTTGCTGAGCCAATAAGGCCGACACCCGGACGAGTCAATTCCAGCAAAGCCGTCTGACCAGCGTGCTCCTCGTAACCCTCGACCGAGATGAAGTCTCGATCTGGGAAGACAATGATGTTGTCGGGGAATGTTGGTACCGCAGCGAATACCGCCGTGACGCCGATACTCGACATGAGCAGAGCCAGAATCATCAGCAATGTGCCAGTTAGTGCAGATTGCCGGATACGACGAGGAATATTCGATCCCATCTATGTTCTCGCTTTCCGTAGGTTTCACCCTACTTCTTGGTTGCCTCGCGCTCGGTGAGCGTGCCGTTTCCTGATTACCAAGTGCTTCATAAACTGAGACTCTCCCACCATTCAAGCTCGTATTCTTTGCTCCAGATCCAGTCTGGCACTACCTCGCCGTGGTAATGCCTCAATCTCCGCCAGAAGTGGGTCGAGCCGCGCTTCGATACAGCGGCTGATCATCACTTGAATTTTGGGTGTGCTCAAATCGCTACGCAAGACCGGTAGGTCGGGGTAATGGCGGAGTGCCGAAAGATACCATCTGCTCGTCTCGTCGGGCATGCCAATCATGATCAGCACGTCGACGGCACGGCTCGCCAATATCGCCAGTGCTATCTCGATCGTGCTGACACGCTCAGTCACACACATCTCAGTGTCACGTAATACCTCAGTCATGGCCTCGGCCGACAACGAATTGCCCAAAATCAAAACGTGATGCTGATTCATAGCCATCCCACACTTTAGTCATGCCCAGAACAGAGAAACGATTAGGCATAGCATAGCTTCCTAAGGGCATGAATGTCTATCCTACCTGCCTGCGTAGGGGAATGAAAAAAGCGTGATCGTAAAGATCACGCTTGTGGCAAACGGCCTCATTCTCGGCGAGGCAGGAACTAATTCGTTAGATCAATCGTACAGGAGTCCTCGTTGTTCAGCTTGCCGGGCGGCCTGCCAACGGTTCACTGCATGCAATTTGGTGAGAACGCCGCGTACATGGCTCTTGACGGTGTTGAGGCTAATATTGAGCTTCGTGGCGATCTCTTTATCGGCCTCGCCAGCCGCAATATGGCGAAGCACGTCCAGCTCTCTGAGAGTCAGATCGGACTCTTCCTTGGACGCATCTGCCATCACTGGCTGTTGGGCTAATCGGGCGAACTCATTGACTACACGAATGGCCAGTGTGGGCGACAAGACCGCCTCCCCTGCCAGCGCGTCGCGCACACGTTGCAGGAATGTGGTTGAGTCGCTATTCTTTAGCAGATAGCCGCGTGCACCCGCCTTAATCGCCTCGAACAGGGTTTCATCCTGATCATCAATCGTCAACATGACGATGTATATTTTGGGCATGCGCGCATGAATCAGCCGGGTTGCCTCCAGCCCATTACTGATTGGCATGTTGACATCCATCACAATGAGATCTGGCTGCAGATCCCGCGCCAATGTGAGCGCTTCAAGGCCATCGCTCGCCTGCCCTACCACTGTCAGATCAGGTTGAGCATTGATCAGGCTCACTAAGCCCTGACGCATGAGCTCATGATCGTCGACCAATAACAGACGAGCCTTCGCCATCGCACAACTCATTCGCTAAACGAAATTCTCTGGGAAAGCACCCGCTGCGATTCGCTTTCCATGGAATCTATTACTGTCAACCATTGTCAGACGACGCACAGCGTTCAATGGAACAAATGCCGTGACAATCGTCCCTTTACCGACTTCAGAACTGATCGTTAGGTTACCACCAATCCGTTCGGCACGCGCCTGCATGATTGCGATGCCAAACGAATCCTGCCGCTGGAGATTGGCGCGGTCGAAGCCAATCCCATCATCGGCAATCACAAAACACACGGATTCTTGTGCACGCCAGGCACGCACACTGACATGGGTTGCCTTGGCATGACGATGTACGTTAGTCAATGCCTCACGGATGATATTTAAGATCTGCGCTTGCTCTAGTGGTTCTAATTGCTCGATCTCGGCCTCGCTAACGTCCAAATCAACGCTTAGGCCCGTTACCTGCCGAAAGTCGGCACAAAACGTGGTGATCGTTTCGATCACCTGTGTGTTGGCCGGTGACTCTGACTCATGCAAATTATTCAGCACGCTCCGTACCTGATCATAGGCACTATGGGTGGCCGAGCGGATCCTCTCGATCTCCGCCACTGCGCGTTCATTGTCGGTGGCGGCAATTAGTTGCGTGGCGCGCTCCACCCGTAGATTAAGGTAGCTTAGCGTCTGGGCAAGGTTATCGTGAATCTCGGCAGTTAGGCGCTTACGCTCCGACAAAATCGCCGACTGCTGGTTACTATAACGGCTCGATTGTGTGAGTTGGGCATTCCGAATAGCTACGGCCGCCATATTGCCGAAAAGGCCCAGTGCGCGCTGATCATTAGAATTGAAAGGCTTATCTTGCTCCCGCACCACGCATAACGAGCCGATCTGCTTGTTGCCAGCCTGAAGTGGTGTAGATAGGGAGTTTGCTGATCCACAGGCCTGGTGGAATGTACAACTGGTGCATCCTGTGCCATCAGGATCATCAGCAAGGTTGATAAGCTGAATCGGATGGCCAGCTGCTGGTTCGGTATTGATACCAATACTCGTGGCAACTTGACCTTGCGCCGATATCAACTCCAAATAGGTGGATTCGCTTTCATATAAGCACATCGCTGCCGAATGGGCGCCCATCAAGAGCATCGCCTTATCGGTGGTTAATTTCAGGAGTTGATTTAATTCCTGCTGCCCTATGATCTCCTGGCTAAGCCAAAATGTCGACATCAGTAGTTGGGTTCGCTGACTAATTTGCGACTCGACCCACTTGTTGGCGGCATTGATTTCCGGGCGGGTAATCACAAAGGATTGCAGCAACTGCCCAAGGTCATCGTCGTACACATCTGGTAGCTCATGCTGTGCGGGCTTTTGCAGGCGCGTTGGTTGGGCAGGCGCAGTTATAACTGTAGTTGGCCGGACGATCCGCGGGCGAATAATGATGTACCCCCAGATCAGCAGTGGAATAGCGCACAGTAATGCGGCCAACTGCCGCTCCCTTAGGTTGCGAATGTCGGCTTCCATGTGCTGATCATAGATCTCATGCAACTCGGCCAAATCATCCGAAAGTATGGGCATACTGTTGCGAACAGCACGAATCGCCTCATTCCGGTTGCTATCAGTTAAAGGAAGTGACCATAGCGCCTGAGCATCAACGCGAAAGTGCTGCCACGATGCTGATGTAGACTCCCACTCAGCCTGTACTATCGGATCTTGTGTCGCCGGGATTGTTTGGGCACCCTCGCTAGAGCCATCAATCTTGCCGCTGCTCCGTAAAATCCACAGGTTTTCCTGAAATTCGGTTGCGGCACTGACAAACTCTTGATTTTGCGGATCAGCAACGGCAAGCCAACTCTGCTGTTGCAATAACTCACGCTGGCGATCGATAATCTCCATGCCAACATAGTCTTGGTCGTGATCACGAACGCCTATGTATGTAAAAAGTGCCGAGACGCTAGCAATCAACAGCAGGCCAACTAAGACAATCCCGAGTTGCATCCTCGCCGTTCGTAATACTGAAATACTCATAGTTGATACCCATACCACGATCCTCTACTCGCCTTGTTGTGCTTCGAAGATACTAAACAGAGACCAAGTGCCTATGGCCTGCTTGTGTGGTTGGAATGTGCTATGTGCAGGTACTTCAGTTTAGTATAACAGCTTGCTGATCGTTCAGCCTACTAACAATAGTTAGGTCTACCACCTGACTTTAGTTAGGTCGAACGAATATGCTATCTCCGATAATTACTTCGCGCTGTCGTTGGAAGCAAGGCAACCAGCAGCAGCGCGAAATTAAGCAGCAGTTCGGCGATCAATTTACGACAAATTCCGTATACATCCCATTCTTAAAATGGCCAGCCAGATTACAGATGATCAGATAACGCCCTGGATTGAGATTGAGCGTTAAATCAACTGTTTTACCAGCTTCGATATCGCCCTGCTCGCCCATGCTGGTAAGCTTCTCCTCGTCGACATCGCCATCAGCATTCATAGGTAGTTTGTCGGCCGCAAGGTCGGTTTGAATAACAACTGCCTCATGCACAATCGCGCCGCTGTTGACGATCCGAAATGTTACGTTGCCACTTTTCGCACTTGTTGCACTTAGTTTGAAAGCATACTCCGTCATGGTCATTGTAACTGGCCCGGGGGCGCCACACGAGGAAATAACCAACGCCAATACACTGAAAACCGCAATAAGCATACTGCGTGAGCGAATTGTAGAAAACATGAGACAATCTTTCTATGCGACGATCCATATATGTTACATTTTTCACTAGTTCGTTCGCATAGATTGAGTATAGCCTCTTTCAAGCGCCTGTTCCGTAAGAAACCCTAACAAAAATGAATGAAATGTTAACAATCCAAGTGGCACACTGCTTATGTCAAGAATGTATCTGATATACATCGGCTAACGCGCCCTCGATCGCAGTCAATGCGTGATCCAGCGCCGTATCGTCATGTACAGCCGAGATTCCATGGTGGGCTGCCATATGAAAATAGGCTCCACGCGCAATACACCCCGCCACAAACACCTGTAGCATTGCGTGGCTTTGGCGTGATGCCTCGCGATAATTGGTAACCGGGGTTGTGATATCAAAGTACATTCCAAAGCGCGCCCCAACATGCTGCAGGCGTAGCGCTACACCACTATGATCAATCAATTGTTGAAACTCGCGATAAAATTGATCTGCACATGCATTCAATTGGGAATAAAACCCTGGTGCAGCATACACCTCAAGTGCCGCTTGGGCTGCGCATACCGCCGTAAGATGTGCCAGGTATGTGCCGCTCAGTTCGCTACTACCCTCTGGCCGCATATGGCGCATCACTGTACGCTTGCCAACGACAGCACTAATCGGCATTCCTGCGCCGAGCGCCTTGCCTAACACCGCTAGATCGGGAGTTACTCCAGACCAACCCTGCGCACCGGCCAGGTCCATCCGAAATGCAGTAAGCACCTCATCAAAGAGCAGAATCACACCGAACCGATCGCACAAGGCACGACAGAGCGCAAGGAACCCAGGTGCCGGGAGAATACAGCCCGAATCATAATTAACGGGTTCAAGTAGCAGCGCCGCAATTTGCGTACCATAGCGCTCAAATACTGCGCTCAGTGCCGCAGGATCGTTAAATGGCACGACAAGCAGGGTCTCAGAGAGTGCATGTGGCATGCCAGCCGATTCGGCATAGGGTACTATGCTTTCATCTGTCGTCAACTCTTGTGGTGGTGGCGCCCAGGAATAGTTCAACACATCGGAATAGCCATGGAAGTGGCCCTCAAACTTAATGATCAGCTCGCGTCCAGTAGCAGCACGTGCTAGGCGTAGTGCATGCATCATGGCTTCACTACCCGAACCAGCAAAGCGCGCCTGTTCGGCACATGGAATGATCTCGGCAAGCCGCTCAGCTAATTGCACCTGATGCTCATTCTCATAGGCACAGATGATCCCAAGATCCAGTGCTGTATGTACCGCCTGTTTGATTGCCGGGTGGTTATGGCCCAGTAATGAGGCTCCATGCGAAAGGCACATGTCCACATAGCGCTGTCCATCAA
>JANLSE010000146.1:0-6398 GCA_031362265.1 Roseiflexaceae bacterium
ACTCTTGCAGCTGCCATTCTTACCCGACTCACTACTCATCGATGCTGTCACACTACACGGCTGGCCGTGTTCACAACAAGCACTCATCAAGGGTGATGCACGCTGCTTTTCAATTGCGGCTGCCTCAATTCTCGCTAAAGAGGCACGCGACCGCATGATGGTTACGCTCGATTCAGCCTACCCAGACTATGGGTTTGCTAGCCATAAAGGGTATGGCACCGCAACTCACCAGGCTGCCCTGCATACCTATGGCCCAACCGGCCAACATCGCCGTACATTTCGACCACTAGCCAGTTTTCTTACCCATGGGAGCTGGCCTGCAAGTGGCCATTCCGACTCTGGTACAATAGCATCACGAATAGTTGGCGAAGAGGAATATTATGACAACCACGCTGATCCATCTTGAGGCACGTGAACTCGTAAGGCAGCTCGCGCGGATTGGCACGCGCCCGCCAGAGAAACTCGCACAGCGCCTTCTGGCATTTGGCGAAGCCGCAATCGAGCCACTTCTTGAGTTGGCAACCGATACGAATGCAATCTACGAAGCACCGCCCGGCTGTTATGGGCCAATTCATGCATTGCGCATCTTAGGTGAAATCAAGGATGTAAGCTACATTGAGAATCTGCTTGTGGCTTACCCAATGGAAGATCCAACGGGCGCATACGACCGTGAGGATCCACGCAATGTTGCAGCCGATCTGTGGGATCGCGAATTACCACAGATACTTGGCAGCTTGGGGGCAAGTGCAGTCGCCCAACTATGGGAATATGCTGATGATCAGGCAAACCATCAGGAGCAACGCAGTGCAGCATTAACAAGCCTCGCGTATGCTACAGCTGTCGCCCCAGAGCTACGTGAAGCGGTCGTTACAGGGCTACATCAACGGTTGATCAGTACCGATGACTCGACATTTGCAGCCTATGTTCTGATCGCATTGGTGAACCTCCAGGTTCCCGAATATTATGCTGAGGTGATGGCGCTCTACAAGGAGGGCCGTATCAACCGCGAGATTATTCCAGCTAGTAACGCTCGCCAGTATTTGCTTCGCAAGAATCCTAAACTCCTGGATTGCGCTAAGCACCCGCTGTGGGAACGCTACGACCAACATCGGCTCGATTAGCGCACAATGTTAAGCCTATCGCAAGCGATACGTTGGTTCCGATTGTGCGCTATAGGCTGTCGGCTCAGAAAGGTTTGATCTGTGTCTGATTCACCACCCATTCTCGCTGTCGGCGATCTTGTTTGGGATGTGCTCGTCAAGCCAGATGCCCTGTTGCTACCTGGTGGCGATATTACCGGCCAGATTGCGCTGGCACCTGGCGGCTCAGCAGCGAATACCGCCGCATGGGTTGCACGCTGCGGTGCAGCAGCTAGCTTTGTTGGCATGATTGGCAGCGATGTGTTTGGTGATCTTATCCTGGCCGATATGGCTCGTGAGGGAGTTACGCTGCATACACCACGTACCACCGAGCGGGGCACGGGTGTTATTCTTGCCATGATTGATCGGGCTGGCCAGCGTAGTATGGTCACCAACCAAGGGGCCGATTTCGCACTCATGCCCGCAGATTTGCCATTCGACGCAATTGCCAGTGCTGGGCATGTCCATATCACCGCATGGTCGCTCTTTACCGATCCACCGCGCGCTGCGGCTCTTGCTGCGGCCCAGGCAGCTCGTGCGGCAGGGGTTCCAGTATCATTGGATCCAGCCTCATATCAGATGATCCGCGAATTAGGCCATGATGCCTTCAATCAGATCATTAACAAACTGCCAGTCGATATCTTCTTTCCAAATCGTGATGAGGGCATGGCGTTGACTGGTGAGCGTGATCCCGAGGCGATCGCTCGCGCACTAGCGCGCCGCTTCCCAGGAGCAATGATTGTACTCAAACTAGATCGCGACGGGTGCTATGTGCTTAGCGGCTCATATGCTCGCCACCATCCAACGAGCGACACAACCGTAGTTGATACCACTGGTGCTGGTGATGCATTCAATGCTGCCTTCCTTGCACGCTTCCGGCGCGATGGTGATCTGGGTGCCGCCGCACGCTATGCCAATGCTGTCGCAGGTTGGGTTGTTGGGCAGTATGGCGCACGCCCGGCTGGCGATGCAGCGCTACAGGCAATATTGGCAAGCTAAATAAATCGCACATCCGAAACACCTCCATAGGATCAGAAGCCAATTGGCTGGCCCTTCGTATCTGCTGCTTTGCACCTCTGCGTTAATAGCAAGGTATTCCTCTCATGACAACGCCGTTTCGCGTTCCTGCCTTTCGCCGCCTATGGTTCTCAACCGTTGGGTCAATTGGAGCACAAGGGTTAGAGCGCACCCTGACGGCCTGGCTCGCATTGGAGATTGGCGCAACTGCCTTCGAAATTGGGCTTATCTTTGCCATACGTATGTTGCCATCACTTCTATTTGGGCTGGCAGCAGGAACCATTGCAGATCGTGCCGACCGAACACGCCAATTATTCGTTGTGGCCGTGGCGTCATCGGTCGCTATGGGCTTATTTGGCTGGCTGGTAGCAACAAGCACTATTCATATCTGGCAAATTATGGCACTTGGCTTCATTAGTGGTTGTATACAAACATTTGACATCCCTGCACGCCAGGCGCTTGTACTGGATACTGTTTCAAACGACACTGCTCAGCGCGCCTTGGCATTGAATGCGCTTGCTGGCCGATTCGCGGGTGCATTTGGCGCGATCCTTGCAGGCATTTTGATATCGCAAATTGGTATTACCTATAGTTATGGTGTTGTCGCCACTATCTACACCCTGGTTGCGTTGCTCATGGTTTCATTACATGTTCCACAAGAGCATCGTGGCTTGGCAGAGCCACAGCCATTTTGTCAGGCATTCATGGCTTCCATCCAGATGGCCATCAACATCCCAGTATTGCGAACGCTGATTCTGATCGGGTTGATATGTGAGATATTTGCCTTCTCACATATCAGTGCGCTACCACTCTTTGCGCAACAAGCACTCGCGGCGGGTCCAACTGGGCTTGGTACACTCAACGCGGCACTTTCGATTGGTGGTGCGATCGCAGTAGGACTTCTTTCATTACTGCCAGAACGCGTGCCACGGCAGCCCGTTCTTGGGGCAATATTCCTTACATATGGTCTCTCGATTATTGTCCTTTCGACCACTCGCAATCTTGTAGCGGCAGTGGCAGTTACATTAGTGATCGGGTGCTGTGCAGCAGCATTTGATGTCCTTCAGCAAACTCTCATCCAGATGGCAGTTCCACCCGAGCAGCGTGGGCGTGCGGTTGGCCTATGGGTGCTCAGCATTGGCTCGGCACCAATTGGGCATCTCGAGATGGGAGCGCTTGCAACAGCACTGGGTGTACCAATTGCATTATTACTGAATGGCGCACTTACGCTGTTTAGCGCGGCACTACTGCTTGTGCGCTCACCCGAATATCGCTTGCAACGGTACAGGCGATGATTGTGCCTGTAGCATTGCAGGTGATACTCCAGCTCCAGCCATCATCCTAAACCTGCATATGCTATACTGAGGGCGCATTGTGTACGGCCGCAGCCAAGGAGCTCGTGTGCGCGTCCTGCGTTGGCTCAGTAATATTTGGATGCTGATCCTCATCCTGAACCTACTGCTTGCAGTGGTGCTGATAGGCGGGCGCTTTCTGCTTCCGCGTATCGCACCAATACCTGCACTGCGCAGCGCTGATCCCGCCAATGGTACACAGACGGTCGCGGTACGTGCCCGCCCAACCCTTGCCTTTGATGGGCCTATGAACCCGCGCAGTGTTGAAGCGGCGCTCCAGGTCAACCCGAAAACACCGGCTACCCTGATTTGGGATCCAGCGTTCACAACACTGATTATTTCACCAACACAAAGCCTACGGCCTGCAACCAATTATCAAATCACCATCGGCGAAACAGCCCTTGGTCAGCGTCTTGGCTCATTAGCGGCTCCTATTCAGGTAGACTTTCGGACAGTACCTGCGCCAGCAGTACGCGCAACAACCCCAGCAGAGGGTAGTACTAATATTGCACCAATCACACCAATTGTGGTTAACTTTAGCCGCGTAATGGTGCCAGCTGAGGCAGTGCTGCGTGATGTACCATTCCCAGCATTACAGTTCGATCCACCGATTAGTGGAAAAGCGCTTTGGATCGATCAATCAACACTGCTGTTCCATGTCGCTGGCCCACTTGTGCCTGGCCAACAGTATCGTGCGACACTAGATTCCAGCCTCACCGATGTAGATGGTGGAACGCTCGGTCAACCATTTACTTGGAGCTTCCATATCGCTCCGCCGCAGATCATTACTACCAACCCACCCGATAGTGCCCGCGATGTGGCACTGCGCGCGCCACTGATCATCACCCTTACGCAAGCACTTGCTACAGCACAACTTGAACAATCATTGCAGATCACCCCTACCACAAACGGGGAGTTAGTAAGCGCCATTCTGCCAGATCAAACTCAGGTGATCACATTTACCCCAACCATCGGCTGGCAGCCCGGCACCACCTATCGGGCTACTCTACAGTTTGGCACCGATACATATACAACACTACGCTTCAATACGGCTCCACGCCTAGCACTCAGTGGCCGCTTCCCTGGAGAAGGCCAGATTCTACCGCCTAGCCAACAGATTCGCCTCGTCTTTAGTACCCCAGTCGAGCCGCAAACGCTGCAACGCGCATTGCGTTTCGAGCCAGATACCAGCGATGTGCAAGTAACCGGAGCGGGTAGTGAGCTTCGCATTGGGGCCACGCTGCGTGCCGCAACTGCCTACACATTGACAATCGCGCCCGATCTTGTTGCCCGCAATGGTGATGCACTGGGCATCTCCACAACCATTCGTTTTGCAACGGCGCCCGCACTTCCGGCGCTCTCTTTGCCAGAAATCAATGGGCATCTTACACAATTCCTACCCGATCAACCGATCGATCTACTGGTACGTCGCACAAACACATCGGCACTGCGCCTCGATCTGTTTGATATGGATGAAGCCACTGTTGTACGAACACGTATCTTTAGCGAGGCTGATTGGGAGCGCTTCGACCCAGAGCGTTACCAACGCCCACTACGCCGCAGCTGGGCATTCCCACTCAGCGATACCCTTAATGCGGCCGTTGAAGATCGTCTGGCGATCACTGCAGACGATGGATCTGCGCTCGTACCTGGGATGTATTATTTACGCATCCGCACACCCGAAGGGCCACGCGCTGATCTGATTTTCGCGGTTTCACGTACCCGCCTCATGTTTCAGTTTGGCGCATCGGGCGGCGTGATTTGGGCCACCGATGCATTTAGCAACACAGTTGTGCCCTCGGTACCACTCGCGCTCTACCAGGACGATGTGCTCATCCTTGAAGGAACAACCGACGAACAGGGTCTGTTGCAGTTTAGCCTAACTGGCGGCCAACCACACACATATATAGCGCTTGCGCGTGAGTCAAACCATGCGCTGATCACCACTGAACCACTGGAACTCACCCCGCCTGGTGTACGCGATAATTATCGTGTAACGCTGCTCACGGCTGGAAACAGCTATCAGCCAGGAACGAGCATCCCAATCGCTGGGTTTGTCCGCCAGGTGTTGACAACCACACTTGTACTCCCAAGTTCAAACAGCGCGATCCGGATACAACTCAGCGATTCCGCAGGGCAAGTGCATGCAGCAACACAGGTATTGGTTGAGCCAAGTGGCAACTATAGCACGACACTAGCATTAAACAATGATCTCGTGCCCGGCCAATATCGTTTGACTGCTACATTTGGCACATCGCAGCGCGAGCAATTCATCCTGATCAAGCCAGCGAATGCCAGCCAGAATCGGCTTAACCTTCAACTAGCCTCAGTTGTGGCTTCGAATATACCCACCAGTGCGCTAGTTCTTGCCGAAACAAATCGTGGTGTGCCAATTGCGAGTACTCCTATTTCCTGGACACTCAGTGCCAGCTTTGCTACACCTCCGCTGCCACCAGGGTTTCAGAGTGGCATAGGTGGTATTGCCGAGCCAGCTACCCTGACCGGAACCGCAACCACCAATACTGTTGGCCGCTTAACACTACCAATCTCTACAACGCTCTCACCAGCCAATTTGCCGTTGCGCTACCAATTACAAATCTATTCGGCCGATGCACAAACATCAACAGCCTTCACAGTCGACCCAACCAGCCGTTACATTGGCATCCGTACCAAACAACAGATTATTCCAATTGATGCTGCCATACCAATCGAACTACTGGTGGTAGACTCGCGCGGTAAACCAAGTGCTGGACAGAATATTCAGGTGCAGCTCTTTAATGGAACTGAACTGAGTGAACGCCCCGTTGTTATCCGCCGTGTGCTGACTGCTGCCGATGGCATTGCGCATCTCGATATCGATCCACCTAGCGCTGGATTATTTATATTACGT
>JANLSE010000147.1:0-7670 GCA_031362265.1 Roseiflexaceae bacterium
GAAGGTGAGCGTGGCGCTCATACCACCTCCAAGGCGAACGGAAAACGCACATACCCTAGCACTGATGACGAAAGAATGCAAGCTATGTTGATCGATGCGCCACATTTGGAATTGCTGAGCGTAGGTGCTCCCTCTTGCTTCATACAGCCTGTCCGCATTGTCCATATTGAGTCTTAGTATCCAAATACAAGTATACTGCCGGTGATATGGATCGACGAATCCCTAGCATAAGCTGAGTAAAAGAGGAGCGAAATACCAATGGGCACATGGCCAGAAAACTACCACGAGCAACTCTCCGGCTCGGTATGTAGCCTTTGCGCAGAAGGCCGCCCGGAAGAGGTAGACGGAAGGATTCGCTTCTTCTCTAGCCCATGGTCAGATGGCTATCTACACCTGCGGGGTATCCAGCGCGGTTATGCAGCCGTGATCTGGCGGGGCAGACATGTCGTTGAGCCAACTGCATTAGCGCAAGATGAAGCGGTGGTATTCTGGCTCGATGTGTTACGCATAAGTCGGGCCATGCAGATCGTTTACCGACCGCTCAAAATGAACTATCAATTGCTTGGGAATAGAATAGCACATCTCCATTGGTTGTTAGCGCCACGATTTGTCGATGATGTGGCGCCGGGCGACCCATTACCGCGGCATGATTATCACGATTTCCCTCAGGATGCGGTCCGCCGAGAGGTTGCACTGCTGCGCGAGGCGTTGACACAACTGGAATAAACCAACGACTGCACGGAGGTAAGATCATATCTCAACCGGTTCCTTCTGCTCCCACGGGCGGATGCGGGGAATCCAGCGTGGAACATGCCACTTATACTCCTGGTAGTCTGCGCCAAATCGTGCTGCTAGGTGTGGTTCTTCGTGTAGAGGAATAACCAAGAGGTTGAGGATGATAAACAGCACGCACCAGACTATCAGTTGACGTGAACCGCACACAAGACTCTGCCCCAACAAGATAGCGATAACGCCGCTGATCATTGGATTGCGAACATAGCGGTAAACGCCACGCACCACCAACCGCGTCGGCGGATCCCATGGCGCAAGTATTCCTTGTCCCTGCACTGCAAAGAGGCGAATGGTCTGGAGGAGCAGCCACAACCCTGCACCCAAACAGAGTAGAGCAGCGGCGATGAGTACGATTCGCCAGGGCATCGGGAGTGCCCAGCCGAGGCTGATGGCATTTGGCTGCGCAAGAATCAAGCTCGGAATAAGGATCGTCACCGTAAACGGCAATAGCAAGACACTGCGATATGGCGCCACTGCAGCATTGGCTCACCCTCCTTATAGATGCTCGTGTGCTGCACTGTCTGGGCAAACCTTGTGTTCGCCCGCATATAGTGCCATACAAGTATTGCTACGATTTACTCAGGATCAGGATAGAATTGGCGAAAGCGAGTTGCTTGGCGCTGCGCCTGCCAATCACAAATCTCCCATACGTTTGCGACAGGCATTTGGCTATATGGCAACGTATGTATATAGTTGGGTGGGCCATACTCTGGCGTGAGGGTGCTGACCTTATCGCCCCGTGCTGCTTGGCGTTCCCAGATCTGCTCCCACCACCCCTCATGGGCCACTACATGCCGCTGATACTCTGGCGCTCGTGGATCTGGCACTTGTGGGCCTTCCTCATACCCAACTCGCGCATGGATGTGAATGCAGCGTTCCGCGCATTGCGCAATGATCGCTGTTTCCGTCTCCAACAAGCGCTCGCATGCAACCACCCAATGAGCCAGATCACAACACAGGCGCAAACTCGCAAATTGGTCTAGCAACCGGCTTGTGATCCAGGGATGATGCAAGATCCGCCCGCGATGTGTTTCGTGAGCGACAGGAACCGCAAGGGTCGACTCTAGCTCAAGGGCCTGCGTAAAGAAGGCCGCATTTGTCTGCGCATCCCAACTATCGTAACCACTATGGCTGGTAATCAGCAATGGCTGGAAGCTGAGGCTCCGTGCGATCTGATCACGGAAGGATGCCATATGATCGGCCATCGTCGTCCCGGTGGTCTGAACCAAGGCAACATAGTCGAAGTGATACTTTTCCAATAACGCACCGAAGCGCACTTGGTCGCCTGTAGTCGGAAGCGGCGCTTCAATCGCGGTATAGCCACTAGCCTGGATGCGCGGGAAGACCACTTCCCACGGCTCGGTAATCCCCCATAAATGCCGGACAAGCTTCAACTGCATGGATACTGCTCTCTCTCGTCACGAAATCAGGTAAACGTTATGTCGTGTTTGTGCCATACTCTTTTCGCGAGACAATGACGTTCCGCCGCACCTGAAAGCCTATTCCTTGATAGAGTTGGTATGCAGTATCTCGGTAGTTATCGGTTTCGACCAAGAGTGAGGTAGCTCCAGCACGTTCAAGCCGATTCATACATTCGATCAGTAAGGCCTGGCCAAGACCCTGCCCACGTAGGTTCGCCCGAATCCCAAGCGGTTCAATATGACCCGTTGGCTGAGCATCTGGGCCATGCGCTGTAAACCAACCAATACAGAATCCAGCAAGTTGTTGCGCACTATCAACAAGCACCAAATCGAACTCCGGTTGATAGTCTGGGTGAATGAGTGTTCGTTCGCGCCATCCTATTGTCATATTCTCGCTTTGAAATACTGCACGATGGAGCGCCACATAGTCAGCCACTTCACGTGCCCCAGCAAGTGGGCGGATCTCAAACCCATCTGGCAGTAGTCGTTTCTCTGGAAGTGCAGTTATGCTGCGCTGAAACAGTACCTTTGACCATGAATTATCGCCAACATCTGCTTGTGACTCAAACCCAAACGTTTCCAATATAGCTTGATCAGGATGACCTTCAATAGCATTGACAAACCACATCGGGCGGGCAAATGGCGTTTGTTGGATAGCGCGGGCGCGTTGGTCAGCCCAGGCAAGAATCGCATGGAGCGTATCTGTGGGTGCTGCGGGATGGATCGCATAATCTATACACCAAAACGGCAATTGCAGGGCAGCCCATGCCAAAACCACACCATTTGCATCTTCCCACAACGCACCATTGGCTCGATCATCAAATGTCCATGAACACAGCCGATAGGGCAAATCGGCTACATGGAGCTGATTGTTCACATTTGCATGCACGACTGCGACCATAACAGCCCAGTCGGCAGGGCCTTGAAACGTCCGTTGCATAAGGGCATCTATTTCTCTCAGCTGTGATTGTGGCGATATCTGGCGAGGCGATTATACCAAACATCGAACTCCCTGATTTTCTCAACCGATAGCGCAGTCATATACGCCTCCTGCTTCATGCGAATTCGCGTAACTATTGGTCTTGTATGCTATGCTAGGAATCATACGCATAAACTAACGCAGAGGAGTTATCAGTCGATGCGCTATACCTTGTTGTTCTTCGATTTCCAGTTGCAGTTTGCTCGTCGGTTGGCAGAACGCTTGGATCTTCCGCTTCCTGATGCGCTGCTACACTATACGACCTTCTCCAAAACACTCGAACATCGGGATTGGCAAGAATTTGCGGAGACTGTGGTGCGGGTTCCTCATGCCACCGAGTGGATATATCAGTATTATCTCGAACAGCGTTTGCCAGATCCAACATCCGAGGATACGAAATATGAAGGGAATCCGCTGTTTGGCTGTTTTACCTATAGGGTGCGCGATACGACGATTATTCGTGTCCATTTTATGAAGAATGATGGGCTCAGTACGCATCCACTTAGTCGTGAACGCATGGAAGCCCGCAAGGATGAGCTCTGCCAAATGTTTTCCTACATCAAACAGCACATCCCAGCGGCGCAAACGGTGCTTGGGAATTCGTGGATGTACCATTTGGAAGCCTACCGGCGGTTGTACCCACCGAGCTATACGGCGCAATTGCCCATGAGTGATGAAGCCGAACTCCAGTTCCTCGCCTTTTGGGGACAGTGTTTTGACTACGCCTGGAATCCCAAACCAGCGATCACAAACACCATCCTCGAACGTTTGGAACATGTCACGCAACCCGATCAGGTACGGTGGTGTTTTCCCTATCAAATCTTGCAACCTCAATGTCCAATTACGGACTTTTATACCTATTATGGCATTGAATAGGAGTACTATCGATGTTGTATTGTCCCGGATATCAATGCCCACTGAGTGCGGGATGTTATCGCCACACACAGCCCTCGCCCGGACGAGATAGGTTTGCGTCTTTGCCTTATGATGCAGCGACAGGAACATGTGAATGGTTTGAAACCAATCAGCCAAGCGAGGCGCTGATACGCGAGACAGCCTATTATATTTGGCTGCGTAATGGCTGCCCAGAAGATTGCGCCCAAGCGCATTGGGACGAAGCCTATCACAGCTTATGCCTGAGTACCGGCAGAATCACACCGACATTGCCTAACTAAATCTGCTAACCTAGGGGCTCTTAATGGTCGCTTGCCCATTACTGTCGGCCTGCTCTGTTCTCAACAACTTGACATGAGTTAAGCGCGCTGATTTCCCAAGGATTAACTTCCTACCAGGACGTTCAACATAAGTCCATGACAAATATGAAACTAATGTATCCTCTCCATAATCACTGGGTGAGTCCAATTGTGCAGGGCAGAGATTTAAATAGAGCCTCCCGCGCGTATCTTGAGCTATGGAACTACCTGACATCAACCTGGAAACAATCACTGACCCAGCAACCCGCCACCTGATTGGGCAATTGCTCAATGCGATCGAGGCGTTGCAGGCTGACATCGCCAACCTTCGGGTCGAAAACCAGCAATTACGCGACGAGAACGCCCGCTTGAAGGGTGGCTCAGGCAAGCCTGACGTCAAACCACCCGTGCCCCCCGCACCCACGGACCATTCCTCCGAAGCCGAGCGACGCGTCCGGGTCGCACGCGGCAAACCCAAGAAACACGCGACCCTGCTGGTGACCCGTAACCACCTGTGTGTCGTCGACCCCGCCGTGCTGCCAGCCGATGCCATCCGCCACGGGACGACGGAGGTGCTGGTGCAGGATATCGTTCTGACGACCGAGGTGATCCGCTTCGTGCGCGAGGTCTGGTTCGTGCCCAGTACGGGCCAGACCATCACCGCACCGCTGCCGGATGGCTATCACGGGGCCTTCGGGCCGCAGGTGCAGGCGCTGGCACTCAGTTTGGCCTACGATGCGCAGGTCAGCCAGCCGGCATTGCTGCGCTTCCTGACCGATGTCGGTCTGGCGATTGGTGCCGGAACGATTGCGCGTTGGCTGGCAGACGCACAGAAGCGTTGGCAGGCCGAAGCGGCGGCCATCCAGCAGGCGCGGTTGGCGAGTGGCCCGTGGCAAGCCACCGACCAAACGCCAACACGCGTGGATGGGCACAACGAAAGCTGCCATGTGCTTGGCAATGCGCTCTTTACCGTCTACCAGACCCGCCCAGGGGGCACGCGTCAGGATGTGTTGGCGGTGCTGTGGGGGCAGGAACCGCTCTTCCGCATGAACGACGATGCCCTGGCGTGGCTGCTGGCCACGACCCTGACACCGGTGCTGGTGGCGCGGCTGCAAGCGGCGTTGCCTTGGGAACACGACCTCAGCGCATCCCAACTGACCGACCAGCTGGCGCGTGCCGGGATCGTGCTGGGCGCGCAGCAGCGCCAGTTCGTCTGGGATGCCTTGGCGGTGGCAGCCTATCACGCCCAAACCGCGGTGCCGATTATCCGTCAGTTGCTCAGTGATGACGCCAGCGCCTATCGCTGGCTGGTGGATGACCACGGGCGCTGTTGGATTCATGTTGGACGACACTATGCCAAACTGGCTCCGATGGTGCCGCTCCATCAGGAACTCCTCGCCACCTTCCGGCACGACTATTGGGCCTACTATCGCGACCTGCTGGCGTATCGGGCATCCCCCACCCTGGCCAACGCGGATCGGTTGCGGGAGCAGTTTCGCGTGTTGTTCCGCCGACGTACGGGTTACACCGCGCTGGACGAGCGGATCGCCAAGACTGCGGCCAACGAAACCGAGTTGTTGCTGGTGTTGGATCATCCCGATCTCCCACTGCACAATAATGATATGGAATTGGCGGCGCGTCGGCGGGTGCGCAAACGCGATGTCAGCTTTGGCCCACAATCGCGGGTCGGGGCATGCGCGTGGGACACCTTCCAAACCATCATCGCCACCGCCGCCAAATTGGGCGTGCGGGTCTCGGCCTATTTCCGGGATCGGCTGATGGCACCAGCTACCACCCCATCCTTAGCTGACCGCATTCGCGAGCGTACCTCCGCGCCTGCTCTTCCCACGCCTCCCTAACCAGGGATTTTGGAGAGGATACGTAGGTATATACCCACGCCCCCATATCCGGATCGGTCATCGTCAGCTTCCGCCCAAGCGTATCGTAGGTCAGGCTGGTGCTATTCCCCAAGGCATCTGAGACACTGGTCAGGCGATCTAGGCGATCATAGCCATACGTGGTCGTGGCATAGACGGTGTTCAGGCCACTCGGGCCAGCAGTATCCGAATATTCAATCGTATTCACGCGCCGCCCAAAGGCATCAGAAACCGAGCGTGTGGCATGATTCAAGGCATCATAACTAGTCACCAAGCGTTGGCTATTCGCGATTTTGTAGGTGGTCGTGCTGACCGCAGCATCGGGTGTGGTGGTGGTTACCACGCGCCCAAGCGCATCATAGGTCTACTGGTTGGTCGATACAGGCTGGCTCCTGGAGCGGTGTATACGTTCCAGTTGGCAAGGGTGGTCGTTTGATATTGAGGCTGTGAGGTTGCACTCACGCGGCTCAGGCCATCGTAACGCAGATCGGTCACGATCATGCGGGTACTGTTGCCTTCGCTCTCACGTTTCTGCTGAATCTTGCGCCCCATACCATCATAGAACAGCGCGGTCTCCGCGCTCGTGTCGTTAGAAGCCGTCGTGACACGCCGGTTGATCTGGTAATAGAATGGTTGCGTGATCGTATCATATTGCGGCGGATTTCCTGGGAAGGTCGCATTCACATACGAGAATTGCGCCGTCGGAGCTGCGAGCGAATCACCCGGTTTCACGAGCTTCGTCATTCGTCCAAAGACATCATACTCGGCTTGGGTCACCGCATTGTTGGGATCCGTCACACTCGTGAGCGTGCCCATGCGCATATCATAGCCTGCTTGGGTCACGCCGATTGCATTGGTCTCACTTATGGGCAGTGCGTGATAGGTTGTATCAAAGCCAGTGGTTGTCGTGCGCGCCGTGGTTCCATTTCCTGGGCTGCCATAGCTGATATTGGTACCATCATAGGTGCGCGTTCCCAGGCTGGGGTAGGTTTTGACAGCTGTAAGGTTGCCGAACGACGGATCATAATCATAACCAGTATCGCTGCTATGCCAGGTCTGGGTCTGGCCAACCACAAGCGGGAGTTGTGAGTCTACATACTTGCGCACTAATGTCAGTTGCCCCTTCGTCCCCACACCGAATCACCCCAAGGTAGCCCCTGGTCTTTAGACCGTGGGAAGGAATTGGGGTACGGCGAAACGAACGGCGTGTACTTCCGATTGGCAGCCGTATGAAACATACGTTCTTGTGTAATCGTTCGTGTATGTGATACTAGACACTATGCAACGAACAATCCGCGTACAATTGAATCCCTCGCACGCGCAAGCCGACGCGCTGCAAGAAACCAGCCGATTGTTTACGGCGGCGTTCAATCGGTTCGTGCAGTTCGGATGGGATGCCGGTGTCAGC
>JANLSE010000151.1:0-4153 GCA_031362265.1 Roseiflexaceae bacterium
CCCATTATGGTCAACCAGTGCTTGACCTAGCGTGTGGCACAGGGCGTTTGCTGCTCCCGCTCCTACAGGCCGGTATTGAGATCGACGGCTGTGATATTTCAGGCGATATGCTGGCACAGTGCCGGCGCAAAGCACACGCCGCTGGCTTCGAGCCACATCTGTATGAGCAACTGATGCATGCCTTCGAGTTGCCGCGCCGCTATAAGACGATCTATATCTGTGGCTCGTTTGGTTTGGCGGGGAGTCGTGCCAATGACCTTGAGACATTGCGGCACTGCTATGCCCATTTGGAGGAAAATGGCGCGTTACTGCTGAATATTGAGGCCGAATACGCTTCTCCAGAATCATGGAATCTATGGCTGCGCGAGTATCGCCAAGCGCTACCACAACCGTGGCCTGAGAATGGGCAGCGGCAGGTTGCAGCAGATGGCAGTGAGCATCTTGGCATGTTTCGTCTTCTTCAGATCGACCCGCTAGAGCAGACTATCACGCGTGAAGTGCGGCTTGAAAAATGGAATGCCGGTGCCTTGGTTGCATCGGAAACATATACCTTGCGTGGAATCATGTACTTCAAGAACGAAGTGCTGCTCATGCTGAAGATCGCTGGCTTCCGCGATATTACAGTGTGTGGGGATTATACCGACGACCCTGCTACCGCTGAGCATGCTGAGCTTAATATTACTGCAATCAAGTAGCGAGAGTCGTAGCCAGAGAATGGGTGTATGAACAATTGAATAGGGAGCACACGCTCTCACACAGGAACGCTTCAATATCATCATCGACTGGCTGGTGACCCAGGCTGAAGTATGACAGCATCTACCACAAAGGAGCAACTTATGAAGTATGTCCGCATCTATACTGATGCATCCGGCGAGTCGCACTTCGAGGAGGTAGAGATCGCGCTCAGCCCTGTTCCTTCTGATACAACTGCGCCACCGATCCTGGTTTCACCCTTTACGCCAGCAACTCAGTTCGCGTTCGCGCATTGCGCGCCTGGTGGGCAGGGTGATTGGCAGAACGCGCCATGTCGTCAATTACTCTTCCTGCTGGCTGGCGAAAACGAAGCCGAAGTTAGCGATGGTGAGATCCGGCATTTTGGGCCAGGAAGTATTCTGCTGGTTGAAGATACAACCGGCAAAGGGCACAATGCTCGTTTCGTCGGGACAGATGATGCTATTATCGCAATCGTCGAACTACCAGACTGACATGCCCAGAATAAGAAGGAATGCATGGTAAATGATGAGGATTGTCTTCGCCAGGCTTCCGAATAGAGGCAGTTGTCGGGCTGTAGAATATGCTTGATAATAACAAACCTCGTACCTGAGCCAATGGTGTGCGTCGCAGTACACGTTTGCATCTTTGTATCTTTGTATCTTTGTATCTTTGCGTCTTCGCGCCTTTGCGCCTTTGCGTTGAAATGGCCTTCTCCGACAGTTCACATTTGTGTCTTTGCGTTGAAGGAGTATTTCAGGCTATCAGATGCAGCTGTTCACCCGTACGCGCTGCCCGTTCTTGGAGCCAGTTGGCAATCGGTTGTTCCTGCACGAGCAAGGTAACGCCATCGCGAATATCAGGTTCAATCAGAAATGCTTCCTGGCCGTTTGTTTGGTGTGAAGTGACGACACGTCCAGCCTGTTCCAACATTATTCGCGCCCGCTCCAGATTGGTTGCTAACAGATGCAGCAGCGCCAGTTCGCCACACGCATGCGCCGCCGCTACCCAGATTCGGCCATAGGTCGCATGATAAGTCTCTGGCGACATCCAAGTGGCTACATGAGGGCCAATTTGTACTGCAAAGCCCAGGTCGGCTGTGCTCACCGGTGTGCCTGTAGCTAAAAGATCGCGCCAGCGGGTAGCCCGAGCCTCCGCATCTGCGGCCACAAAGGTGACCCCAGCCAGTGCATAGATTGTATTCGACCCAACTCGCACCTCAATCGGCTTGTCGTGTGACCTGCCATGATATGTTAGCGCAAAGCACAGGCAGCCTGGCAGCAGATCGCGTGGGATATCCTGAAAACTCCATGCAGGCGGTGCATCTGGTGGTGCATCGTCGGGTGCTCGCGATATAACTTGCGACACCGCATAGCCACGCGCGATCCAGTCATTGTGCAACAACTGTATATCCTGGGCGATCAAGCCGATTCCAAATGGCCGCCGCTCACTACGGAATGCCCGTTGCTCCGCACCAGCTGCCGCAAACTGGGCTACATCTTCAACCCAACAGAACTCAAGATAATCTGGCCCAAATGAGACAAACCCATTGCGCAGGCCAGGTGGGTGTCGCACGGTCTGCTCATGGATGACAAACCCCTGCGCCACATATTCGGCTAGATAGTCATCGATATTGCTCGCGCTGGTAAAGGTCATGAAGTGATCGAAGCGAATAGCTGGCATTAAGTTCTCCAATATGCTTAGGTTCTATCATCACCACAGAGGCATAGAGACCCAAAGAGCGCACTCGTATACCCAACTCGGTGTCTCTGTGTCTCTGTGGTTCCGTATCTGTTTGGTTGCAGCTTGGTATAAGTGTACATATGGCTCGTTCAGGCCAATCGAACATTGTTGTATCGCTGGCTTCTCTACACTACGCACCTCGATAGCGGATTATAATACAATCGTCGCAGCAGGGCAGTGCAGCCTTTGCAGAACAATACTCATAGTTGAGGAGGTGCAGGATGGCGGAGCTACGCATCAGCGGGATCGAGGTTCATACATATACCTACACACTGGACAATCTGGGTAAGGATTACAATGGCTTCAACCTTGTGTACGTTCCTGACAGCACAGTTCAACAGACCAACCATATCATCCGTATTCTGACCGATGAAGGTTTGGTTGGTGAATATGTGGGCGGGAGTGCTGCCGATTACGCAATCCTACCATCGTTTGTCCACTATCTAATCGGCAAACATGCGTTAGAACGCGAGCGAATCTATGCCGATGTCAAGCGAGCGCTGCGTCAGGTAGCGCGAATCGGCCTCGCACCAGTTGATATCGCACTATGGGATCTGGCTGGCAAGTATTATCAGACACCAATATATCGATTGCTCGGCGGCTATAAGGATCGGTTGCCGTGTCAGGCCAGTACCTACCACGGTGACACAAGTGGCGGTCTGGACAGCCCGGAGGCCTATGGCGAGTTTGCACTCCAATGTCGTGAGATGGGCTACCCGGCGTTCAAGATCCACGGCTGGGGCCAGGCACCGATTGCACAGGAGGTCGCTACGGTTCAGGCAGTTCGTACATCGGTTGGCCCAACGATGGATCTCATGCTTGACCCAGCCTGCGAATATATCACCTTCGGCGATGCAGTTAAAGTTGGCTGGGCCTGTGATGAGGCACGCTTTTTCTGGTATGAGGATCCCTACCGCGATGGTGGTATCTCGCAATTTGCACATCGCAAGCTACGCCAGTTGATCAAGACACCACTACTGATGACTGAGCATGTCCGATCACTTGAGCCGCATGTCGATTTTGCCCTGGCCGAGGCCACTGACTATCTGCGCGGCGATGTTGGCTACGATGGGATCACCGGGGTCATGAAGCTAGCTCATGCCGCTGAGGGATTAGGCCTCGATATCGAGTTTCATGGCCCTGGCCCGGCACAACGCCAGTGTATGGCATCTGTTCGTAACACTAACTACTATGAGATGGGGTTGGTTCACCCAAAAGCGCCCGCCAGCCATGATATCCGGCTCTACAAGGATGGCTACCGCGATACGCTCGATGCGATCGACAAAGATGGCTCTATAGCAGTACCCCAAGGCCCAGGGTTGGGAGTGGAGATCGACTGGGAATGGGTCGCCTACAACCGCACGAGTATCATAACCTACTAAGCAGTGTAGGCAGAGGTGGTTTGGCGGGTCAGGCGATGCTCACACCGAATCACCCCAAGGTAGCCCCCGGTCTTTAGACCGTGGGAAGGAATTGGGGTACGGCGAAACGAACGGCGTGTACTTCCGATTGGGAGCCGTATGAAACATACGTTCTTATGTAATCGTTCGTGTATGTTATACTAGACACTATGCAACGAACAATCCGCGTACAATTGAATCCCTCGCACGCGCAAGCCGACGCGCTGCAAGAAACCAGCCGATTGTTTACGGCGGCGTTCAATCGGTTCGTGCAGTTCGGATGGGATGCCGGTGTCAGC
>JANLSE010000158.1:0-6852 GCA_031362265.1 Roseiflexaceae bacterium
TCGTAAGGCAGCTGAGGCTGCCAATGTAGGTTTTGGTATTGAAGGCACAGTGATGTCGGGAACACCGGCATTACGCCTATGCTGGAGCGATTTGGCGGGCGGTGCCATCCATGAGTTGCGTGGCATCGTGAATGGCACAACAAACTACATCCTGACTGAGATGGAGCGTGGGCGTGACTATGCCGATGTTCTGGCCGAGGCACAACGGCTTGGGTATGCTGAAGCAGATCCAAGTGGCGATGTGGATGGCCATGATGCTGCGGGCAAAGCGGTTATTCTTGCAAATGTGCTGATGGGTGCGCAGTTAACGCCAGCTGATGTTGATCGTGCCGGAATAACGGGAATCACACGCGATATGGTTGCGGCAGCGGCCAGTGCTGGCGAGCGCTGGAAATTGATTGCACGTGTTTGGCGCGATGCAGAACGAGTATACGCAAGTGTTCAGCCAACACGCTTACCAAATAGCCACCCACTGGCTGGAGTCGCAGGTGCTATGAATGCACTTACCGTGGGGGTTGAGTGGCTTGGCGAAGTGACAATCATTGGCCCTGGTGCTGGCAGTAATGCAACAGGCTTTGCCTTGCTTAGTGATGTTCTAGCACTTACGTAACAGAATGAAACTACGGTTTGCACAATATGGTACGAAGCATGGCCATGCAGCCGGTAAATTGGCCGCGCTTCGTACCAACCCATATGTCGAATTAAGCGGAGTTTTTGAACCAGATAGCGCACGGCAGCGTGAGTTACAAGCTTCTGGATGGCCATATAGTGATCTGCACTGGTATACAAGCGCTGATGAAATGCTACGCGATCCAGGCATTATTGCGATAGCTTCAGAAGGTGGTAACCACGAGAGTCTGGCTCAGACAGAGGCGATCCTTCAAGCTGGCAAGCATGTCTGGTACGATAAGCCTGCCGGTGATGATTGGGCGCATTGGCAGCGGGTAGTTGCCTTAGCCGAACAACAATCGCTGCTGATGCAGATGGGCTATATGTTTCGGTATCACAATGGATTTCGCCAGATTGCCGATTGGGTGCATTCTGGTCTGCTTGGCGATCTGTATGCGCTGCGGGCACATATGTCGACATGGATTGAGATTCCACAGCGGCAAGTGATCGCGCGCCACACTGGTGGTATTTTCTACGATCTAGCAGGCCACATGCTCGACCAAATTGTCTGGCTACTTGGTCGGCCCAACCGGATAACCAGTTTCTTACATAACCATAGTGCATCGGTGGCTGGATTCAGCGATAATACCCTTGCAGTGTTAGAATACCCACATGCTCTGGCCTATGTTGATATTGCCGCAATCGAGGCACCGCCAACCGCCCGGCGTTTTGAGGTGTATGGTAGCCTCGGAAGTGCGGTGATGGAACCATTTGAACCGGCTGATCGCATCCGGTTGTGCCTCACGACTTCGCAACGCGGGTATTCCCAAGGCGAACAATCTATCTCGATTGAACCACAGGAACGTCAAGAGCTATATGATCGAGAATCGGAAGCGTTTGTCGCAATATTGCTTGGCAACCAACCCCGCGCTCGAACAACGGCCCATGATCTACTGGTTCAGGAGACACTACTGCGGGCAACGGGCGTGCTCTAGCGCAGAACACAGAACGCAAAAGCGCAAGAGCGCAAGAGCGCAAGGTTTGCCTACATGTTCCAACGCTCCAACGTTCCAGCGTTATGCGTTATGCGCTGTGCGCTTTTCACCTTATCTCCCTGTCTTTGTTATGATCTAATCAATTGTCCTCTGTGATGCGCGATCAGGTACGATATGATTCAAAAAGAAGATCGATTATTACGGGTAGGCGTGCTTGGTGCTGGGCCGATCGCACAGGCTGCCCATTTCGAGGCGACGTGCAAGGCACGCAATGCCGAACTCTATGCGATTTGTGATGCGGCGAGTGATCTGTTGCAGCAGGTTGCGGCAATTCATCGGCCAACGAAGATGTACACCGATTATGCTGCCATGCTGGCGGATCCGCTGCTTGAGGCTGTGATCATTGGCACTGCCGATCAGTTTCATGTGCCATTGGCGCGCCGGGCAGTTGCTGCTGGGAAGCATGTGCTGGTGGAGAAACCACTGGGTGTGACGATTGAGGAGTGTGAGCAATTGCAGACAGAACTGCAGGATACTGGATTGATCCTGCAGGTTGGCAATAATAAGCGCTTTGATCCAGCAATTGCCTTTGCACAGCGGTTTATTCATGAGCAGATTGGCCAATTACTTGGACTCAAAGCCTGGTATTATGATTCGGCATATCGATACACCATGACCGATAATCTGCAACCACTGATGCTAACCAGTGCCAATGCGCGCCGCCCTGCTGGCGACCCAAAGGCCGATAAGCGCCGCTATTTTATGCTGACTCACGGGAGTCACTTGCTTGATACGGCTCGGTTCTTGGGCGGGGATATTGTCCAAGTACAGGCGCGCTGCGTTGAGAAGTTCGCAAGCTATTGCTGGTTTATTGCGGTTGATTATGCCGATGGCAGTGTTGGTCACCTTGATTTAATTGTGCCGATCCAGGGTGATTTTGAAGAAGGGTTTCAGGTCTTTGGTGAACACGGAAGTGTGACGGGCCGTGCCTATCTGCCCTGGTACCATAAGGCAAGCCATGTTGAATGTTTCTCGGCAGCAGATCGCCAGTATCACCGGGTGCTTGGCGAAGATAGTTTTACCTATAAACGCCAGATCGAGGGCTTTGCTGATACGATTCTGCATGGCGCGCTACAGCAAGGTGCAAATGTCGCTGATGGTATCGCAACAATGCGTGCGATAGTGGCAATTGCCCGCTCGGTTGAGAACGGTGGTACCGTACGGCTGGCCGATGTCAGTGGTGGAGTATAGCGAGCCTCAGGTTTGCTGCTGGACGATTGGGTTGATTGATTCTGCTTGAGTGATCTGGAACATAGTGCGAATAGGAGTACTCAGATGGAAATTGGCATCTTCACGAAGGTCTTCGAGCGCCCAAACCTAACGGCCACTCTGGATGCCGTTGCGGCAGCGGGCTTACGCGCTGTGCAATTCAACATGGATTGTGCAGGACTCCCGGAGATGCCGGATTCGATCGAGGCAGAATTATCGGCAACCATTCGGCGCGAGTTTGAAGCACGTCAACTGGTGATGTCAGCAGTTTCTGGTACATTCAATATCATTCATCCCGATCATGCACAGCGTGCGCTTGGAATGCGCCGCCTACGGGTGTTGGCAGCGGCATGCCCGGCTTTGGGAACAGCAATGATTACTCTCTCAACAGGTACGCGCAATCGCGAAAATATGTGGCGTAATCATCCGGATAATAGCACGCCAGAGGCATGGCAGGAGATGGTTGAATCAATGGGTGAGATTGCAGCAATTGGGGCAGAGTATGGCATTATTATGGCCCTGGAGCCAGAGGTCAATAATGTTGTCGACTCTGCACACAAGGCGCGGCAGTTACTCGATACATTGAACTCGCCCTTTGTGAAAATCGTGATGGATGGCGCTAATATCTTTCATGATGGTGAATTACCACAGATGAATAGCATTCTGGATGACGCATGTGCGCTGTTAGGTAAGGATATTGTGCTGGCCCACGCAAAAGATCTGGATCATGATGGCGATGCTGGCCACCTAGCGGCTGGATATGGTATGCTCGATTATGGGCACTATCTACGCGCCCTTGACCGTGCAGGCTACACTGGCCCACTGATTTTGCATGGCTTATCGGAATACCAGGTTTCGACATGTGTCGATTTCTTGCAGCGCAATGGCGCACAGTTGCCAAACCGCTAGAATCCACAAGCACTTGGCCCTGCGCCTCAATCTACACGACTCCCGCGACCCGCGACACAACAAACTTGAGGTAGCGCCCTTCGGGGAAATGCGCAGGCACCGGGTGATCGAGTGGTTGCCCGGCCTCGTGAATGATCTGCAACCGCTGATTGGCATCGAGCGCTGCGCTGGCTAACATCTCACGGAACGCATCCGGCCCAACCTGGCTGGTGCAGCTTGAGCTCACCAGAAGCCCGCCAGGAGCTACACAGCGTATTCCCAGGGTATTAAGCCGTGTGTAGGCGCGTAATGCTGCATAGCGATTCTGCTTACTCTTGGCAAAACTCGGTGGGTCAAGAATGACAAGATCAAATTGTTGATTTTGATTGACATAACGATTTAATACATCGAAGCAATCGGCGGTAATAAATTCGTGGCGGCTGGAATCGAGTGCATTCAGTTGGATGTTAGTTGTGGCTGCTTCAGCCAACCCTTTCCCGATATCGACACTGGTTACCATGGTTGCGCCACCGCGTAGGGCATACAATGAGAATCCACCGGTGTAGGCGAAGCAGTTGAGTGCACTGCGACCGGAGCTTAACTGTTCGACAAATCGCCGATTCTCACGCTGATCTAGGAACAGGCCGGTTTTCTGGCCGAGTTGTAGATTGACACTAAACTGTAGCCCATGCTCGGTTATTGTGAGTTGATCAGGTGGCATTTCACCCGCTAGTACCTGTAGCCGGGAATTTGGGGTGAATGTTTGGGATTCGGCGCTGGCAGGCTCTGTGTCGATGTGTCTGTTGGCATCTGATTCGCGCCAAACAACCCCATGGAGGGTCGGGTCGCATTCGCAGAGCGCATCGGCCAAGTATGGTAGGAGTGTGGCGGTGGCTGCGCTGTAGGCCTGTGCAATCGCATAATCGCCATAGCGATCGACCGTCAGACCAGGCAAGCGGTCGCCCTCACCGAATAGCCAGCGGAAGGCTGTACATCCAGCAGCTCGGAGTGGTGCACGTAGTTCCCATGCCGCTCGTACCTGCTCCAGGAGCCATTCAGGATCTGGCAGATGGCGCTCGGAGTAGATCCGTAACGCGATCGGCCCTTCGGCATCCCAGATTGCATAACCGACCCAGGGGCCGCAGCGTAACTTGACCCAAGTGCCAGTTGGTAGCTGAACATTTGCAGGAATATGGTTGCGATACACCCACGGATGGCCTTGGGCAAGGCGCTCACGCAAGTTCGGTGGCAGTTGAATCTCAGGTGGTTTTGGCATAGGCAGCAGTATACCATCAATTGTTGCGCGCTCAGGGTGCTACGGTCGTGGTGCGTCGGGGTAAACACGAGGTTCGCCTATACCTTGTTGGCCGCAAACGGTTGAGTCTCACTCAGGACAGATCACGAATGTGGTAAGATAGTGTTGCTTGAGCCGCACCTGAAACCAAGATAGAGGACATGTATGGCTGATATGAGGATCGCGCCGTTTATTGAGTCCGACCCGCTGAGCCCTGCTACGGTGTTAGGCCAGCAAATGGAGACGACCGGGTACCTCTTTTTCCGCCGCCTGATTCCTGCCGAGGATGTTATTGCGGTACGGCGTGCAGTATTAGAACACTGTGCGGCGGCTGGTTGGCTCGACCCAGACTATGATCTGATTGATGGCATTGCACACCCGGATTTAGCACCAATTATGGAAGGGCATCCAGCCTACATGGCAGTGTATCGCAAAGTACTACGAACGGCGCTCTTCCACGATTTCCCGGCCCATCCGCGCCTTATGCAGATTGCTGCGATGCTCTTGCAGGGTGATGTCTTGATCCACCCGCGCCGGATTGGGCGCATGTCATGGCCAAACTATACCGAGGCAACCACCCCAGCACACCAGGATCATTTTTATATCCGGGGTAGTGTGGATACCTACTCATGCTGGACTCCACTAGGTGCATGCCCGATCAAGCTTGGTGGCCTTGCCGTATGGCCTGGTTCACATACACTGGGCTACCTCGATCACACGGTGAAGCATCCAGGTGCGGTTGGTGGGCATGGTGTGCCAACCGATGATGCCATATGGCACACAACCGACTATGAGCTGGGTGACGCGCTGTTCTTCCGCTCCTATACCATCCACAAAGCATTGCCGAACCTGACAGGCAACCGATTACGGTTTTCGACTGACAATCGTTACCAGCTTAGCAATGATGCGATTGATCCAGGGGCACTCAAATCACACTATGGGTTGGTTGAGCAGGAACAGTAGAGCGGAACGATGGAGCAATGAAGCAATGAAGCAATGAAGCAATGAAGCAATGAAGCAATGAAGCAATGAAGCGATGGAGTGTTGGAGCAGCAAAATGTCACCCTGTCTCCTTGTTCTCCTTGTCTCCTTGTCTCCTTGTCTCCTTGTCTCCTTGTCTTGCGTTCTGCGCTTTACGCTCTGCGCTTCAGCGGCGGTGCTCCAATGCGGCGTGGGGCGCGATCGGATGACCAAGGCGCTTCGGGGGCGGAGGTGAGATTGCATAGCGCGAGCAATACCTGCTCGTAGTTAACACGCCAGCCGACGAAATCGCTCCAGGCCTGATCGCGATCCGGTTTGAGTGGTAGCCCAGCCAGTGCGAGTTTGTTGAGCGCTTCATCGAATTCCTCACGCGAGACATAAATCGGGTCGTCGGGCTTTGGGTTGGGGTTATAACGTATAAGGAAGTAATCGGCGATGCGGCGCAGGGCGACATACCCACCGCGAATACAGAGCGACGCCTGTGAATCGCGTGGGAGATCGAGTGCGGATACCGTTAGTGCAGCCGCATCCAGCACCGTACCAGCCGCAGTGGCCCATGAGCGATCGGGTTGTGGCGAGCGGAAGAAGGTGAGTGCGGGGAGGGATGTGTGGCTTTCCTCAATTTCGGCAAACCAGATCTCCCATGTCATCCATAGATCGCTTAATCGACCCATGCCACCGATGCGATGGTAGCGCGACAAAAGTTCAATGGCCGAGGGCGGTGAGCCGGCGCGCACTTCCAGCATGGCAACTGCCAGTTCACGCCGTGAAAAGGCTGAGTACATGGTTGGGAGATAAGCAATCAGTAAGGCAACC
>JANLSE010000231.1:0-4875 GCA_031362265.1 Roseiflexaceae bacterium
ACAACTTGCACAATTGGCTGATCGCCCGGTTGTAGCAATGCAGCCGCAGGTGGTACCTGTAACTTGGTATCATTCTGTGGCGCAGGTGCTGTTGGAGCAAGAGCTACATTGGCAGGAATCGCGCGGGCTGTTACGGTGGCCGTAGCACGCTCGCCAAGAAACATCGCAACACCACCACCGGCAATCGCACCCATAACAGTTCCAGCAATGAGCGCAATCAGCAGCGATCCGACAAAGAGTAGTTGAAGATTTCGGTTCACAGTCTGTTCGCTTTCTGTTGATCTCGGGGAACATTCCCCGCTGCTATCATATTGCCAGAAATGGTTAAGACTGGCGTGAGGATGGAATGAGAACATGATGAAGAATCATTTTGACACAATAGCGTATAGTATAGTACTTGGCTTGTGCGATTAGATTATGTATAATGGCATCATCCTATGTCTGGCGATACTATAACGATCGCCGAAGCAAGGCTCGGGTGTGAGTGATTCTGTAGCGGGTAGTATGGAAGAAATACTGATCATTGATGATAGCAAGCAAATCTGTTCCATGCTTGCTGAATATGTTCTGCCAGAACTTGGCTATACATCGGTGATCGCAAACACGGGCCGCCAGGGCCTCGGGCGGTTGCGCCAAAAGTTGCCCGATCTCATTCTGCTCGATCTCCAACTCCCCGATATTAGCGGCCTCGATCTATTACGTTTGATCGCCCAAGAAGGCTATGATGTCCCAGTCATTCTGATGACAGCCCATGGCTCAGAAGCCATTGCTGTTGAGGCATTTCGGCTGGGTGCGCGCAATTACCTGATCAAGCCATTTAGCGAAACCGAAGCACAGGGAGTTATTGACAATGCCTTGCGAGAACGGCGGCTCGCACGCGAAAAAGATCAACTGACTCGCAATCTACGTCAGCGTGTTCAAGAGCTCACCGTATTGTATTCAATTGGCAAATCGGTGAGCTCACTACTTGAACTCGAAGAAGTGCTCGTTCGAATCGTTGAGGCTGGCGTCTATATTACACGTGCCGAAGAAGGATTTCTGCTCCTACGCGATTCGCATGCCGATGAGCTCTATTTGCGTGCTGCCAAGAATCTTGGCGAACAGCGCGCCCAAAAGCTACGTATGCCTATCGACGATAGTATTGCTGGGCAGGTCGTTCGAACTGGCAAACCAATTCGGCTAGATAAAGCGACTCAAGGCGCGCCACTCAAAATCAAGACCGGGTTCCTCGTACGATCAATTCTCCAGGTTCCACTGATTGTCGGAAACACGGTCATTGGTGTGCTTGCGGTGGATAATCAGCAAGCTGAACGCGTCTTTACCGAAAACGATCAGTATCTGCTTTCGGCATTGGCCGATTATGCTGCAATTGCCATTGACAATGCGCGGCTCTACGAACAGGTAAAAACCAGTGAAGAACGCTACCGCGATATTTTCGCCAATGCCTATGATCTGATCTTCACGCTTGATCGCGATCTACGCATCACAAGTACGAATAAAGTTGGCCCAGAACTTACTGGCTACGCTGAAGCAAATCTGCTTGGGCATAGCCTACGCGAGTTTTCGGTACCAGAAACCTGGGTACCTGCGGCTCGTGCATTTGCTGGGCTCCTCTCCGGGCGAAGTATTGCCCCATTTGAGCTACGCCTGCGCCGTAGCGACGAAGAGATTATTATTCTAGAGGTGAGTGCGCGTTGGGCGAACGAAGGAAACTTCCATTGTATTGCGCGTAATATGACTGAGCGGCGGCGGCTGGAAGAACAACTGCTGAGATCCGAAAAACTCTCTGCGATTGGCCAACTCGTCGCAGGAGTCGCACATGAATTGAATAATCCACTCACAAGTATTTCGGGATTCACACAGTTGATGTTACGTGGGAACGACCTTTCCGAGCAAGTGCGTGAGGATCTTGGCCATATTGGCACCCAAGCCGAGCGCGCCGGCAAAATCGTTCAGAATCTGCTTGTCTTCGCTCGTGAACATAAACCACAACGGCTTCTTGTAGATATCAATGATGTTATTCGTAGCACACTCAGCCTACGCGCCTACCAGTTACGCGTCGATAATATCAGGGTAGATCTCCAACTCGACCCGAATCTCCGACACACCGTTGCGGATTCCTTCCAGCTTCAACAAGTCTTTCTGAATCTGATCAATAATGCACATCAGGCTATGGTCGAGCGTGATACATCTAGCCCTGGTATTCTCACACTCAAAACCGCGATTGCACCATCGAACACCGAACTAAATGGTGGGAGCCATATACGGATTGCGATTGGTGATACCGGCGTTGGAATACCACAAGCGAGCCTCAGCAAAATATTCGACCCATTTTACACAACTAAGCCAGTTGGGCAGGGAACAGGGCTAGGGCTTTCGATCTGTTTTGGCATCGTCCAGGAACATGGTGGGCGGATCTGGGCGGAGAGTGAGATTGGGATCGGTACGAGCATGCTGATTGAGCTCCCAATTATGGAAGAGGCTGCCGACGTTTCCCCTACACACCAGAGTAGTGGAAAAAGTGGTACGATGGAGCTACAACCAACTTGTCGTGTCCTGGTTGTCGATGATGAAGAACCTGTTGCATTATTGCTTTCACGGTTGCTGCATGATCTTGGCCACACACCAAGCGTTGTGACAAGTGCAACTGCCGCGCTTGAACTCTTGGATCGGCAGACGTTCGATATGGTCTTAACCGATGTGAAAATGCCTGGTATGAATGGATTTGAACTCTTTATATCTATTCGGGAGCGCGATCCCGAGCTCGCCCATCGGTTGGTTTTTGTCACAGGTGATACACTGACCCATACAACACAACAACGTCTTGCAGAGATTGGCAATCCGTATTTGGCAAAACCATTCGCAATCGACCGGCTTGAGTCGACGGTACGGGCACTGTTAGCCCAGTTCCCGCTAACGTCTGCAATCTAGGGCATATTTGGTCTCATCCAGGTAGAGTATGTTACGGGCATGTGCCTGTCACACAATGGCGCTTTAGCGCATTAGCACTAGTTCAGGTTTGTGCGCGATGTTGAAGGCACATACCCAAGACCTGATTAACCCCCAATGAAGCGGGAGCCGCAGGAATGTGAGGCGACTGTGGAATCCCAGTTTGAACAATCACTTCGTACGCTTGCGCCTGAGCAGCGTTTCAGCGCCGCTCAAATCGCAGAAATCGCAGCCGACATTCTCTTGCGTCGTGCAGGTAGTGGCGAAGCGGCATCGCCGGATGCTTTTCGCCAGGAACTTCTTGCAACTGGATGGGATATTATTCGTAAACGGCCAGCGTGTGCGCCATTGGTTAATCTGGTCAGCAATATGCTTTGGAAGATCGAACAGGCCGAGACGCCGCGTGAATTACGTAGCGCTGTCGCAGCATCCACCAATGATTTCAAGCGCCAATTACGCCAGCATGCAATTCATGTTGCCGAGAGCCTTGTGAATCTGATTGAAGATGGAAGCACAATCGTTACGCTCTCATACAGTACAACGGTTCAGTATGCACTTTCACATGCACAACGCGCTGGCCGCCATTTCAATGTTATTTGCGCCGAATCACGCCCAATTTATGAAGGCCGCCAAACCGCAGATATTCTGGCAGGGCTTGGTATACCTGTCACCCTGGTTGTAGATATGGCCGCAGCAGCAGCTATCCCCACTGCACAATTGGTATTGGTAGGCGCCGATATGCTTACCTACCGTGGTTTAGTCAACAAGATTGGTACACGTATGATGGCAAGTATTGCCCGTACATATAGCGTACCATTCTATACCCTGTGTGGTAGCGCAAAGTTTCTCCCTGCAACCTTCCAACTTCCCGAACAAACAGAATGGGATCCCACCGAAGTCTGGGATCATTCATATCCTAATTTGAATGTTCTGAATCCACCTAATGATACAACTTCGCTCGAATTGCTAACCGGCATTGCTACAGAACGTGGTATTCTACCTCCTGCAGCTGTTGAAGGTTGGCTTGCGGCTCTACGTGTCCATCCAGCACTAACCATGCCGCAATCAGATTTGGTCGAACAATTACACTATTGACTTAGAACAGGTGTTCTAGTATAATGACAGAGCCCGATCGCGAGAACCAGGAAACCGCTCCCCCTACCAGTGGGATGCAACCATCGGAAGCTATTCCGCGTAGTAGTAATGATACCGATCGGGGTCAGGATGATGCAGACATGGCTGTTCGAACCACCGATCTGCGGACGCCCGGCCAACTCTGGCCGACTGGCGGAACTTGGACGCGAAGGATGACGCTGGGCGTTTACGGTATTACCGCATTGCTGATCGTGCTCACGGGTTATGCGCTGATGGGTGTCATTGTGGAGCGGCTTCGAATCACTGCTGACGATGTGCGCTATGGGCGCCCACGAACAACTCATCTCGCCGGGTTCGTTGGCCATGGTGAGGAACGTGGCGTTCCTACTCATGTTACGGCAATTAATCTTGATCGACGGGTTGTTTTGATCGAACTGCCCGGCAGTGACCCAAAGGTCGCGCGGGTTATCGAAGGGCCATATCTATTTGGAGCGGATCAAGCGTTGACGCCGATTGAGCTCCAGTTTCGAGATATAGACGCAGATGGTGCGCTTGATCTCCTTGTGACGATTCAGCGTGAGCAGGTTTTATATCTTAACAAGGATGGTGTATTCCGTCTGCCTACTCCTGCTGAACAAGCCGCGATAAGCCGTGGGATGCCGTAACCGTGGAAAATCAAAGCACTCGCGAAAAACTGGATGCTACCGATCTTGAGCTACCCGCATTTGAGCGTGGAAGTCGGTCACAGTATCCACAAAATGCCCGTGTTGCAGCAGATCCACCTGCAAAGCACACGCCGATTGAGCAGCGTGCCAAGCGTGTGGTACAACC
>JANLSE010000251.1:0-3113 GCA_031362265.1 Roseiflexaceae bacterium
GAGACAAGGAGACAAGGAGACAAGGAGACAAGGAGACAAGGAGACAAGGAGACAAGGATTGCACTCTGCGTTTGCATTCCAATGTTCCAATGCTCCAATGCTCCAATACCTACTTGACTACCGTCTCAAACACGCTCCACAATGGCCCTGGCACAAGGCCAAGTAGCACAATCAGGCCCGCCACAATGCCGAGTGTCCAGGCTTGCCCACGGCCTATGCGAATACGGTCGGCTATGGCAGTATCGCTACTCCAGATAACACGTAGCACGCGTAAATAATACGCTAGCGCCACGACGGTCATCGCCAGTGCCAGTGCTACCAGCCAGATCGCTCCGCCACGATACGCAGCCATAAAGACCAATAGTTTGGCCCAGAATCCTGAGAGTGGTGGTATGCCAGCGAGCGAGAGCAAGCTGATGCTGAGCATTGCTGCCAAGGGCGTGTTGCGCTTCCAGAGGCCACGTAAATGCTCGACTTCGTCGCCGCCAGTTGCTTCGACAACGATACTAAGCACACCGAATGCCACTAAACTCGTTGCAATATAAGCTGTCAGATAGGTGAGGAGTGCAGCAGTGGCAAATGTTTGATCTTCAGCGCGGCTCGTTCCCGCAAGTGTTAGCGCAAGCAGCATGAACCCCGTATGTCCAATTCCCGAGTAGGCCAACATGCGCCGTGTGCTTGTTTGCAGCAATGCCGCGAGATTCCCAAGTAATACCGTTGCTGCGGCAATCAGTGCGATCAGGGCAGCCCAACCAGCCATACTGCTCGGCTCGGCAGAACCAAATGAGTTTGGGAATGCAATGGTGAGCATGCGATAGAGTAACAGAAACCCGGCTGTTTTCGAGGCTGTCGCAATCAGCATTGTTACCACTGGTGGCGCACCCTGATAGACATCTGGTGCCCAACTATGGAAAGGTGTGGCAGCGATTTTATAGCCCAAGCCAGCGATAATAAAGACCAACGCGACAAGTACGAGTGGGCTGAGGGCGTTTGAAGCAACACCCGATTGGCCAATCTGGCTAAATAGTGTTGCGATAACAGTCGTACCGCCCTTGGCGGATTCACTTGCAGCAAACCCATACGCCAGGCTCATACCATACAAGAGCATCGCCGAAGAAATGGCCCCAAACAAGAAATACTTAACACCAGCCTCAGTGGAACGCTCATCATCACGTAGGTAACCAGCCAGTACATAGAGCGCAAGCGAAGAGAGCTCGAGCGCAATATAAGCCAGGATGAGATCAACCGATCCAGCCATGACCGTCAGGCCCAGTGTTGCAAAGAGCATGAGCCCGTAAAACTCAGCAGGGTGGCGGAGTGTTTTACCGCCCATGGTAACAAGTGTGACTACCAGTGCTGCACTTGCGAAGAGCAGCCGCGCAATCATGGTTAGTTGATCGATCGCGAACGCACCAATCAGTGCTGGTTGATCGGTTCCCACGGATTGTAGGTTCCGCCCAAAGTTGATCAGAATATTCAGGATTGGATTTGTTCCTGGCTCTGGAACGGTGAATAACAGACGGCTCTGTACCAACGTTACCAGGACGACAAGCCCAAGGCCAACTGCAGCGAGTTGCCCAGCCGCACGCGCACGCTCCTCAATCACCTGATCGCTGTTGGACCAGCGTTCAAATACATCGGAGCCAATCACAAAAATTGCCAGTAATAGAAGCAGTAGCTCTGGCAATATGCGTGGAATGTCAGTTAATTGGAAGAGCCCCACGGTAAAACCTCAGTAAAGCAATGAAGCAATGAAGCAATGAAGCAATGAAGCAGCGGCATCAAGAAATGGACAAGCTTTTAATACCTGTAGATTGCTCGTTTCAATGTTTCAATGCTCCAATGCTCCAATGTTTCAATGCTTCAATATTCCAATGCTTCATTGCTTGACAAGCGCTGCCGCTACCTGCGCTACACTCCGCCCAATCGGCTCTGTCAAATAGCCAGGGAAGATCCCGCTTAATATTAGGACACTGCTGAGGATCAAACCTGCGATAAGTTCTGGTCGCGTCAGTTTGGGTAATTCGATTGCCGGTTTGCGCTCGCTACTAAAGAATACCGAATAGGTTACACGAAGCATATACACTGCTGTAATTGGTACCGAGAGAATGCCGATCACTGCTAGTGCTGGAAAGTGTTCCCACGTGCCAAGGAAGATATTTAGTTCGGCCCAGAAATTCGCACCGCCCGGCATGCCAAGTGATGCAAGACTTCCAATCGTGAAAATGACGGCAACGAACGGAAGTTGTGCAGCTAATCCACCCAGCTCTGTCAGTTGGCGTGTATGTGTGCGATCATAGACCATCCGGCCCACAACCGCAAACAATAAGGCGCTCATAATGCCATGCGCAAACATCTGGAGCACTGCGCCGGTCAGCCCAATCACGGTACCCGAGGCGAGCCCAAGAATTGCTAGCGCCATATGGCTGACCGAAGAATAGCCAATCAGGAATTTAAAATCCTTTTGAACCAGGGTGATAGTTGCACCATACACCGCGCCAATCACTGCGAGTATGGCGATTGGTAGGAGCCATGCCTGTGCTCCTTGCGGCATGATCCACATCGCAACCCGTAGGCAGCCATACGCTCCCAGCTTCATCATCACGCCAGCCAGCAACATCGATGCCGCAGTTGGGGCAGCAACATGGCCAGTTGGAACCCATGTATGCAATGGAAAAATACCCGCAAGCACCGCAAAACCAAGAAAGAGCGCTGGGAAGAGTGCTATTTGGATCTCACGTGGTATTAATGCCATTTGGCCAAGGATGCGTAGATCGAAGCTATGCAACCCACTGGCATAATACACGCCAATCATTCCCAGGACAATCAACGCGGATCCTGCCATAAGATATAAGGCTAGTTTGAGTGCCGCATATTCTTTGCGCGTACCACCCCAAAATGTAATCAGTAGGAACTTTGGTAGGAGTGTGAATTCATAGAACACAAATAAGAGGAATAGATCGAGTGATATAAACACACCATACGCCCCGGCCGAGAGCAACACCATCAAAGCCCAGAAATGGCGTTCGCGATACGTGAAATTCCTCGACATAACAGACGCAATTAAACACTTAATCACGAACGGAAATACAATTGGTAGGCTAATGCCAACT
>JANLSE010000281.1:0-7230 GCA_031362265.1 Roseiflexaceae bacterium
GAAGTAAATCGAGTTGCTACCGATTTTGCTCTCCCTGGGTTAAATGGTGGTACGGTACGATTAAGCGATCATCGTGGTAAAGTCGTGTTGGTGAACTTCTGGGGAACCTGGTGTGAACCCTGTAAGGAAGAGACACCAGCATTGCAGGCCGTGTATCAGGAACTACAGGGCCAAGGCCTTGAGATTATTGGTATCAACCTGTATAACCAAGAAGTAGATGGTGATAAACCAGTACGTGACTTTTTAGGTAAATATGGGGTTACATATCCTATTGCACTTGATACCAATGGTGAGGTTGCAAGGTCATTTCAAATTTCACCGATACCAGTGAGTTATTTTGTCGATCCAAGTGGGAATATCCGCTTTGTGAAGGTTGGCGTGCTTAAAGCTGCCGAGGTTCGTACACTGTTTGAGCGCCTGCAAGTGCGCGCAGCGATACAACCATAAGTAGCGTACCACAGTGTTGATGAGAGTATGAAATCTGTAGTGCGATACAGATCATGAAGCTTGCCAGACGGGAGTAGACCCATGCAGCGGAAGGATCAACGCCGAATTCTGATTGTAGACGACGAGCCGGGTTTGCGTGAGTTAGTGCGCATTAATCTTGAACACGAAGGCTTCGATGTAGGTCAGGCTGAGAATGGGGTCGAGGGGCTTGCGGCAGTTCATGAATTTCAACCGGATATGATTATCCTTGATGTCATGATGCCAGAGATGGATGGTTGGGAGACGTGTCGCAAATTGCGCGAGTTCTCGACTGTGCCAGTGCTCATGCTGACTGCACGCGCACAGAGTAACGATATCGTTACTGGCCTTGATAGTGGTGCGGATGATTATCTGCTCAAGCCATTCAACATGGATGAGCTTATGGCGCGCATTCGTGCACTCCTACGCCGCATTCCATCACCGAATCGCCCTGTTGCCGCCGGTAATGGCGAGATCGCGATCGATAAGCAGAAGCACGAAGTATTGGTACGTAATGAGCCAGTCGATTTAACGCCAACTGAGTATGACTTACTGCTCTTGCTGGCCGAAAATGCTGGAACAGTGCTGAACCACGAGACATTGTTGCACGGCGTATGGGGCCAAGAATATACCAAAGATAACGATTATCTGAAGGTCTATATCTGGCATTTACGGCGTAAACTGGAACTCGACCCGCGTGACCCAAAGCTCCTGCTAACTGAATGGGGTGTGGGCTATCGCCTGGTTCCGTAAGAACTAAGAATTGCCCAGAAGGCACCCAAACCAAGAACCAAGAACCAGGCGCTTGTGCTCATTGGTTCTTGGTTCTTTTGCTGCCCGAGAGAATAAATGACTATCAACCCAACCACCCGCCGCCTGGTCATTAAAGTCGGCACGAATGTGCTCACCGCAGGAACCGATCGGCTGAATCGGCCACGGATTGTCGATCTCGCCCGCCAGATCAGCGAAGCGCGTGGGCAGCATGTTGAGGTGGTGCTTGTCAGTTCAGGGGCAGTTGCAGCTGGGCGCGAACGCTTGCAGTTTCCAGCTAAACGTAAGGATATGCCATTAAAGCAACTCCTGGCCGCAGTAGGCCAGGGCCGCTTGATGCAACTGTACGAGCAGATCTTTGATATTTATGATATTCCTGTTGCGCAGACCCTGCTGACACGTGATGATCTGCGTGATCGCAGCCGCTATCTGAATGCGCGTAATACCTTGCAAGCCTGCCTAACGCATAGCGTTCTGCCAATTATTAATGAGAATGATGTCGTTGCTGTCGATGAGATTCGCGTCGGCGATAACGATAATCTCTCCGCATTAGTCGCAGGGTTGATCGATGCCGATCTGCTCCTGATTCTTTCGGATATTGATGCACTCTATACCGCCGACCCACGCCGCGACCCGCAGGCGCAGCCGATCCCATTGGTGGAAGCGATCGACGCCACGACATACGCTCTGGCCGGTGGTTCGAATACACGTGGCACTGGTGGCATGTTTACCAAAATTCAGGCAGCCGATCTCGCGACTCATTCTGGTACCGAAGTTGTGCTCGCTGCTGGCTCCACGCGTGATGTGATCGCGAGAGTTCTTGCGGGCGAATTAATCGGCACGCGCTTCCGCGCGGTCGCAACACGCCTGGAGAGTCGTAAACGCTGGATTCTTGCCGAAATGGCACGTAACTGCCGGGTAGTTGCCGATAGTGGAGCTGCGCGAGCACTCGTAGAGGGTGGCAAGAGCCTGCTGCCAGCCGGAGTTGTTGCGGTTGAGGGTGAATTTGAGCGTGGCCAGACAGTACGGATCTACAATACCGACAGCCAGGAGATTGCGCGTGGCCTCACTCAGTATAGCGCTCGTGATCTGAGCCTGATCAAGGGTTTGCGTTCGGCTCAGATCAACGAGCGGCTTGGCTACGATTATGGCCCTGAGATTGTACACCGCGATGACATGGTGTTGTTGTGAAACGGTGTTGTTATGAAACTACTTGATCCCAGTTGTCTCTCTTCCTAGTAGGCCAAGCAGCACAACATAGGGTGTACCAGCGTTTTCGGGATGATATTCGAAACGCGCACGCTCAAAGTGCTGGGTCAGATAGGTTTTGCCATCGGTTTGGCTTACCTCAAGCTGTGCGGGTGAGAGCGGTAGGCCAAAGAGCGCCAAACTCTCCTCAAAGCTTTTGCCCGCCTGCCCATCGAATTCGAGCCCTTGTGAGGACCAGTAGCCGATAAATTCTGGCGCAATCGCCTGGCCCGTCTGCGCAAAATAGTTCGGTGCGCCTGGATCGGCCTTCGGGAATTGTTGCCAGTCGATCTTACGCGTCACTAGCCGATCTGCACCTAATCGACCCAATAAGACATCGTAGGGAGCTGCATTTTCGGGATGGAGCTCCAAACGATTGCGCTCGAAGACCTGTACCTGTAATGCCCGCCCCTCGACGCTTTCGGCATGTTGCGGGGTAATTGGGAAGCCAAACACCGGTAACCCACCGTTCTGCTCCCAATAGTCTAATAACCGTCCACACACCTGTAGCCCTGTCTCAGCAAACATGCGGCAACGTGCATTTGGTGCAGGTGCTGGTGCTGGAGCTGGAGCGGATGCTGGGCCACTTGCCATTGCGGCACGAAACGCATCCGAGAGTTCGCGAGTGAGCCGGAGATACAGATCGCCATAGCGATCACTTGGCTCAATAAATGAACCTTCCTTAAATTCGTTAAAGCTGGTCAGAACAACCACATCGGCGCGGCGCTCAATTGCTGTCTGCCAGGTTCCACGGTAATATGCGCCATCCTCACGATCACGGCGATGGCCATCCGGCCGAATACGCAGATCGTCGTAGCCTGGCATAACAGTTGCGACAAAAGGTCGGTTTTCGCCATGGTTCTTATTCCAATCGGCGAGGCGGCGTGCGTAGGAAGCCATGGCTGCACCCGAGGCACGTTCCCAGGTGATATCGTAATAGTAGAGTGCGTCGAATGCCTCAAGATGGTTAAAGACATCCGTGCCACCAAACCAGTACTGCTGGCGATTTGGATCGGCACGATTACGTAGTTCCTTCCAGGTATCCGCTCCACCTAACGAGCCAAGCCCAAAGTAGAACAGTACCGGCTTATCCTGATAGCGGAAATAGGCTGGCGATCCCATGAAATCGCGCTGAGCGATCCCAACTGCATCGCTAAGCGCGCCCACATTATTGAGCGAACCCCAAGCGGCTTGTTCTGGCATGAGCGCAATCTTGACACGCCCGGTTTCCTCGGCGAGTTTCAGCAGCCGCTTGCAGCGTTTATTGATTCGATCCTCACCTGGCCCAAACCATGCACATACAAGCGCATCGATCCCTGAATCAGCCGCTTGCTGTAGATGGCGCCTTAGGGTAGCGTCATCGCCACCACTATAGCGTGGTGAGGGCAGATCGCTCATCTGGTTCAGATTCCAATCGCCAGGCTCATACCATGGGTAGTAGAATGCGATTAGCGGGCGGGATGATTCTGCACTGGCAGGCGTAGCGTTCGGCACTAGCAATGCAGCTAGCAGAACGATACCAACGAATAGGCGAAATTGCCGAAGCATGCATCTTCCTTTCTGAGAGATCAGTCGTCAGGGTCAGATCATTCAATACCGATTGTCTGGATCCTATTAAATACAGTAGCACCACCTCTGACCCTGACGACTGAACAGTGGTACAATACCAATTACATGCTATCACGCACCACCATTCGCCATGATGACGAAATCGGCACGAAGCGATGACAATCCGCTCTCTGCTTATTGGAATAGTTGCATGCCTGCTGATTGCCTGTAGCGGCCTGCCCAGTGAACAGGCGGCGACTGAATCCCAGATCGGTGGCCTTTCCCCCGATTCGGTGACAAGCGGCTTCTTTACGGATCTTGGGCATGCGCTTAAAGATCCTGGGCTGAGCAATACAACCGTGCGTACGCGCTGGGTCGATCAACTTGCAACCTATTTTGCCCCGGATGAACGTGATGCCCAACGTGAGACCCTCGATACTACGCTTGCTAGCTTCGCGGATGATCGGGCCAAGTTGGCGGCGGATGAGACACTTACAATTGAAATTACCTTTGATACACCACGTGTAATAACGAATGATGGCCAGCATGCACTGGTAGTGCTACCGAATGCTAGTATCTTTATGCAGATATCGCGGCTTACCGAGCGGGGCCCGGTTCCTTATTATGAGCAGCCAATTAGCCTCGATCGGGTGATTGGGCGTGCCGATGGTGCGGTGCCGACTGTGAAGATCGGTAATTATTGGTTCCTTACGGAGGGGTAGATCTGCCTAATGCTATGGGAGCTTCGGCCGATACCCGCAGACAGGATGCGGCGCGTGGGCGGGCAGTAGCGCAGGCTCTTCAAATAGAAGAATTGCGCCATCGTCAGGCTAGTGCGCTCGCTCAGCTCGATTCACTCGTTGGTGTTCCACTTGAACATCTGCGCCAGCTTGCTGCGCTTGGAACGATGCGCGCCTTTATCCCTGGGGCCGTATTAGTTGGCGAACGCTCGCCAGGTAGCTTCTTATATTTTATTCTACGTGGCACCGTTTGCCTCCATTTACATGATCGAGCTGGTCACTCGGCGTTGATTGGTTTTCTGAGCCGTGGCGATTGCTTTGGTGAAGGGCCGCTGTTTGGCGATCAGTTCCGCAGCGCTTCCGCCGAGGCCGAGACAATCTGCTATCTACTGCAAATCTCGCTTATTGATCTGCGCCCATTACTCGAAGCCGCTCCACAGCTTGCCACGACATTGCGTACTGTCTATCGCAATCGGCTGGTTGCGAGTACCCTTGGCCGAGTGCCGCTTTTTAGCCAGCTTTCGCCGCTTGCCCGCATTGGGATAGCCGATAGCCTGATACGCCAGCACTATGCGCGCACCACCCGGATTATTGCGATGGGTGCCCCCGGCGATGCACTCTATTTGATTGAGTCTGGTCAGGTGGTTGTTGAAGTAGCTGGCCGTGCGATTGCCCACTTGGATGAGGGCGAGTTCTTTGGTGAGATGTCGCTGCTCACAGATGCGCCGCATAATGCTGATGTGCGCACCCTTACGCCAGTGGATGTGCTGACGCTCCCAGCCGATGCCTTTCGCGGTTTATTAAGTGCACAGCCAAATCTGGCCGAACAGATGCGTGAAGTTGTTGAACAACGCCGAATCGCCAATAGCACCGTTCGACAGGATCATGTGCATTCCGAGAAACTTGCGATTGCACTCGATCATGGGGTGCTACGTGGTCGCCAGGTACTTGTACGCGACCCAAAGCTGTGCCAGGAAGGTTGCCGCCTGTGTGTTGATGCTTGCACGCAACGCCATGGCCATGCGCGTATTCAGACGGATGGGGTGCTGCTGAATGGCCTGGATATCACAAATAGCTGCCGCCAGTGTCGGGTTGGTGCAGAATGTGTTGAAGCCTGCCCTGAGGATGCTATTCAGTGGGATCAGCGCGGCGCATTAATTGTGACCGACGCATGTACTGGTTGTGGCGCATGTGTGCCAGCTTGCCCATACGATGCGATCGATCTGGTATTGCAGGGCAATCAGAAAACAAGCCCGCTCTGGGGGTTATGGGATCGGCTCCAAAAGCTGCGTAATCCGGTTATTCAGCTTGAATCGCTTTCGCCAACCCAACGTGCCAATAAATGCGATTTATGCCACGATTACACTAACCTTGCGTGTGTGAGCGCTTGCCCAACTGGAGCTTTACGCCTGGTTCCAGCCGAAGATGTGATGGGGGTGTAGTTCTCGCTCATATAAGGCGTTTTCACAAACGATGGGTTCTAAAACGCAAAGACGCAAAGACGCAAAAGCGCAAGAGCGCAAAAGCGCAAGAGCGCAAGAGCGCAGGAATGACGCGTTATGCGTTGTGCGTTATGCGTTATGCGTTATACGTTCTTGCGCTTAACTATAGCGCCCGGTTTGCCCATGTTTCGCCGCTACAATCTCGGCGATGATACTGACAGCGATCTCCTCGGGTGTTGTTGCCCCAAGTCTGAGGCCAACCGGCGCATGGAGTCGTGCGAGTTGTTCTTCGGGAAGCCCTGCCGCACGTAGCCGCTCCAAGCGCTTGGCATGTGTCTTGGGGCTACCAAGCGCACCAACATAGCGGGCCGTGCTTGGGAGTGCTACCATCAAGGCCGGATCATCCAGTTTAGGGTCATGGGTGAGCAAAACCACAAAGCTGTTACTGGTAAGCCTGCCTGGTAAGACCTCATCTGGCCACGCATGAATGAGCTCATCGGCATGGCTGAAGCGCTCAGAGGTGGCGAAAGCGCCACGTGCATCGATAACGACCGTGTGGAAGCCAAGTGTTTTGGCGAAGGTAACCAGTGCAATACCAATATGAACAGCACCAACAATAAACATTGTTGGTGGTGGCGCAAAAGTCTCAATAAACACTTCTATCTCACCATACGAACGCACACCACTCTCAGCGCGGCTAAGCATTGCCAAGGCATCGGCAATCACTGCCCCTTCTGGCGCTGCACCCCGTAATGCCCCGATTGTGGCACCATCCGCACGGATGAGTAATTTCGCGCCAGCCATGTCGCCAGCCATGACGGTTGCGGTTGCGACTGGTTCCTCGCGTAGAATCGCTGCCCGTAGCGTTTCATAAAGTGTCGTGTGCATGGAATACCCTCATAGCGCATAGCGCATAGCGCATCGTTCCTGCGCTTTTGCGTTCTTGCGTTCTTGCGTTCTTGCGTTCTTGCGTTCCTGCGTTCCTGCGATCTATTGCCGCCTCACTTACCCCAACG
>JANLSE010000315.1:0-37275 GCA_031362265.1 Roseiflexaceae bacterium
CCCATTTGATTGAGGAAGTCTATAACCTCGAAGATGCATTGGTTGTAGCTCAGTGGCTGAATGTCTTTCTGCGGCGTAGCAATGTGTTGAAGATTGCTTGTATCGCCCAGATTGTTAATGTGATTGCACCGATTCTGACACGCAGTGATGCCATGCTAAAGCAATCGATCTACTATCCACTCATGCTCTTTAGTCGGTTTGCCAAAGGCCAGGCACTGGATGTGTTAGTCCATGCGCCAAATACCCCAACCAAGCAATATGGGGATGTTTCTATGTTAGATGTTTCTGCTTCGTATGACCCAGCAACTGAGAACGGCGCAATCTTTCTGGTGAATCGAAGCCTTGATGCCAACCTGACGACCGAATTGCACTGGCAGGGTGTTGCCCCCAAACAGATTACTGCCCTGCATCGCATCTTTGGCAGCGATCCAAAAGCGGCCAATTCCTTCGAACACCCCAATGCAATCACAGCACAATCACTCTTGGGAACGCCAATCACAAACCAATCGACAAGCTTGACCGTCCCACCACTCTCGCTGACCGTAGTAGAAGTAGCATAAGGGCCTTCTGGAGACCAAGCCCTTTTATGATTTGAACCAGATAGGAGTGTTCCATGGCATTCTTCGACATGCCGCTTGATCAGCTTCGGCAGTATCGGCCAGAACGCAATGAGCCAAGCGATTTCGATGCCTTCTGGCATGCAACCCTTACTGAAACCCGTAGCCATGCGCTCAACGCGCAATTTGCACCGATAGATTACGGCCTGCGTCAGATCGAAAGCTTCGATCTGACGTTTGCTGGCTTTGGCGGGCAGCCAGTAAAGGGCTGGCTGAATATCCCGCGCAATCGATCTGGCAAGCTGCCCGCTGTGGTTGAATATATTGGCTACGGCGGTGGTCGCGGTTTCCCTACCGATTGGCTAACGTGGGCGAGTGCAGGGTATGCCCATCTTGTGATGGATACCCGCGGCCAAGGCAGCGCATGGTCCAAGGGTGATACCCCAGATCTAGAGCCAGCCAATAGTAACCCGCAGTTTCCTGGCTTTATGACTCGCGGTGTGCTCAACCCACAAACCTACTATTATCGGCGTGTCTTCACCGATGCAGTGCGCGCAATCGAAGCAGCACGGCAACATCCAGCGGTGGATGCTACGCGTATTGCTGTGACGGGTGGGAGCCAGGGTGGTGGTATCTCAATTGCCGCCGCAGCACTTGAACCAAGTGTGCAAGCAGCAATGCCAGATGTTCCGTTCCTGTGTGGCTACCAGCGTGCCACCGAAATTACGAGCGCACACCCATATGAAGAAATTGCACGCTATTGCACTGTTCATCGCGATAAGGTTGATCAGGTCTTTCAGACATTAGCGTATTTTGATGGGATCAACTTCGCATCACGTATTCGTGCCAGTGCACTCTTCTCGGTTGGGCTCATGGATGAAATCTGCCCACCATCAACCGTCTATGCCGCCTACAATTATCTGGCCGGCCCGAAGGATATCCGCATCTATCGCTACAATCATCACGAAGGTGGCGGCGCGTACCAGACAGTCGAAAAGATCAAATTCTTGCACAAACTCTGGGGATAGGGAGCGCAAGAGCGCAGAGCGCAGAGCGCAAGAGCATTGAAGCCGGGTACCAGACCGGGGTGCCAGACCCAGAGGGTGCCCCGGTGGAGCATTGAAGCATTGAAACATTGGAGCGTCACCTAGTCAGCGTGTCAGCGTGTCACCATGTCTCCATGTCTCCATGTCTGCGTGTCTCGGGTTTTACCCTCTATAATCTATGTATCACAAAGCTGTCAATATCATCCTCATACTTGTACTCCTTGCAGCGCTCGCCGCATTTGCTTGGTTCGACAATGCCGCCAATCGCGGGATCGTATATCACCCACAAAACAACGCACCAATTACCTATGGTAGTGGCCCACAAGTTGGGGTCAATGCCTACAATATCCAGTTCGAGCCGGATTCGGCTGCGGTTACCCACACACTAGAAATGGCGCGAAATATGGGGGCACGCTATGTTCGCATGCAGATGCCCTGGGAAGATGTTGAAATCCATGTGAAGGGCGATTTTGAGGATCGCCGGAATGCTGGGCATGTGCGAAGTGCCTGGGAGAAATATGATTTCTTGTTCGCAGAGATGCAGCGCCTCGATTTAGAACCAATTGTGCGTATTGATCGGCCACCACTATGGGCACGAGTACAGGCTAATGCAACTGAGCGTTTTCAGCGTGGCCTGGCCGAAAATGGCAGTTCAACTGGCCCACCAGATACCTATCAGGATTATGCGGATTTCGTCGCCGCAGTTGCAACACGCTACCACAGCTCGGTGCGTTATATTCAACTATGGAACGAACCAAATCTTGCATATGAATGGAACTGGGTGCTTCCAGAGCCAGAGCGCTTCACTGAATTATTACGATTAGCTGCCCAAGCTGCACGCGCAGCCAACCCCGATGTTGTTATCCTCTTCCCAAGCCTCTCACCCACCGATGGATTAGAGCCGCGCATTGCACCAATGAGTGAACTTGAGTACCTGGATCGTGTCTACCAAGCAGGTGGAGCAGCCTCTTTCGATATTATGTCGGCGCAGGCATATGGCCTTGGGCAGCCACCAGACGAACATCGCTATGTACGGCCACGGGCAATCTGGCAACGGCCAATTGATACACGTATTGATGTGTCGCGGGTAGTACTGCTACGTGAAGTAATGGAACAGCATGGCGATACAGGTAAAGCAGTATGGATCAGCGAATTTGGCTATGTAACCGCACCACCCGATCTAGCTCATAGTTGGGGTACATCTGTTTCCGAGGAACAACGCGCTACCTACCTTATTGGCCAACTCGAACGGGCCAAGCGTGAGTGGCCATGGGTGGGTGTCATGAACGTATGGTTATTGCGCTGGAGTGGGCCGCCGCCCGATCCGCGCGATCCAACTGCCTATTTTGCAATTGTCGACCGCACATTCAATCCTACCCCAGCATATCGTGCACTCCAGCAATACACCGCACAACCGATCGTGGCTGGCCCAGGCACCCACGCTTGGTCGCATCTCGCAGTAACCCAGGTGGCTCCAGATACTTGGCAAATTCGTTTTAGTGGGCAATCACTCGATTTGATCGCTGTTCGTGGTCCATTTGAGTTTGCCCTCGATGGGAATGCCACAACAGCACTCACACCACTGATGGAACGCACCCTCCGCCCAATTGCCGCTGGCTTGAGCGATACGACCCATACTGCCACCTACCGCAGCAGCGCAGGCCCACCAACCGGCTTTATCGTTGCCCGCGAGCAGCCATTCGCCTGGTTCTGGAATACGCTCCCAGTACTCCTCATCCTTGGGTTGATTTGGTGTATTGCAAGCGTGCTGAAACGCTAACATGCAGAACGGTAGGCGCTTGACAATCGGTACACATGTGCTATAATCGCCCTACGAGAACAATTGTTCTGTAATGAGGTGAGCACATGGCACCATTACTCAAAGACTGTGGTTTAGAGGGATGCCGGGGATCAGTGCAGCATTGCCCTGACTGTGAACGTACAACGGTTCATTTTCGCTGGCCGGGTGGGCTACCAGTATGTGGATGGTGTGGGTTCCTCGCTGCATTATTGCCAACAATGCCAACCGCCTTATCCTATGCATTAAGCAGGGTAACAGCTCGCCATTGATCTTTGAGTAGGACATCAACATTTATACTCCAATTGCCTTAACACATAAGTGAATAGTGAACTACCCCTTAGGCTGATAGTATTCTCAGCATATTAGTTTTTACCTCGCAATATCACGCGCCACAAAGTGCAAGATCGTAATCATTGGATGACCTTCATGGGATGTATCCAATATAACATCTTGTCTCTTCTCGTTGTGTCACCAAGCGCGATTGCGAGGTTTCTATGAGCGATCCAGAAGATGAAGGGTTCGTCCTTTTTCGGCAAGCGGTGCTTGAGCGGGATATGCATGCTTGGGAGTGCATCCATCGGCGCTATCGTGTCTTGCTAATCGCATGGGCACGTCAGTGCACCTTATCTGCTTTACTCACTGAGCAGCATGAGGATATTGCTGATCAGGCATTCGCACGAGCTTGGGCAGCTCTCACACCAGAGCGTTTCAATGAGTTCCCCGGTTTGGCAGCTATTCTTGGGTATTTACGCAATTGTGTTGGCACTGTTGTGATTGATATGGCACGTGCACAGGCAACACGCGATCGTACAGCGCAAAAGCTAAGTATCACAAGCCCGCTTACACCTGAGCAAATAGTGCTAGACGGGATAGAGCATGCAACATTTTGGAACTTAATTACTGGGCTGATAGAAACGCCACAAGAAGAGATTATTTTACGTTATAACCTCATATGCGGTCAGCCGCCACGGCTGATTCTGGCGCGCTTTTCGGAGCTTTTCGCCTCTATTGCAGATGTGTATTCCACAAAGCGCAATCTGCTCTGCCGGCTCAAACGCAATCTTGAGATCCAGCGCCTAGCGTGCGAAATACGAATTGGCGGCTAGGGTTCATGCCAATGTGGGTTGAACCCTAGCCCACACTATTACAACCACGCCGTCGAGCGCCACCAACGCCGCCCAAGATCTGGAGCGCTTGTGGGTGGCCCAGAAGCCGCAAGTTCTAAGGCTAGTAATACAATCCGCTGTGCAGCATCTGGGCGGCCAAGTTGCCGAGCATTGGCTGCGGTTCGTTCCATTTGCGCCGGGTAGGTAAGCCAATTCGTCACATGTGCAACCAGTGATGCTGGTTCAGCGATCCAGATTCCTGCGCCATGCGATTGTACATAGCGTAGATTACCTTCTTCCTGGCCGGGCGGATCGCCATGAATCATCAGCGGTTTCCCAACGGCGAGTGCTTCGCTAACGGTAAGGCCACCCGCCTTCGTGGCAATAATATCTGCCGCATGCATCATATCGGGTAGTGGCACAAACCCATAGATATGCGCTGGAATATGCCAATGGTATTCACTCAACTGTTCATAGAGTGCAGTATTTTTGCCCGTAACAACAGCGATCTGGAGTGGCATACGCACATTATCGAGTGCTAGTGCAAGCGCACCAAGCTCACCAACTCCTGCACCGCCACCTAGCAGCAAGAGTGTTGGTAGCTCAGGATGCCAACCAAGCTCACGCCGTAAAACCCCAACCTCAGCACGTGGTGCCGCAAATGCTGGGTGTACCGGCATACCAGTTGTAATAACCCGCTCCGGCGCAAGGCCGCTGCGAATCGCCTTCGCACGTGCTACTGCGGTAGGCACCGCACAATAATCATCACTACGACTAAACCAAACACTATGAACTGAGCCCAAATCGGTGACAACGGTCATAAGCCCTGGACGTTGGGGCATAGCACCCACGATACGTGCAGCAATGGCTGTATAGATTGGGTACACACTAAGCACTAGATCATAGTGACGCTCATTCAACAGATGCCCAATCGCACGATGTAACATCTGGCGAACACTATGATTCAACAGATGCGCAAGCCCTGGCAATTCTGAAATCGCATACCCCAGATGATACAGGCCGGGTGCCTTCTGCATCTGCCCGACATACACCTCTTCATAACGCCGCAGAAGATCAGGAGCGCTTGTATGTTGCATTGGGTTACGAACAGTAATTCGCGCAGAACCATTCGTTGATCGTAAAAATGCTGCTTCAAGAGCAACTGCTGCGCTACGATGCCCGCTTCCAGCATCGTTGGTTAAGAGCAAAATATTTAATGATCGCGGCATTGGTTGATCACCTCCCAAAGGGTGCCGACCATGCTCCACGTCGGCCGTGCCCATCGCTTGGACGACGAGAGCCGATCGAATTGTTGCAATTTGACACAATATCGCAATAATGACACCCGTCTATTGTACACGCTTTTTGCAGGTATTGAATCACCAATGTACACCTATATCAGATTGTGATGGCAATGTCATCGCAAAACGACTTGCCAGCTCTACTGTTTGGTAGTGGATATCCACCGTATCTTCGAGTCGACGCCCATATCCGCCTGCCATTGTGATTGCTACTGGTAACCCTGCACTCCGGCAAACATCCAGCACCATTTGATCGCGCGTATACAGGCCTTGCTTTGTCAGCTTCAGGCGCCCGAGTTTATCATCTTCAAATGGATCCGCGCCAGCCAAATAGATCGCCAGATCGGCATGTGATTGCTCGATTGCATCAGCTAGCCCTACCTCAAGTGCAGCAAGGTAAGGCTCATCACTGGTGCCATCGGGCAACGCAATATCCAGATCACTCTGCTCCTTCTGAAATGGATAGTTATGTGAGCCATGTATTGAAAACGTGAAGATACTACTATCATCTGCAGTGATTGCGGCAGTGCCATTGCCCTGATGTACATCCAGATCGATCACGACGATCCGGCGTGCGAGTTGTTCTGCTTGCATAGCACGTGCTGCAATAACACTATCATTGAAGATACAGTAGCCCTCGCCATGATCGGCATATGCGTGGTGGGTGCCTCCGGCCAAACTCACGGCGATCCCATTGGCTAGGGCACTTCGACATGTAGCAATTGTTGCGCCAGCCGAATGGAGTGCCCGTTGGACAATCTGAGGAGACCATGGAAACCCGATTCGTCGCATTTCCTGATCGGTCATTTTGCCGGCGCGCATACGATCGACATAGTTGGCCGTATGCACACGCAAAAGTTGATCTTGATCAACTTCGGGTGCCACCAACATAATACCTAGCTGTGCGGCAGCAACACGCTCACGTAGCAGCTCATACTTGCCAACAGGAAAACGATGCCTGATTGGGAGTAACAACGGGTATTGGGCAATAGTATAGATGTGAATCACATGTTGTTCGTAGTAACACCGTATTTCAGCAGAACCATCCTAGCGTGTGCGCCGCCGGGATCGAGGCGGCGTCTGCCCATTGGCTGGCCCGCTCGACCATTGTGTGCGATCCTGCTGCTTGTTTCGGCGCTGATCTGGCACGCCTTGTGGTGCATTACGTGCACCGCGCGACTCACCAGGCCCCTGTGTGGGATTACGTGATCGGCGTGGTGCTGAACGATCCGAGCGCATCGCATTATCGGGCCGATCAGGGCGCTGCTTGCGGTTCGCATTCGTCGTCGGGCGATGCATGGGGCCACTAAAGCGTGGCTGTGGCTCATCGAATTCAAGCAAATCAGGAAGATCTGCATCATTTACAATGTTATGGCGCCGTGGCGGATTCTGCAATTGAGCCACAAAACACAACAGGAACGGATCATGGCTGTGGATGAACTCTAATCGTAGTGGTGGTTGCTGGCGTGCTGCGGCTTCTTGCAACAAGTTCATCGCTGCCGCTGATGGTTCATCTGAATCAAGCTCTAACTCTATTTGATCGCCAGGGCTGAGTTCAGCTGCAATCTCTTCGTATGCTGCGGCAAAAGATTTAGCCGCTGCTGCCTTCTTTGCCTCGACCCGTGCAATCTCTTCGGCCGTCATCTTTCGTACAGATGGCATAATGGGTGACCTTATGCAAATACAACCAACTCACACTTACAAAAGCCATATGGCCTTGGAAGGAGAGTATTTTCTTCGAACAATGAATGCTTAAAGTAGTATAGCATAAATCGCTGATACGCGTGTTTGATCTCATTTCCAAGAACATCCACAACGTAGCGCCTATGCGATGAGAGATCTGACTCATCCATAGGCGCTACGTTGTTCGAATACAAGTTACTACACAAGTACCCTACAATGAAACCGTCTCGTCGCCCTCTTTCACGTCGGGGGTATTTCCTTCATGATGACCATGGCGATGATGGCCATGCCCTTCACCACGTGGCTCTCCCTTAACGATCGTGAGATCTGGCTCGGCACCTTCAGCAAGTGCGCGCTTAAAAACCATATACGATTGACCAGGCATGGTATGTTGGATACCTACTAACTCCCAGCCATCAGCACCAAGGCCATTCAAAAAGCGCCGTGCAAATGCACTTGAACGCTCATCCTCCTCTGGGCCAACCTCACTACCCTCAATCGAAGTTCGACGCCAACGATCGACATATGCAACCTTGTATTCCCATTTGGTGCTCATCTTGCCCTCCTTACGCTGCTCCAACTGTGGAGCTTATGCGCTATACGGGTAGTTTAGCGCCAGATACGGGTTATGTCCCTGCCCATGTGGTTAGGTCGTAGCCTGGAACAAGAGTGAGCAGGAGACAAGGAGACAAGGAGACAAGGAGACGAGGAGACAAGGAGACGAGGAGATCCTACTCCAATGCTCCAATGCTCCAATGCTCCAATGCCCCATCACTCCATCACTCCATCACTACTCGACCTCTCCCCATTCACGCTTACGTGCTGCACGAAAGGCTTCACGATCACGCTTAAGGGCATGCTGGGTTTGAATGCCTGCTGGCGTACACATGTGGGTTTCGATATACCCTTTGGTTTGCGCTGGTTCGCGAATGATGCGGCCCGTAATCGGCAATGCAGGGGCAAAACGTGCCATAGCAGCATAGCTGAATTTCGCATCCTCCCAGGCGGAAGGGGCAGCGCGTACGCGGCGTTGAAACTCAGGGCGTTCGAGGCGCTGAGGGAAATGGCACCAATCGTTGGTAAGTGGACAGGCGGCATTATGCGGGCAGGGTGCGATCGTATAGCCATCCTGCGTTATAAGATATTCGCGAGCGGCGCGAACAATTGTAAAAGCAGCCGATGTACCTGGCTCAATAATCAGCAATAACCCATTGGTTCGCTGCCAGGCGCTGCGTAGCACCTTTTCGCGCACCGGCTGGCTCAATTCATTTAACACATGTGCAAGCACAACAACGTCATACCGTGGCCCATCATCTGAGCTTGCCGTGAGGTCGTGGCGTTCCCAACGCGCCTGCTGGATGCTGATTGGGCCGTGTTGCGCGAGTTCACGACCTAAGGTGATCAAGGCGGGTTCGCGTTCCCATGCAACCATTCGCTCAATACTTGGCCATTGCTCATAGGCCGCCCATAATGCAGTACCAGGCCCGCTCCCAAGATCGAGTAAGCTGCTTGGTTGCCAATTGGGGATTCGCGCCCCTGCCGCAGCACATGCGCCGAGCACCTGAGCATATGTGGCTGGCAAGATAATCGCAGCATACCCAAGTGCCTGATCACGGCCACGTACCAGTGGCGCTTCACCGCCAACACGCTGCGCTCGGTAGCGCTCACTGACTCCCTGCGCCTCACGCTCCCACCGTGCGGTTGGCACACTACTCAATGCGTCACTTATTGCGTTATGTAAAGCTATAGGTAGCGTTAGCATTATTCCCGATCCACCTATCGACAATCCTCTATGGTATTGGCGTCAGTGTCGCGGTTGGCGTATCTGTTGGCAGTTCAGTTGTTGGCAAAACAGCCGGAACACTCGTTGTGGCAACTACTGTCGGGCTACTAATCGTTGTCGCTGATGGTGGAACCAGTGTGGACGTTAGCGTCGCTGGTGGCGAAGTAATCAGCACAGTCGGAGCAAAGGTTGCTGTCAAACTTGGCGTAAGGGTTACCACCGCAGTGAATGTTATTGTTAATGTAGGAGTCTCGGTTAGTGGAAGCGCTGTTTCGGTTGGTGGAAGCGCTGTTTCGGTTGGGACAAATAGTGTAGGTGGCGGGATCAAGGTTGGCACCGGGAGTGTAGCACTTGGCTCCAGTGTCGCAGTGGGCATTGGCGTCAGGGATGGTGTAATCGTTACGGTTATTTGTGGCTGAGCTGTTGCAGTGCTTGTAGTGCTTGGTGCAATCAACGTTGCACTTGGAACCTGTGGCACAGGGCTTACTGTTGGGAGGTTGGGCTGCAGTGGTGTTGGCGCACCAAATGCAGATCGCAATAAGAGAAAGAGCAAGAGAATCGCAATCAGGCTCGAAGGGAGCGCAATACGCCAATCGCGTAGCATGTCTAGTCCACTTACTCGATCCAGATTTGGATTCTGAAGCTTATTGGTCGATGGTCTAATAGTTGATGGCCGCTGTGGTTGTTGGTATTGCCTGGCAGTTGGTGGTTGAGATGCAATTGGCGTTCGAGGTTGGCTTGGGCTGCGTGCCGCAGGAACTTGGGCCGCCGGGGTAATCTCGCGGCTAATTGAGATCGTGCCTTGACCCTCAGATGAACTCTGACGAACCAGTAACGCCAGATCTGCTGGTGTTGCTGCGGTTATTTGGTATGCGAGCGCAACTTCTCCAAGAGCAGCAGCAAACGAATCGGCTGTCTGATAGCGTTGGTCCGGGTTTTTTGCCAGTGCGCGCGCAAGAACGAGATCGAGTTCAGGCGGCTGCCGTGGGTCAATTGATGAAAGTGCAGGCGGCGGTGTCTGCAAATGGGCTAACATAAGTTGGGGCGTTGCACCAACAAATGGCACCTTGCCGGTAATAATTTCATACGCGGTGATCCCAAGTGAATATAAATCACTGCGGCCATCCACACGTTGTGCCGAGGCCTGTTCAGGAGAAATATATTCGGGAGTACCCATGAAAAAGCCAGTGCGTGTGAGCCGCCCACTATCACGGGTCTCGGGTGCCTGTGCGATTCCAAAATCGGTCAGCATCACACGGCCATCGCTGCCAAGCATAATATTATGTGGCTTGATATCACGATGAACGGCACCTTTGGAATGTGCCATATCGAGTGCTGCACCCACGGAAGTACAAATCGTGATCGCAAAGGCTAATCCGAGGGCACCACGTTCACTAATAACAGCATGCAGCGAGCGACCCCCAATAAATTCCATCGCAATACAGCGCAATCCATCATGCTCGTAAACATCATAGATCCGCACAATATTAGGATGATCAAGGGTTGCAGCAATAATAGCTTCGCGCTCGAAACGCTCGATATATTCTGCATCAAGGGCCAGCTGCGGGGCGAGTACTTTCAGTGCAATCATGCGCCGAAGCAAATTATCCTGCGCACGATAGACGCGCGCCATCCCGCCACGCCCGATCTCCTCTAGAACGGTGTAACGCCCAAGTGGCCGGCCGATCAGCGACGTCAACGCATGCTCCCTGCATCAAATGGCGTACAGCAATCGGCTGTAAACCTGTCATTCTGCGTACAATCGATACACTGGTCAACAAAACAGCAGCAACCCGCCGTATGATCTGGTCGTCAATTGAATGAGTATGGTATAATCGCTTACAGTAATCGCCTGGATTGTACCACACCGTGCGCTGGTTTCAAAACTACCAGCATGCATCGATGATATTGGGAGGATGCCCATGCAGATCGGCCCAGCCCCGATCCTGATTGTACGGCGATCAGATTCGGACACATCGCAGGTGGAATGGTCGAAGTCCATCCTCACGATTGGGCGTGATAGCACCAGCGACCTAATCATTGATCATCCATTGGCATCGCGCCGCCACGCACGCCTCGAGCGCGACGAAAATGGCTACTTAGTGCGCGATCTGGAGAGCACGAATGGAACGTTCGTCAATGGTGATCGCGTCGAAGGCACACGCGCATTGCATAACCTCGATAGCATTCTCGTCGCTGATGTTGAAATCGTATTTAGCGACCCGGAAGCAACTCAGAAGGGGCCGTTGCCATTAGAAGTATTGCGGCGTGTACGCGCCAACGATGAGATTCTGCGCCTCGATAGCCGCGCCAAAGAAGTGTTTGTACTCGGCAAATTGCTTGATCCACCGTTGACGGTAAAAGAGTTTCAATTACTTGAATTACTCTACACCCACAAAGGCGAGGTCATCAGCAAGGATGAAATCGCGAAGAATGTGTGGGATTATGAAGTCTACGACTATAATGCGATCGACGCACTTGTATACCGGCTGCGCCAACGCATTGAGCATGACCCTGGCGCACCACGTTTCATCATTACGGTACGCGGCTTTGGCTATAAGCTCGTTATGCAGGCCGAATAGTCCAAACAACTATCTCGGGTTTGAACACCAATGAACACTGTCACTATTCGCTCACCAAAACGCCTACGTGGCACTATTCAGGTACCAGGCGATAAATCAATCTCGCATCGAGCCGTATTGTTCAACAGCCTGGCGATTGGTGAGGCGACAATAACCCACTTCCTGCCAGGCGCAGATTGCCGTTCAACAATTGCTTGTATGCGTGCGCTTGGCGTGCAGATTGAACACGATGGCGATACCGTTCATGTGATTGGTCGCGGATTGCGCGGGCTACAAGAGGCCAGCGATGTGCTCGACTGCGGGAATTCGGGCACTACACTTCGGCTTCTTACTGGCATATTGGCGGGTGTTGATGGCATGTTTGCAGTGCTGACAGGTGATGCCTCGTTACGCTCACGCCCGCAGCGCCGGATTGTCGGGCCACTGCGTGGCTTAGGTGCGACCCTCGATGGTCGTATGCAGGGCGAGCGTGCACCACTCATGGTACGCGGAACCAAACTCCAGGGTGGCGCGTATGAACTCCCAATCGCATCAGCACAGGTCAAAAGCGCACTGCTCCTCGCAGCTCTTTCAGGGACAGGCGCACTAACACTGAACGGCCGTACCGATGGTCGCGATCATAGTGAACGCATGCTTGCCGCAATGGGCGTCGATATCGTCACAGAAGGCTCGATTGTGCGGTTGACACCACCCGCCGATGGGCGTGAGTTACGCGCCATGTCACTGGAGGTACCCGGCGATCCATCATCAGCTACATTCTGGTGGGTAGCAGCAGCCATTCACCCCGATGCAGAACTCACAACCACTGGCGTCTGCCTGAACCCAACTCGTACCGGAGCACTTGATGCACTGCGGATGATGGGCGCGGATATCACTGTCACCAATGAGCGAATCGTCGGTAGTGAGCCTGTTGGCGATATCACGGTTCGCACCTCGCGGCTCCATGGTGCCGAAATCGGGGGTGCGATCATCCCAAGGCTGATTGATGAAATTCCAGTATTGGCGATCGCAGCAGCCTGTGCACATGGCGACACCCTCTTCCGCGATGCGGCCGAATTGCGCGCCAAAGAGACCGACCGAATCGCGACGGTTGCCGATGGGCTCGACAGCATGGGGATCTCGGTTGAGCCAACCGCCGATGGCATGGGAATCACTGGCGGAAAACTCCACGGTGCCACACTCCATAGCCATGAGGATCATCGCCTCGCCATGGCATGGGCCATCGCTGGGCTGGTTGCCACAAATGAAGTTACTATCGCTGGCGCAGAAGCGGTTGATGTAAGTTACCCAGGCTTTTGGGGAAGCATTGAAACATTGAAGCATTGAAGCCGGGTACCCTTTGGGTGAAGCATTGAAGCGCAAGAGCGCAAGAACGCAAAGCGCAAAAGCGCAAATCATGTGAGCAGTGTTCACCTGTTATGCGTTATGCGTTATGCGTTATGCGCTCTGCGTTCTGCGTTATGCGTTATGCGTTATGCGCTATCTTGGAGGTAGCCCATGGTCACGCCTGAATACCTACAGATACTGTATGCTTATCATGCCCGTGTAACGGCATTGGTGCTGGCAGCCGCAGATGGGCTGAGTGATGCCGAACTGGATCAAGCGCCAATAGCGGCCCATGACAGCATACGCGAGACGTGTGTACACTCATTCCGTGCTGAATGGGTTTGGCGGAATCGCATTGAGGGCATTGTGCCAGTACAAACGCTGGAAGCCGCAGATTTCCCAAGCCTTGCCGCTATCCGTACACGTTGGGAGCAGGAGACATCCGCACTTCGCGATATGATTGACCAACTGAGCGCATATGATATGGAGCGCTCAATTAGCTATTCAAATTCGCAGGGAACTCCCTATACGACGCCACTCTGGCAAATACTTGTGCATGTTGCTAATCACGGTATGCAACATCGTAGTGAGCTAGCAGCCATGCTCACCGCTATTGGCCACTCGCCCGGCGAGCTCGATATGATCGGCTATTTTCGCAATGGATTAATCTCTTAGCATACCATTCTGCGCCTTTGGGTCATCCATGATTCAAACCTATATGCGTAGCTATACCAGGTACCCCACACTATGCGCGACGCTAATGCCCTTGCTGAGTATCTGCGCCAACGCAACCCGTTGACAAGTGTTGTCAGCTATCCACAGCGTGGGCCATGGGGGAATAATCGCTACCCTGGCAACTGCTCCGGCTATATGCTGATCGACTTATGTGCAACATACCGCTCGCGCAAGGTGCTCGATCCAATGGAGGGTGGTGGTACCAGCCGTGAAGTCTGCGCCGATATGGGTATTACCTACGCTGGCTTCGATCTTCATAGTGGCACCGATAGCCTGCGTGACGAGATTGGGTCGGAGTATGATCTGATCTTCTGGCACCCGCCCTATCACGATATGAAAACCTATAGTGAGGATACGCGCGATCTGAGTCGCGCTGGATCGCTTGCCATGTTCCAGCAACAGTTACGGATCGGCTACCAGCGCTTTTTCGAATGCCTCTCGCCAGGCGGCAGGCTCGTTATTCTCATGGGTGATCTACGCCGACGCGGCGTATATGAGCCGCTCACCATAGATGTCGCACGGCTTGATCGAGCGCATATCGAAGGCATTATCATCAAGATTCAGCACAATACTAGTTCTGGAAAAACAAACTATACTGGCAGCTTTGTGCCGATTCTCCACGAAACACTTACTGTCTTCCGGCGCAGCGAATAGAACAAATACTCACAGCTCAGCGCAGCATGCATCCTCGGGTATAATGCCTACGAAGGAGGGCTGCGTTCGTGCTGTTAATCAACAATCTACGTGGGCGTATCACACGAATAGCCAATGTACTTCGAGCTGCTGTATTCGATGTACGCCCGTTCCTACTGGCTCTCCTTGTAGCGCTTTTAACTCTTCTGGTGGCGCAGGCACCACTCAACTACCGATTTAATGTTGGCTTTGAACGCGGCCCAAAGAGCGATCTACCATTTCTTCAAAGCTTTTATCCGCCTGAGGGCCAGTTTCCCGATGGTATGTTTCGCTGGTCGCGAACAGAATATGCGCTCCTTGAGCTACCCGGGATCGGGCAGCGCATCGTGACACTGAGCTTTACGATTGCCTCACACCGAGCCCAACATGATCTGGCCCAACCTGCGACCATGCTCACACTGCGCCATACTGGCACTACCACCTCACCAAGCTTCGCGCTCCGCCGTGAGGCCGCGCACTATCAGGTGCTACTGCCGTCCGATGCACTCCCGGATGGCGTACTACGGCTGAACTTCGACACACCCACCTGGCAAAACCCGGGCGATAGCCGTGATGAGATCGGGATCGCTTTGGCACAGCAGGTTGTGCTGCGCAGTACCGCCACCACACTCCCAATCATGCCAGATCTTGGGCTGCTTGGCGGGCTGATTATTGGCGTCCTCTTAACGTGGGGAGCAGCGCGCGTTTCTGGCTTTCATCGTAACCAGGCTGCCTTACTCGTGCTACCGGTTGCCATTATCCTCCCACTGCTAGGCTTAATCGATACCGCTCGTGCCGGGTATCTCGGCCCTTGGATGCTTCCAACTGGACTCTTGCTGCTTGGTGCAGCAGCGGCAAATATGACTGTATTCCCATTCTTGTTGCGGCAGGCGGGAAGTATGCCCCAACGCAGTACGCTTAGTTGGCTGGTGCTGCTCAGCGCGCTGGTCTTCGCACTCAAGTATGGCGGGCGCTTCTATCCCGATGCGATGCCGGGCGACTGGCAATTGCATATCAACCGCTTTAGTACGACAGTCATTGGGGATCTCTCCATTCGTGCACAACATCGTGGCCTGCCATTCCCGTTCCCACAAGGTTATTATCTCGATATCGCACCACTGATTCTGCTTGGAGTTGATATCCGCCCACTCCTACCATTGCTGGCAGGACTGTTGGAAGCAGTTAGTGTGCCAGTTCTATATGCGCTTATGGCGCGTGCAACACACAGCGAGCGCATGGCGCTACTCGCTGCTGCAATCTATGCAGGAACCGCGCACGGGTTCATGAATACCTGGTTTTCATTCCACACACAAATTTCAACACAATTCTTTACTGCCCTACTCATGCTTATGCTGGTAATCACATGGCCAGATTATCACCGGCCAACCGTCTGGTGGCCACTGCTGTTACTCCTCACACAGCAATTCCTCGGCCACATCGGCACATTCATTAATGCAGGGCTATTAGGAACGTTTGTTGTGATTGTGCTTTGGCTACGTGCAACAACCCCACACGAACGCCGAGCCGTGCGTGCACTCCTAAGCGCCGGAGTAACGGCATTTCTACTCGCCATGCTTGGCTATTATTCACTGTTTAGTGGGCTGATCATTGAGCAGATAACGGGTGTTGCCACACAGGGGCTTGTTGAGGTAACTGGTAAGAAACCGATTCCTGCTGCCACGCACTTACAGGTTCTTTGGGAAGGGGGCCTGATCACCCATTATGGATTTTTTCCGATATTGCTTGCGATCCCAGGGCTGCTGTGGCTCAGCCGTCGATTACGCGGCTCGCCCCTCCCACTGCTCTTATGGGGAACGCTACTGATCAGTGCAGCTCAGGGGTTACTTCCGTTTCTCACGCAATCTGCCATTATGACCCGCTGGCTTACCTTTGCAGCATGGGCGATCGCAATTGCAGGGGCAGCTGGCCTTGCGCTCTGGTGGCGGCACGGGCGAGCAGCAAAGCTAGCAGGGCTTGCCATGGCTGGCTATGTTCTATGGATCACCGCAACTATCTTTGCTGAGGCAATGACGCAACGATTACCGCCAATTGAGCCATTCTAAGCAGATAGCTCAAATGCAACCCGCGTCCCTTGATCTTGCTCACTCTCGATCCAGATTTGCCCGCCATGCGCCTCAATGATCCCACGGGCGATTGCCAACCCTAACCCAGCACCACCCGTTGCTCGCGATCTGGATTTCTCACCACGATAAAAATGATCAAAGACATGCGGTAAATCTTCAACTGAAATGCCTTCACCAGTATCGGTAACATCGAAGATCACGGTTGCCACACGTTTGGGATCTGCCTGCACTCGCACGATAATCGCTCCTCCTGCTTGAGTGTGGCGCAGAGCATTGCCAATCAGATTATAGAGCACCCGTTCGATCTTTTGTGGCGCACAGCTGATCTGAGGGAGCCCCGATGGTATCTCGGCCTGCAAATGCACCCCACGCGCGTGAGCCTGCGCCTGTAATGCTTCTGTTGCATCACCCACCAGATCGCCTGGTGCGACACGCTGCTTATCGAGTTGCAAACCACCCGCATCAATCTGCGATAGCTCAAACAGATCGTCAATCAGCCTACTCAAATGCCCAATTTGGCCACGCATCGTGCCAAAGTAGCGTTGCACTGTGGTAGGGTCATCAACAACACCATCTGCCAACGCCTCCGTCATCAATCGCAGCGACGAGAGTGGCGTACGCAAATCATGCGAAATCGCGGCAATCAGTTCCCGCCGATTCGCCTCTAGCCGACGTCGTTCAGTATCACTTGCCGCCAATCGATCGGCCATATGATTAAACTCAGTCGCTAATTCGGCAAGTTCATCACTCCCATGTGCAGAAACGCGTGCAGACAAATTGCCAGTACTGATAGCACGCGCACCATCACAAAGCTCAATGGCGCGCTGAGCCAATGCGCGTGCCAATGTATAGCCAAGTGTAAGCGAAATAACTGCGGCGAATAAGAGTAACAATATCAACAACAGTAAGTCGTGATCAGCCGAAATAAACATCAACCGTGCAGTTAGGAAAATATTGAATAGGGCAATCGCGATCCCAACTGAGAATGCTAATGCCACCTGTTGCCACAGTTTACCCTGCCCACGCTGCAACCACCATATTGCAACTGAACCAATACCAAGCGACAACAGCCCCGAAGCCAGCAGATACTGGATCAAATTCATGACATCCTGACGGGGCGCTTCCATCCAGATCACTGCCAGCAGCATTGCCAGCCCAAGCGCTACCAGCAACCCAATGCCAAGCGACAATATGGGCCGCCGTAATGTGCTGAGCCTTGGCAGCTTATGTGCTTGTATGATCATCATTGTCGCTCCAGCTTATACCCAACACCCCAGACGGTTTGCAGCAACAGCGGGTTGGCGGGATCAAGCTCAATCTTCTCGCGCAAGCGCCGAATATGAACAGTAACTGTGCTCATATCGCTTGCAAAGGTATACCCCCAAACCTGGTCAAGCAACTGCTCACGTGTAAATACCTGACCAGGGTGGCGCATCAAGAACAATAGCAGATCAAATTCACGCATCGTCAGATTGATCTGCTGGCCTTGCAATGTTACCGCCCGTGCTGCTGGATCTAGCCGCAGGTTTCCTAATACCAGCGCCGGATCAACTGTAGAGGCAGGCGTCGCTGCAGCTGTTGTCGCTGCTATCAAGCGTAATATGGCCTTTACACGTGCAACAAGCTCGCGCGGGCTAAATGGTTTGGTCACATAATCATCAGCACCAAGTTCTAAACCAACCACCCGATCGGCTTCCTCGGTGCGCGCTGTCAGCATAATAATCGGGATGTACCCGCTACTACGAATATGGCGAGTGACTTCAAGGCCATTAAGCCCTGGCAACATAAGATCCAACACAACGAGATCTGGTCGCTGTGCTGCAACAATTGCAACAGCCTGCGGGCCATCACTGGCTGTCACTACCTCATACCCTTCGCGGCGCAGATAGAGCTCTACAACCTCACGTATGGTTGGCTCATCATCAACGATTAGAATTGTCTCACCACTCATACTACCTCCAAAGCTAGTATCAACGCGCAAGGTTATGATCATCTTCCAAGATTCTAACGCAATTGTGAATATTGAACCGCATCATACCTGAACCTGTAAGCTCTGCTTCATAATTATACAAGCTCCACTTGCGATCATGAGAATACTTCTGTCAGCCTACTATTCGAAAGGAACTGATAATGCAGCGAAGAACAGCGCTTCTTGGCGTTTGCGGGCTTTTGCTTACTGGATGTGGTGTTGGCGGTGTAGGGCAAGCTACAAATACTAATCCAATTCAGGAAGCACTATTGGCGCGCCCAGTAGCACCCGAATTGAGCGGTGGAGGCGAATGGATTAATTCCGAACCACTGACAATGCAAGCACTGCGTGGCAAGGTTGTCTTGATTGATTTCTGGACATATGGTTGCTACAACTGCCGCAATACGCTACCAGCGATGCAGGGTTGGTGGAAAGAATTTAGCTCGCAGGGGCTTGTGATTATTGGCGTACATACCCCTGAATTTGCCGCCGAGCACGAGATCGCCAATGTGCGCAATGCAGTTATACAACATGAAATTGCTTGGCCAGTTGTACAGGATAATGATTATGCGATTTGGAATGCCTATCGCAATCACTATTGGCCGCATTTCTTTCTCGTAAGCCGTTCTGGCATCATAGTCTATGATCACATCGGCGAAGGCGCATATGATCTCACAGCACAGAAGATCGCTGAAACGCTTGCACAAAAGGCCTGATTGCCGCCAACAGATGTAGCAACCCGTGGTACACTAGAGGTATGACACATGATCGCAACAAAAGCATGCGAGCCGAATCAACTGGGAGTGTAGCCGAATCAACGATTCGCGGCGTTCTTACTGGGCGCGGGTATGTTGAAATGGGAGTACACGAAGCGCTTGAGGCTGAACCTGAAGCCCAGCAGACAGCGATGTTCCGCGATTTTAACCGCCGCCAACGCCCAAGCCAGCTATTTGTTGCACAATTCCCGATTGGCCATAGTATCTATGGGCTGCCAATTAACGCCGATTTCTGGGTGCGTGGTGCGCCTGAATTTCCTGAAGGCCTGGCAATTGAGGTCAAGTGGCAGCAATCAACTGGCAGTGTCGACGAAAAGTTCCCGTATTTGGTTCTAAATATCCGTGAATGTTACCCATGCCCTGCACTTGTTATTGCCGATGGTGGCGGGCAACGGTCCGGTGCCTTGCAGTGGCTACGCGCACAGGTTGGTGGCCATCTGATTGGCGTCTATAGCGTCACAGAATTTCTCGCTTGGGCTAATCGCAACCTTTAGGTAGCCAGCACAACACAGAAAATCAAAACGAGCTAGCCAGGTGGCTAGCTCGTGTCGTGTTACGGACCTGTGATTTAGTAGCGGTTGTTGTATGAACCACCGCGTGGGTTACGGCGTGCGCCGCCGCTCCCCTTCTCCTCGGCCTCGTTCACGCGAATCTGGCGACCACCAATTTCAACGCCATCGGTAGCCTTCAGGACTGCGGCAACATCGGTGACTTCCATCTCAACGAAGCCAAAGCCCCGTGAGCGACCAGTGTCCCGATCAACAATCACGCGTGCGCTCTGAATTTCACCATGTGGGCGAAATACTTCTTCGAGCTCAACGTCGCCGACACTCCAGGGCAGATTCCCGACAAACAATTTAACGTACATGGATGTACTGTACTCCTCTGCACACCTACATTAAGTAGATGGCGGATCTAGGGGCAATCGACTCACTTATATTCGAGCAACTGCCAAAGACAAACGTAGACGACAAACTGCGCAATTGAGGTTAAGCTGTCTGCTTCACCATCTCGCTCGTGCGCTCACAACGGACACCCTTCAGAGCAAAAGAAGTTTTCGCGAGCGCATGGCGGAAAAACGCGTAGCGGATGCTGTTCTCGCAGTGCCAACCGTTGGCCAATACACTCATATTACCACATATTAATAGCTTCTGCTAGGGGTTCTCACGATCCTTTCAATGAATTGGCAACAATGCAAGCAAAACGAAAGGCCCAGGGATAGCCCTGGGCCAACCATGGTGGGCGATACTGGACTCGAACCAGTGACCTCATCCGTGTGAAGGATGCGCTCTAGCCAACTGAGCTAATCGCCCGATACTGATGAGTATAGCACAGCTTCGTAGCGCTCGCAAGTTTGCAATGCGCCTGCAATGCACCCAAATGCGTATTTTTATCGTCTATATAAATAGGGGAATTTCGGCTTATTTTCTGGATGAGGAGTAAATGAATACGGCTCCAAACCTATTGACATGTGTGTTTCATTTGTATATAGTTAACTTGGGTTGTTGCCCACGAACACTCTATGAGAGTATCTCTCTCGCCCCATCCATGCTCGACCATGTTAGTTGAGCAAACCGTCTGAACGATTGTTTAGCGATTCCCGAGGGCGCGGCTCCTCCTAGCTGAGGGGAGCCGCGCTGTGTCTCTTTATAGAGGGGACGTGCACTATGAACAAGCTTATGGAACCATATTGGAATATTGATGGTCAAGAGTCTGCGATTGAGCCAATCGAGTCGTTGATCAATGAAACTGAGGAATTGGGCTTCGACTCAGTCGAGCAAGCCTCACATGATTCTGCACTCGATTCGATCCAAAATTACCTTCAGGAAATAGGGCGTGTGGCACTGCTCAATGCTGCCGAGGAGATCGTGCTGGCCGAGCGGATCGAGCGAGCCGCGCAATCGGCCGAACGAATGGCCAGTGAAGAGCGCCTACGAGCAGATCAACTCGCTTCATTGCGTGCAGATGTAGCAGCTGGTCAGGAAGCACGGCGGCACCTGATCCAGGCCAACTTGCGTTTGGTGGTGAGCATTGCCAAGAAATATATCGGGCGTGGCCTATCACTACTCGATCTTATTCAAGAAGGTAACATCGGGTTGATGCGTGCAGTCGAGAAGTTTGATTATCATAAGGGTAATCGTTTCTCAACCTACGCGACATGGTGGATTCGACAGGCAGTTTCACGGGCGATTGCTGAGCAAGGCCGGACAATTCGCCTGCCAGTCCATATGAGTGAATCGGTTGGGCAAGTAAAGCGGACAGCCGACCGACTAGCACAAGTGCTTGAGCGGCAGCCAACTGCTGAGGAGATCGCGACTGCGCTAGGCCAACCTGCCGAGCGCATTGAGCGCGTTCTTGAAGCAGCCCGTCGGCCAGTCTCGTTGGAGAGCCCAGTTGGCGAAGATGGCGAGCATACGCTTGGCGATTTCCTGCCAGACGATGATCTGCCTACACCCGCCGACTTCGCTTCACAGCAATTGCTACGCGAGGATCTTGCACTGGCGTTGGATCACCTTAGTGAACGAGAGCGCCGAATCATCGATCTGCGCTACGGGTTGGGCGATGGCCAGCGCCGTACGCTGGAAGAGGTTGGCCGCCGACTAGGGATGACACGCGAACGTGCACGCCAGATCGAAGCAGATGCACTGCGCCGCTTGCGAGCGCCAGAAGTGGGCCAACATCTGCGCGATTACCTTGAATAATCGTAATTAGCAGCACAAAGGCGCGGAGCAGTAACTTGCTTCGCGCCTTTGTGCTTTTTTTGGCCGATCCATAATTAAGCCGCTACTTCCTCAAGTACGTCAGCTAATGGTAGAGGGCGTTGATCGCCCTCGCGATAGGTTTGTGCCGCTGCCGCTACAAAATCGCGAAACAACGGATGCGGGCGATCTGGTCGCGACAAAAATTCGGGATGAAACTGGGTTCCTACAAACCAGGGATGATCCCGTAACTCAACAATCTCTACTAAGCGCCCATCGGGAGATTGGCCGCTCACGATCAACCCAGCTGCCTCAAACTGCTCACGATAGACATTATTAAACTCATAGCGATGCCGATGACGCTCATTGACCTGCTCGACACCATATGCCGCAGCCGCACGGCTTCCTGGCTCAAGTACACAGGGATACCCACCCAAGCGCATTGTTCCACCTTTATCAACCACATCGATCTGATCACGCATAATATCGATCACCGGATGTTGTGTGTCGGTATCAAATTCTGTGCTGTTAGCACCGCTAGCCTGCCCCATGAGATGACGTGCAAATGCAATCGTTGCACATTGCATACCAAGGCAGAGCCCCAGATACGGCACATTATTGACACGCGCATAGTCGGCCGCTGTAATCTTGCCCTCTACACCGCGATAGCCAAAGCCGCCTGGCACGACAATGCCATACACATCATCAAGATAGCCTTCTACTCCATCGCGCTCGATTGCCTCAGAAGCGACCCACTTAAGCTCAACATCTGTTCCCTGATGTAATCCAGCGTGCCGTAACGCCTCTACAACACTAATATAGGCGTCGCGTAGTTCAACATACTTCCCAACAATCGCGATCGGGAGCGTCCGCTTCGGTCGCTTGATCTGCGCTACGAGCGAGCGCCAATCGGCCAGATTCGGCTCGTGCACCTGAAGACCAAGCCGCTGTACAAGATACTGCCCGAGTCCAGCCTCTTCTAACACAAGCGGAACTTCATAGATCGAACTAACCGTTGAAAGTGGCACAACTGCCTCCAGATCAACATCGGAGAACAGCGCAATTTTCTCGCGAATATCATCAGTCACAGGTTGATCCGCGCGACAGATGATGACATCAGCGGTGATTCCCACCCGCCGCAATTCCATCACCGAATGTTGTGTAGGCTTCGTTTTGAGTTCGCCAGTTGCACCCAAGAATGGCAGCAAGGTGACATGTACATATAGAACATTGTCTCGCCCAACATCCTTGCGCATTTGGCGGATTGTTTCGAGAAATGGCAGGCCTTCAATATCACCAACGGTTCCGCCAATTTCAACAATTACCACATCAGCGCCCGTTTGTTTGGCAACACCACGTACTCGCAGTTTTATCTCGTTTGTGATATGTGGGATAACCTGGATCGTCCCTCCCAGATAGTCGCCCCGCCGTTCTTTCTGAATCACCGAAGAATAAATCTGCCCCGTTGTTACATTGCTGAGTTTGGAAAGATTCTCATCAATAAAGCGTTCGTAGTGCCCAAGATCCAGATCAGTTTCAGCACCGTCTTCTGTTACAAACACCTCACCATGTTGGTATGGCGACATGGTGCCAGGATCAACATTGATGTATGGATCAAGTTTCTGTACAGAAACACGCAACCCACGACTCTTAAGCAGCCGCCCGATTGAAGCGACAGCAATACCTTTGCCAACTGACGAAGCGACACCACCAGTAATAAATATGTACTTGGTCATTATATTGATTGCTCCTTCAATCTTCTTTCTTAGTGGTTGAACGTCCGAGCAGTCTCTTCTTCGTTCGCTTCATGCCAGCCACTTTTCGCTGTCATCGAAGCGTAATCTAGAACTCCAGGCAAAGCGAGAGGGGAAGGTAATCTACCCTTCCCCTCACTTAGTGCCTATTTTTTGGGATGTTGTATCGAGTTGCCAATAGTATCTGTGTTTGGCGATGATGGCTCGCCAGGGCTATAACGCCCCCCACGCCAGACCTGTATCGGCTTCAATACAAAGTACATCATCGAATACACCTCACAACCCTAATATTATAACATAGCCAGCAACTCAGACTGTTGGCTTCATAATGATCACTCGGGTTTGTTCACCCTCAGGTGGGAGATTAGATGTTGTGACGGTAAGCTTCTCTTCGGCTTGGTATTCTTTCATGCCAAGTTCATGGGTGAATTTGTCGAGTGGAGCCAAATCACTCATAAAATTCGCCTGATCAGACATAGCAAAATGCATGGGAATAACAATACGAGGCTCTAGTTGGCTAATAATACCTGTCGCTTCTGCTGGCCCAATCGTCTCACCACCACCAACTGGTACAAAGAGCACATCAACTGCACCAATTTCATCAATCTGATGTGTTGTAAGTTCATGGCCAAGATCGCCAAGGTGGCAAAAAACCACATCATCGAGATGAATCACATACACAGTGTTACGCCCAAGATCGGCACCCTGCGTTTTATCGTGGAATGTTCGCACGCCACTAATTAAGATCCCACCGACCTCATATTCGCCTGGCCCTTCGATTGTAAACACTTGCTCACGCATCGGGCGAACCGCTGCGCTATTTGCATGATCAGGATGTTTATGGCTAATCGTTACAATGTGTGCGCTTGGCTTACCAATATCGATGCCAATTGAGCGATCATATGGATCGGTAATCACAACACCATCGCGACCACGAAGCCGAAAAGAGGCGTGACCAAGATACTGAATATCGGGCATGCAATTGCTCCACTGCCTATATCAAGATTAGATTGGTAATGTACCATCAATAGCGACGGTACATGCTATCAATTTGTCACTACTCATCACGTACCCGATGCCGTTCACGCCACAGCTGTGCGATAATCGGTCGTATTGTCTCAAATGAGTATCCGCGCCGTTGTAGTAACCCCCCCATTTTCCGCGCGAAGCTCTGGAAATCTGGAGAATTTGCATAGCGCCGTAATGCCTGACGTGCAATCTGTTCAGCCTGTTGATCCTGATCGCCAACCAACTCATCGTCGCGTAGTGTTGTATCGATCAGAGCTGAATCCAACCCTTTGCGGCGTAGTTCATTACGTAACGCACTAGGGCCACGCGCCCTACTATTCTGGCGGCTTTCAACCCAGAACCGCGCAAAGGCAGCGTCATCGATCAACCCCAAATCCTGAAGTCGCTCGATCGCTGCCTCTACCAACTCTTCAGCAAAACCTTTGCGTTTGAGCCGTTCGCGTATCTCTTGGATAGATCGAGGGCGTGCTTCGATCGCCCGCAATGCTACTTGCACGGCCCGCTGCGCCTGTTCCGCTCGTTCCAGCCGTTCGTACTCTTCTACGCTAAGCAGCTTCCCAACATACAACTGCTCGCGCGCAAGTGTCGTCAGACTTACTCCCAACGCAAACGTGCCATCAATAAACAGATTCACACGCTGCGGGTCGAGCGCTTGCGCTTGCAATGACGTCACAGTTCCAGCTGGCATTATTCCTCGAACAGGCCATCTGGATCACCACCATCGCCATCATCGCCACCACCTATGGCGACCACGACCCCTGGGGCATTCGTCATCGCCTGAGCACGGATCAGCCGCTCAATCTCTTCCATGAGAGTCGGATTCTCGTTCAGAAACTGCTTGGCATTCTCGCGACCCTGCCCCAAGCGATCCTCGCCGAGGTAGAACCATGCGCCACTCTTACGGATGATCTCGAGCTCAACACCAACGTCGAGAATATTGCTGGCCAGCGAGATACCCTCGTTTGCCATGATATCAAACTCAGCCGTGCGAAATGGCGGAGCGACCTTATTCTTAACCACCTTGACACGTGCGCGCGAGCCAATCATCTCGTTGCCAGATTTCAGCGTCTCGATTCGCCGAATATCGAGCCGAACCGACGCGTAGAACTTCAATGCCTGCCCACCAGTGGTTGTTTCAGGTGAGCCAAACATAACGCCGATCTTCATACGAAGCTGGTTAAGGAAGATTACCGTAGTTTTCGATTTACTGATCGCTCCCGAAAGCTTGCGCAACGCTTGGCTCATCAAACGCGCCTGAAGGCCGGGCAGCGAATCGCCCATATCGCCCTCGATCTCTGCACGTGGCACAAGTGCCGCGACCGAATCGATCACAACGACATCAACCGCATTTGAGCGCACTAACATCTCACATATTTCGAGCGCCTGCTCGCCGAAATCGGGCTGCGATACAAGCAGATTAGTTGTATCAACACCACAACGCGCAGCATAGATTGGATCGAAGGCATGCTCAGCATCAATAAACGCCGCAACCCCACCCATCTTCTGCGCCTGTGCGACAATATGCTGCGCTAAAGTTGTTTTACCACTCGACTCAGGCCCATAAATCTCAATTACGCGCCCACGGGGCAGCCCACCAACCCCAAGTGCAATATCCAGGGCAATCGCTCCGGTCGGGATAACTTCAAATGCTAATCGCTGGCTCGATTCGCCCATTTTCATAATCGACCCCTTACCATACTTGCGGTCGATCTGGGTCATCGCTGCGGCTAACGCCTTTTCCTTCTCGGGCGAGATACCTGCTACTGTTGCCGTCGCTGGCGCTACTTGGGCGCCTCCGTTGTTCTTGCTCACCGTACGCTCCTCGTGTTTATTGCGACGTACCATCTCTTTGCACGTCTCAGCAAAGTATAGCACAAAGGTTCGTTCTCGACAAGTGGGAATTTTGTGCGTGTATCAAGATTCAAGCATTGCAATCAATGGTGAATCACGAATGTCGAGTGGCAGATCAACCCGTGCGCGGCGGCGGCTGGACTCATATGTCGCGAAGATAACTTCAGTGGCACGCAGGGCACGGCGCCCGGCTAACTCTGGTTCACGGCCCGTTTTCAGAGCATCAACCAGATCAAGCACGCCACGTTGAACCGCATCATTTGGGTGCAGACCTTCTGGCACCTCAACAGCCTGCCAACCAGACATACCCTTGCCCCAGTAGCGCAGCGGCACCTCATTACTGTGGCCAACTTCAATGGTTCCATCAGTACCAATCAGCCGATTCGTTAGTGTATCAAACGCCCCGACCCCGGTTGTCATCAAGCCCTCGACGCCATTTTGGAACAAGAAGTGGCTGAGGCCATGGCCCTCGATTGGCACCCCAAAAACCTTTTCGGTTCCACGTAGATCCACTTGCCCCATAACCCATTGCGCTGGGTTTTCATCATTATAAAAGAATAGCATGTCGAACCAATGGGTACCCCAATCGAAGAGGTTGCCAGTGGTTCCTTCAAGCCGCTTAAGATCTCCGATTACCCCTTCTTTGAGCAAACGTTTTGCTTCGCGAAAGGGTGCGCCAAAACGCCGTTGATGGTTAAATGTAAGCTGACTTCCCTGTGCCTCACACACCTCAACCATCTGTAGCGCTTCGCCATATGTGGGTGCCATCGGCTTCTCGCAATGAATCGCTTTGACACCAGCCTCAGCCGCAGCAATTACCATCTCGGCATGCAGATGTGGCCATGTGCTAATACTGACAATATCAAGCTGCTCATCGGCCAACATCTTATGGTAATCCGAATAGATCCGATCACCGCCATGGCGCTCCTGAAAAGCGCGCGCATTCTCTTCACTAATATCGGCAAGCGCCGTAATTGCACAATCTGGCGATGCTTTGTAGCCTTCCGCATGGGCATGCGACATGCCAAACCCAGTTGCACCATCCGACCGCCATGGTTTACCACAGCCAATGATCCCAACTTTGTACATGGTCTAAGCCCTTTCTAAGCATTGGAACACTCTTACAATCCGATTTTCCGCAAATACGCTCGGCTGACCGCCGCACTCTCGGCGGGTGAACCAAGCTGTGTAACATCGGTCTCTACGATCGCCCAGCCATCAAAACCAACAGCCCGGAGGCTTTCGAAAATAGCTGGAAAATCAATTCTACCCTGGCCAACTTCTGTCCAGATCCCATGCGCGGAGAATGTTTGGTAATCCCACCCGGCACTGCGCCCTTGTACAGCAACCTCTTGGTTAATATCCTTGATATGGAGCGTTTTGATTCGCGCTGCATAATCCCGGCAAAAGGCAACTGGATCATCACCAGCCCAGGCAAAATGGCCGGTATCTGGCCCAAGGAATAGCAAATCCTCTGGAATACGCGCCAGCAGGCGTTCCATCTCCGCCCGCGTTTCGATCACCGTACCAACATGGTTGTGGAAACAGCAGCGAACACCAAAGGCACGGGTGGCTTTACAGACATCGGCAAGCGTTGCGGCGAACTGATCCATTTCGGCATCAGTGAGCCCATCGACGGCGGTAATTTGCCCAGCAAGCTGGTTACGGGTTTTTCCGCGCGGCGACATATATGAACCACCGCCAGTAGCCACATACATTTCGGTTAACCCAAGCTCCTGTGTATAGTGCGCATATTCTATAGCAGCAGCCACGATTTGATCATGCTTTTCAGCTACCCAAAACTCAGCCGAAAAATAACCTGGAGCTGGCTGCATTCCCAAACTGGCATACTGCGCTTGGGCTTCCGCTGCACTCATTTTACCTGGGCCAGCAGGAGCGCCAGCATAGCCTGCAGTAGCAATTTCTTCTAGTACTTGATCTTCCGGAATAAGCCACTCGACGCCCTTAGCCGAAAAACGCATCCAGGTAATCTGGCCACACCCAATCTTGATTGACATGGGAACTCCCTCATATGCTACATGTTGTTATTCGTATATATATCATACTCGCATGTATCGATCTAGGCGAATACAGCCTATTGCAGTTATAAAGGAGCATGGTACGAAGGACACTCGTCTCGCAGCGCATAGGGCTGGAAAGTAGCATTATGATCACACAAACGCTCGCGTATCTCTGTAGCGCATTCCGTGATATTAATGGTATTATTAGTGATGATGCGAACCATCCACCTAGCGATGGCGCTACTGAGGGAACCATGAGCGATTCACCCGAAAATCGAGCTGCTGAGCTTGTCGAACAAGGTGCAAATGCCTTGAAGGTTGGCAATATTGCCGAAGCATACGCTGTTCTGCGCGAAGCGGTTAAGCTTGAGCCAAATAATGAGCGGGCATGGTTATGGCTCGCTGGTGCAGTTCCCGGCGATGATCAGCGCCGCTTTTGCCTTGAGCGTGTACTCCAGATTAACCCAGAAAATAGTGCTGCTAAGCGCGGGCTTTCGGCACTGCCCGCTGCCAATACTCAGCCAGCCTATGTTGCGCCATCTATACCAACTGCGCCTCCTCCTACACTTCCTACACCAGCTGCACGGCCAACAGGCGCTACAGCTACACTCCGCCCTACGCCATTTGATCCGCTTGCGCAGGCGCTATCCACCCCCAGGGCTACACCACCGCCACCAAGTACACCGATCCAATCCGATCCGCCGCTGAGCCCTACCTCGGCTGAACGAGCAAGAGATCCTGAGCCAGTACGTATTGTTGATGGACCACAACCAAGCAGGAACTCGTTAGAACTGCTTCAACGCGAGCAGCAGGATCAACCAGTACCATCAAATACGAATCGCCCGAGCTTTGTGAAGCCACGGTTTGGTAAGGAGCCTAAGAGTGACCCTAAGGCTGGTAAGCCCACAACAGACCCTGCTGTAGGTGGCAACGCAATGCCTTCAATCCGCCCTAATATTCCAATTATCACAGCAAAGCGTCGCTTGGATCGTGGCACAATCGCATTGATTGGCCTTGTCGTAACGCTGCTTGTGGTACTAGGTTTGATTGCTTTTCTGGTTTACAGCCAAATCAGTTCAGGGAATAATCAACTAATACAATCAATACCAACAGAACCTGCGGTTATTGAGCCAACGGCGACAACACAACCAGAGGCAACCGCCACAGCCAGTGTACCAACCGTGGATCCAGCACCATTGTTGGCACAGGCACGCACATTGGCTGAAAGTGGCAATAATGAGCAGGCGATCGAAGTTTACACCCAGATACTGGCAAACTCCGAAAATGCTGATGCCTTTTTCGAGCGTGGCAATGCGTACTTTGCTCTGAACAAACTTCCAGATGCAATTGCCGATTTTAGTGCAACATTGCGGTTACGGCCTGGTTTCGCCGAGGCATATGAGAATCGTGGCCGAGCCAATCTACGTGCGAACCATTTTCAGGAGTCGATTACCGATTACACCGAGGCATTACGGCTCAACCCAAACAATCCAACATCCTATTTGCGGCGTGGAATCGCATACCAACAATCTGGCGATTACCCAATGGCACAAGCCGATTTCACTAGCGCGATCCAGCTCAAGGACGATTACATCGAAGCCTATTGGAATCGCGGTAATGCACTGCGCCAGCAAGGGGATTATGATTCGGCAGTGATCGCCTTTAATGCGGCTCTTAAACTTAAAGCCAATTATATTCCTGCATTGATTGGGCGCGGCAATACCGAAATTGATGCCAAACATTTTCGGGCTGGTGTAGAGGATTGTACCCGTGCTGCCACAGCAGATCCGAATATCCCTGAGCCATACTATTGCCGTGGCCGTGCATATGCTGGCTTAAAACAGTATCAGCAGGCACTGGATGATTTTGGCCGTGCACTTGAGCTGAACCCTGATCAGCCAGATGTGCTACGCGACCGTGGGCGCACTCAGCTCCTGCTTGGTGACAAAACAGCAGCTCGCGACGATTTTGAGCAGGCTGCAAACCTTTACGAGCAGTTTGGCGATACGGAGAATCTTGCAATCACCCGCGCCGAGCTTGAACAACTCAAATAGCTAGCTTACGAAAGCATGAAACGTCCGAGATTCAGAATCCGCGCTGGATCCCATTGCGCTCTAAGGCGCTGCATAATCGCCAACGTTGCTGGTGGTGGCCCCCAAATATCAAGTGTGCCACGCAGCGCAGATGGGATCGATTCGACGACAAGATAGCCATCGTGCGGTAGGATCGCTGCACGAATAGATGCCAAACGTGTTGCTAGATCGTCACATATCTCCCAGCACGTATACGCTAGGCCAATTCCAGGGTAGCCAGCGATTGTGGCATTCGCCGGAGCGTGCTGCGTTATAGCATCCAAAAGAGTGGCAATCGCAGCAGGCCGCACACCACACCGCAATACGACCCCTTGCGCTTCAGCAGGAGTGGCTAATTCACCAACTTGCTGCCATACATGTCTGGCATCCGCCACTTCCGCAAGCCCCAACGCGCTAGCCGCAGCCGCATGGCGCGCGACGCTCGCAGCCAACCCGATACTACGTAGAATCAATGCTACGCTTGAATCTGGCGCATCTGGCAAAAGAATATGGAGTGCAGATCCTGAGAGGGTTGCCAGACTTACCGGGCTAAGTGGTCGTTCGCGAAGCTGGTCTGCGGCCACAAGCGCCTGTGCTAGTGTTGGGAAATACCCAACCATTGCTACATCCTGTTCCAATACTGGCGCAACTTTGAATGTTGCGGTTGCGATCACGCCAAGGGTACCCAGTGCCCCAATCTGAAGTTTATGGCTATCGTAGCCAGCGACATTCTTGACAACCTTGCCGCCACTCTTGATAACACGGCCATCCCCAAGAACAACCGTTGCCCCAAGTAGCCAATCGCGCGGAGTGCCATATCCAAGGCGTAATGGGCCACTCCGCGCTGCCGCTAGTAACCCACCAATCGTTGCTGCTGCGCCTGCAGGCGGATCCCACGGCAACCACTGGCCATGTTCCCCAAGTGTACGTTGGACATCCGCGAGGCGTACACCTGTTTCAACACGAACTATCAAATCAGCGGGTGAATGCTCGATAATGCTATCAAGCGCCAATGTGCTGAGGCGTAAGGCGGTATCGGAAATTGGGCCACCTAAGTGCTGATGCAAGCCTGCGCCTGAAGGCACCACGGGTTGACCTTCAGCTGCTGCTGCTGCCAGAATTTCGGCGATCGCTTCAATCGTTGTGGGCGTAATAGTATTCATAAGTATTGAAGGGAGTTCTAATCAAAAGCTCTAGAAACAAGAAGAAATCGCATTACCAAGCATAGTGTGCGCTCAGAAGGGTTGTAGCTGCCTGATCGGCATCTGGAAATCCGACAGTAGTGAAGTCGCGAGCGACAGCATCCCAATCATATTCGACACGCCGATGTTCGGCCGACCAACGACCTGCCTGCCAGGTCAGCACCGCATACACAGATCGTCGATCCCCATCGCGGGGCAGGCCAACACTGGCAACATCAACAAGCATCCAAGGGGGCAAGTGTCGCACAAATGGCACATGATAATGGCCAAACGCTACCACTTCAGCTGTGATCCCACTAATCAACGGCCGGATGATCGCCTCATCACTATCGGGTTTGATTGGATCTTCAAGGTTTTGTGGATTCGCATGGCATACAAAAAGCGAATGGTTTGCGGCCACTTCAATACTCGCACGTACAGGCATGCTATCCAAAAAGAGGAGATCAGCCGCTGTCATTCGATTTCGCGCAAACAATGCGTCCTCAGCTAGATCCTGAAGATCCGCCACATAGTCATCACAATTGCCCTTAACGAAACGTGCTCCTGGGATCGAGCGCAGAAGTGCAAGCGACTCGGCTGGGCGCGGGCCACCAAGTACTAAATCTCCAGCAATAAACAGTGCATCTGGCCAACCAGTGCGGCGAATATCTGCCAGAACCGCCTCCAAAGCGACAATATTTCCATGAATATCGGAGAATACAACAATCCGCATACGAAAACCCTTCAGAGCATACGTACGCTCCGATACTCAAATCTTCTCTTGCTTAAATCCACGCTCCGGCTGCCACGGCTCGGGCTGCCCCTTTGGCATGCTTGATATCACCACAGGATGCGCCAGTTGGCAACTGTTTGCAGGGATTCATAACATTCAATGGATCGAATGCTGCACGTAATTCCAGCATAGCTGCGATATCAGTCTCGCTAAAAATCCAGGGCATGTAATCGCGTTTTTCGATGCCGATGCCATGCTCGCCACTCAGTGTGCCACCTACTTCAACACATGCGAAGAGAATCTCTTCACTTGCAGCAATGGCGCGCTCACGAACACCTGGTTCACGCACATCAAACAGAATAAGCGGATGCAGATTGCCATCACCCGCATGGAAAATATTCACAATCAGTAAATCGTAGCGTTTGGAGACATCCTCAATCAGCCGCAATAATTCCGTCAGGCGCGAACGTGGCACAACCCCATCCTGAATATGATAGTGTGGCTTGAGGCGGCCACAGGCGGCAAGCGCACCCTTGCGGCCAGACCAGAGTTTTTTACGCTGTTCCTCATCCTGGGCGGCTCGAAGCTCGCGGGCGCGATGTGTACGGCAAATATCCTCAATTTGCCGCGCCTGAACTTCTAGTTCCTCGTGCAATCCATCGATCTCAATCAATAGCACTGCGCGCGCATCAGTTGGGTATCCAGCATGAACAGCCTCTTCAATCGCACGCACCCCTAACCCTTCAAGCATTTCGAGGGCGGCCGGGATAATCCCTCCAGCAATAATCGCAGAAACCGTATCCGAAGCGGCATCGAGATCATCATAGATCGCCAAAAATGTCCGTACCTCCTCGGGATTGGGAGTCAGTCGAACGGTTAGTGCTGTTGCAATACCCACGGTACCCTCACCACCAACAAATGCCGCTAGCAGATCATAGCCTGGTGCATCTGGCGCTTCTGAACCTAACTGTACAAGTGTTCCATCGGAGAGTGCCACCTCGGCGGCAATAATATGATTGGTGGTAACACCATATTTTAGGCAGTGTGGGCCACCCGCATTCTCTGCCGCATTGCCACCAACAGTAGAAGCGCGTTGGCTGGATGGATCTGGAGCAAAGTGTAGCCCAAGGTGCGCAACCTGTTCACTCAAATCCACATTAATAACCCCAGGCTGAACCACTGCCCGGCGGCTATCGGGATCTATGCGCAGGACACGATCGAGGCGAGCCATCGAGACAACAACGCCACCCTCCGAAGGAACCGATCCACCCGAAAGCCCTGTCCCGGCTCCACGTGCCACGATTGGCCAGCCTGCTTCGGCGGCAACCTGTACCAATGCCGCTACCTCGCGCGCATTTCCTGGCACAACAACCAACTCGGGGTCGGCCATGTCCAGTGCGCTACCATCATATTCATAAAGCATCAACTCTTCAGGGCGGCTCAGGACATAGCGCTCACCAACAATTAACCTGAGACGCGTAGCTAGTTCGGGGCGTGAGAGACGAGCCATAGGAAACCTCATGTAGAGCATTGGAGCATTGGAGCATTGGAGCATTGGAGCGATGAACGATCTCGTGTCTATCTTCACCACAGAGGCACAGAAACACGGAGATCGCGCCCGTATGCCCAAACTCTGTATCTCTGTGTCTCTGTGGTTATTCCATTTCGATTCACACTTCGAAATCGATCACGGCGCGGTTTTCGAGGAAGGGCATCATAAACTCATTGGCGGCCACATGGGCGGGATGATCGCGATACACGGGTAAATCAGCGGCACTATTAAGCGTACTGTCGAGAATGAATGTCCAAACAACGGGCCGGTCGGATGGCAACGAGCGATGGCATGCAATCTCTCGTAGCCCAGGAATCTGGCCCTGAAGCGCTTCAAGGCGGCGCATGATCTCGGTAAGTGTGGCCTCGTCGGTATCAGGCTTCTTCTTAAACATCACGTAATGCTTTAACACAGGGAGCTCCTCATTCTGGTTTTAATTCATTGCGCCATGAGTGTTGTGGTGTATAGCCAAAAAGCTCGCGGATTGTTGCTTGCCCAGCCTTACTGCTCCCGCCAGTGACAACTACTCTTTTCATGTAATTCCTTTATGCACCATATGGAACCCAGATATTCTTGACTTGGGTTGCCAGACGCAGATAATGAGTATCGGAGAACAATAAGCATCCTTCAGCGCTATATGTCCATGTGCGCTTGAGGTTGCCTGCTGCGGCTTGCTCCACCGCACTACGGCCGGCCTGTTCGCCGATATACCAAAGCGCATCAACATCCAGATGATCCGCCAGAACCTTCGCCAAGCCATCGCGGCCACCAGTAACAATATTGATGACACCACCCGGCAAATCACTGGTATCCAAGACCTGATACAAATCAGTTGCTACCAGTGGATGCGGCTCGGAGGGAACCAGAACAACGACATTGCCCATTGCGATTAGTGGAGCGGCAAGGGCTATCGCACCTAGTAGTGGCTGCTGATTGGGGCAAACCAGGCCAACCACGCCAATTGCCTCTGGAACCGCGAGTGTCACACAACGGAATGGGGTCTGATGGATCGCCCCATCGTATTTATCGGCCCATGCCGCATAGCAGAAGAGCCGATCAATCGTCTGTTCAACCTCAGCAGTGGCAGTTCCAACTGAGCAACCCGTCATCGCGCGGATGCGAGTTGCGAACTCAGCTGTACGCACGCTTAGATTCTCGGCAATGTAATAGAGCACCTGCGCCCGACCATGAGCTGTCTGACTTGCCCAGCCGCCCTGTGCCGCACGTGCAGCCTCAACCGCATTACGAATATCCTTGCGATTGCCCTCGCCCACCTCGCCTAATATCGCACCATGCGCGCCATAGATAACTCGACTATATCCTGAATCTGGGCGCACCTGCTTCCCACCGATATAGAGCTTTGGAGTGCGATCAAGTATTGGCAGCAAAGGTTTGGCATCACCATTCAGAAGCTCAGAATCAGGATTTGTAGAATCAAGCTCCGCAGAGAGTGGCTGATTGTACGTTTGCGCCTTGAGATACTCATACATCCCCTCGCGCCCGCCCTCACGGCCAAAACCGCTTTCGCGATAGCCGCCAAACCCAGCCGCTGCATCAAACATATTGGTGCCATTGATCCAGATAACGCCAGCCTTGATGTGGCGCGCCACATCCAAAGCGACATTGATATCCTCGCTCCAAACACTGGCCGCCAGCCCATAGCGCGTATTATTCGCCAATTGAACAGCCTCAGCTGGCGTCCGGAATGTCATTGCAACCAGCACCGGCCCAAAAATCTCAACTTGCGCGACAAGCGCGGCTGGTGCGACATTAGTTAGTAACGTTGGTGGGTAAAAGTAGCCATCGGTTGGGCAAGCCCAAGATGGCTGCCATACCTCAGCACCTTCCATTTTGCCTTGCGCAACTAAGCCCTCAATCTTGGTTAATTGCTGTGGTGAGACAATCGCGCCAATATCAATTGCTTTGTCGAGCGGATCACCAACGCGCAGCTTCTCCATACGCGCGCGGAGCTTCGCAAACAACCGCGATGCAACGCCCTCTTGAACAAGCAAGCGTGAACCAGCACAACAAACCTGGCCCTGATTGAACCAGATTGCGTCCACAACGCCCTCAACCACACTATCCAGATCAGCGTTCTCAAATACGACAAACGGTGATTTCCCACCCAGTTCTAAACTTAACGCCTTCCCTGAGCCAGCGGTCGCCTTACGAATACTGCGCCCTACCTCGGTGCTACCAGTGAATGCGATTTTATCGATCCCTGGATGATTGACGATCTGTTCGCCAACTCGCCCGTCGCCAGTCACAATATTCAACACACCGAGCGGTAGGCCTGCCTGATGTGCAATTTCCGCAAAGAGCAATGCGGTGAGCGATGTCCATTCAGCCGGCTTGAGAACTACGGTATTGCCAGCGGCTAGTGCCGGTGCAATCTTCCATGCCAACATCAGCAATGGGAAGTTCCATGGGATAATCTGGCCAACCACACCATGTGGCGTATAGCCAGAAAACTCGTCCTCGACAAGTTGCGCCCAGCCAGCATGATGGTAGAAATGGCGCGTAACCAATGGGATATCGATATCGCGTGTCTCGCGAATGGGCTTCCCATTGTCAAGTGTTTCCAGTACCGCAAAGAGCCGTGAATGCTTCTGAACAGCACGTGCCAGCGCATACAGATGGCGTGCGCGCACATGACCGCGGAGTTGCGACCACCCAGGAAATGCTTGACGTGCAGCATCAACAGCGGCATCAATATCCACACTTGTCGCCTGGCTGATCTGGGCCAGAACCTGGCGGTTAGCTGGATTAATGCTCTCAAAGAGCTGCGCTTCGTTTGGTAGGGTCCAGTTACCATTAATAAACTGGCCGAATCGCCGTGAATGGTGGGCGAGCCAATCCTGCGCAGGTTTGGAAGCCTCTGGTGCTGGGCCATATTCAAGTGTTGTAAGAATCTCGGCAACTGATGGTGCCATATGGTTTCCTTGTAAACCTGTCAGGTTTG
>JANLSE010000326.1:0-4110 GCA_031362265.1 Roseiflexaceae bacterium
TGCAGCGCCGCATGCAAGCCAACGATTATCAGATCAAAATTATCGAGAGCCTCTTGAATGGAGAGGAAATGGCGGCATTTCGCCGCCGTGTTGATCGCCTGATACAAAGCAGGCGCTTTCCAAGCCCGAGCGGTGGCCGAAACGTTCCCTGGCCACCGATTTAATAAGGAATAAATGAGTGTCATACCAATTAGGAACCCCTGATCGTCCAGCTCGCATTGCGATTATTGGGGCTGGCCCGGCTGGTTTTTATACCGCTGAAGCACTTCTCAAGCGTAAGGAACTGACCCTTACCGTCGATTTATATAATCGCCTCCCAACCCCTTTTGGTCTTGTGCGTGAAGGGGTAGCCCCTGATCACCAGGAAATTAAGGCGGTAACGCGCGTCTACGAACGCCTGCTTGATGACCCGCGACTACATTACTTTGGCAATGTGGTCTTCGGCAAAGATATTATGTTTGATGATTTACGTCTCTACTATGATCAGATTGTTTTCTCGGTTGGCACACAAGCCGATCGACGTATGGGTATTCCTGGCGAAGATTTAGCTGGGAGCTTTGCTGCCACTTCGTTTGTGGGTTGGTATAATGGCCATCCCGATTATCGTGATATGCAGTTCGATCTTTCGCAGCCAGCGGCGGTTGTAGTTGGTAATGGTAATGTGGCCATGGATGTGGCACGTATTTTGCTTGCTGATCCCGATCGTCTCGCGAAAACCGATATTGCCGATCATGCATTGGCTGCATTACGCTCAAGCAAACTGCGTGAGGTGATCATGCTCGGGCGGCGCGGCCCAGCCCAGGCAGCATTTACGAATCCTGAGCTAAAAGAATTTGCTGAACTTGAAGATGTGGATGTGATTATCGATCCTGCCGATTTAGATCTCGACCCAGTGAGCGCGGCGGGCTTGAGTAGCGACAAGATGGCAGCACGTAATGTGGAGATGCTGCGAGTCTATGCCGCCGAAACACTACCAAATGCAGCACGTAAGTTTGTGATGCGCTTCCTTGCCTCACCAGTTGAAATTCTGGGTGCTCATGGGCAAGTCACCAATGTGCGTATTGAGCGTAATCGGTTGGTTCCCGACCCGACGGGTGGGTTACGTGCTAAAGGCACTGGCCAGTTCGAAAATATTCCTGCTAGCCTGATCTTTCGCTCAGTTGGTTACCGCGGGATCCCATTACCTGGTATGCCGTTCGATGAAGCTACCTACACTATTCCGAATGTCAATGGGCGGGTTCTGAGTAACTCTGGCCATGAGATGATGGAAGGTGTCTATACAGTTGGCTGGATCAAACGTGGCCCAAGTGGCGTGATTGGTACAAATAAGGCCGATGCTGTCGCAACGGTCACTGGTATGGTCGAGGATCTGCCAGAATTGGATGGCGCGCCCGATACCAACCGAGATCCTGCGAGTGTCGAGGCGTTTGTGCGTAGCCGTAAACCAGCCTATGTCACCCGAGATGGCTGGCGTAAGCTGGATGCATATGAAGTGGCACAAGGCAACGAACAGGGCCGCCCACGGGTTAAAGTAACACGCGTAGACGAGATGCTAGACATTATTGCACGATGATCGATAGCCTCTAATGAATACAGGACGACAGGAGGTACATGCTTCCTGTCGCCAGGTATTACTTATAGGTTGCGGTTCTTAAGCCATTGCGCGTCTGCCAAATGAGGTTCCAATGACCCATGTTGATGCTGCTGAAGTGCAGCGCTTGATTCAGGAGGGCCGTGCAGCTGCGCTTGCGGGTGATAGTTTTGCAGCTCGGAGTGCCTTTCGGCGTGCTACTGAACTCGATACAGAGAGTGCTGAAGCATGGATTGGCCTGAGTAGTGTTGTGCCTATCCTTCATGAGAAACTGGGCTACCTCCAGCGTGCGCTTGTCATTGCGCCAGAACATGCGGAAGCCCGTATGAGCGTAGCATATGTTGAGAAGTTGATCGCTGATGGCATGCAGATCGCACCATCACAGCGCACCTATGAACGCCATGCTTCTGGCGATAGCTCACCATTACTCGCTACAGCAGCGCCAGAAGCTACCCCTACTGCGGAAACGCTGTTCTGTTATATTCACCCAGATCGCGAGACGGGCTTACGTTGTGTTCAGTGTACACGCCCAATTTGCGGGCAATGTGCCAAGCCTGCGGCGGTTGGCCAACTCTGCCCAGAATGCCGCAAAGAGCGTAGACCAACGAATTACAAGGTGGAACCACGCGACCTTGCTCTGATTAGTGTGACTGCTATCGTCGTTGCGCTACTGATCAGTGGTCTGCTCTCGATTATCCCTGGTTTTGGCATCTTCATCAGCATTGGTGCAGGCTGGTTGGGGGGTGTTGCGATTGTCCGTGCTGTGGATCGCGTCACGCGCACAAAACGTGGCCGGTCGGTTCAAATAGTCACGGGGATCGGAATCGCAATTGGTGTACTGTTGGGTGGGATGCTGGTCATTTCGGTTAGGGTTCTGGCCTCAGCAGAAGTGCAGACGTTTCTGGCAGCCAACCCTGGCGGTGGCTCGCAGTTGATAGGCATCATAATAGGAGCGGTATTGAGCAATACAACGCTCTTGATTTTTGCTGTGGTTGCCGTGATTGTTGCTATGCGCCAGTTGCGCTAATCGCTCGCGATTAGGCTCTCCCATATACTGGGATTGCCGCACCACTGATGATGCGTGCATCTGGGCCGATCAGGAAGAGAATAACCCGTGCAATGTCGGCAGGCGCTACCCATTTTGTGTGATCGGCCTTAGGCATCGAGCTGCGATTAGCAGGGGTATCGATCACACTTGGGAGGATTGCATTCGCAGTAATATTCTGCTGCCGCAACTCATCCGCCAGTGCTTCGGTGAGTTGGAGTACGGCACGTTTTGAAGCAGCATATGCCGCTAGTTTTCCACCAGCCTGGGTTGCAGTGCGCGATGAGACATTAACAATTGCGCCAGCACCACGTGCAAGCATCGCTGGTATCGCAGATTGGCATGAGATAACTGTCGTCTTTAAATTCATGTCCAGTTGCTGTTGCCAGATTTCCCAGCTGGTTTCATGAACCGGAGTACCGCCAGCGAAGCCACCAGCAATATTGATCAGAATGTCGATCCCACCATAACGTGCCGCAAGTTCACTGTAACAGCGCTGGGTTGCGGCCACATCTGTGAGATCAAGCGCGGCCCCACTCAATGTTGCATCTTCAGTGAGCATGAGCCGGGATCGTAGTTTTTCAATTTCGCCATCGCGCTGGCTGGGTACAAACACAATCGCACCCTCAGCGAGTAATGTTGCCACTACTGCCGATCCCAGCGCGCCAGTACCTCCGGTAACAATCGCTACTTTGTTGTCCAGTATCCCCGTCATGTGGCCCCGTGTTCCAACACATATGCTCTGCGCTATGCGCTCTTGCGCTTGCCTGCATTCTAGCTCATCGGCACTTGCGGTACAATCTTGCCATTGATGCGCTGGAAGATCTCTTCAAGTGATGGGCCAGTAATGGTCAGGCCATGGTTCTTCAGCCCAATCACTGCATATGATGGATCTGGGGCGCGCCGCACAAGCTCGGCCACCTCGATCGCCAGTTCATAGGTTCCACATGGGTAGTTAACTTGGGTCGAGAGGATCGGGTCACTCCACCAAGCGTGAATATGAACGATCGCGCCAACACCAGGATGTTCCTTATAGATCAAGAAATGCTCGATGGCATCGACCGAAACACGCCGTGGTTCTACATTGGGTGGCACACTCAGTCGCATGGTCAGTTGCTCCGGCAGGTAATCTGTTACCAGCAGGATATCGCGGCCAACGATGTCGAGCTTGCTCTTATCCACACCAGAAGCGGACATCCAGAAGTGGGCAGCATTATGCGGGGAACGGGCGCTTAGATTGCCATAGCTGAGCCCGCCAATACCATACAGTCGTTTGACCTGGCGTAGCTCACGCTCATTGAGGTATTCATGGATTGGAAATGGTGCTGGCAAGAGGCCCAATGTGTCGAGTTGGCGCCCCGCCCAACCGATCTGTTTTGTGCAAGCATCGCCCTGCCAGAGCGCTTCGGGAAGATTTGGAATATACTCATTGTTGATAACCAAATGGCTAAATGCCAAAGGCTGAATACGCTCA
>JANLSE010000327.1:0-3878 GCA_031362265.1 Roseiflexaceae bacterium
TGCAGGCCTAGTGCATCGGGAATGCCATAGAAGATCGCATCTTGAGCAAGTTCCTCGCCAAGTGCAGGAAGCCCATCAGCACCTGCTGGATTAGGCATTGTGTAAGTACCCGAAGCATCGATCACTGCGGAGGCAAGGATCCGTTCGACGCGCCCATCTGCATTGACAACCTGAAGCACAAATGGAGCCTCTGTGCGCCCACTATTCTTCATTTTGTCGTGAGCTTGGCGAGTAATTGCACGAACGCGTGCACCAGTACGAATATGCCTAGCCAATGCTGGATGAGCTGCAAGTGGCATCAGATACTCCTGAACGAGATCCGCGCCAGTCGGATATGCTTCATCATCGGGTGCATGCCACTGGGTTGCTTCCAGGAGCGCTCGTGCAGCTTCATCGATTACATAACGCCAGGGAGAAAAGAGCTGTACATGGCCCCACTGACGAACGCTCGCGGCGATTTGCTCGCCCGCTTCTAAAACAACAAACGAGCGTGAGCGTTGGGCGAGATGGGCAGCAGCAGCCAAGCCAACCGGCCCCGCTCCAATGATCGCGATGGGATGTGTTTGAGTAGTCACGGTTTCCATCCTCTCAATACGAGTCAATACGAGTGATTCTACGAGACAAAAGGCTTACAAAGATGCAAAACACAAAGGCGAAAGATAGTATATCGATACTCATCAATATAATTGGCAACAATTGACCTTTGGAGGGTACTAAGGCCAGCATCAAATCGTATCAGGTATTACGTTATGCCCAGGCAGATAGCAAGCCAAGCGCACGCTCGCGCAGTACGGCCAAGGCGGGTTGGAGTGTGAAGTAGTAGGCCCATTGACCATGCCGCTCACAATCGATCAGACCGCCCTCACGTAGCAGACGCAAATGATGTGAGACGGTTGCCTGTTTAATTGGCAATGCAGCCTCTAGATCACAAACACAGACTTGGCCCGCATTACGCGCCAGAATGTCCAGTATCTGAAGCCGCACTGGGTGAGCAATAAGCTGTAACTGCGTACTGAGTAACTGCGCATCGGCCAAACTTAGATCAACTGTGACACCCTCACAACAGCGACTCCCAAATGCGCGTGGCTCAATAATAACCATTGGTGTATCGATAGTCATCAATGTACTCCTTCGCGGCGAAGTATACAGGATATATTGATGGTTGTCAATATAGCAAAACCCACTCTTTTGGCATTTCTTGGCAGGGCAGGTATCTTATTCTTCGTCGCGCCCAATCAAACGTACTTCACCAAACTTTTCGGGATATTTACCAGCTTTTTCTTTGTAGAAAGCGGCAAATAATGCCATATCGGCTTCGATATTACCGGTTGGCATAATTGCTGGGCCAAAGCCGGCTTGTTTACGGCCATAATCAAGAAAGCCGCACACAATTGGCACTCCAGCTCCCAACGCAATATGGTAGAATCCGCTCTTCCAACCTTGGGTGGGAGAGCGGGTTCCTTCGGGCGAGAGCAAGAGTATCAGTCGCTCACTGCTATTAAAAGCATCAATACATTGCTGAACCGTATTCTTGCGTTGACCTCGCTCGATTGGCATACCACCCAACCATTTGAAGAGCGGCCCACGCCAACCACGAAACATTTCAGCCTTCAGCATAAAACGGATGTCCATCCGAAACAGCCAGCCAAACAAGAGCAAAAGCGGCACATCCCAGTTAGAAGTATGTGGAGCACCAATTGCTACATATTTTGGCAGATGATCGGGTGGCCAACCACCCGATTTCCAGCCAACTAACGCAAGAATAGCGCGCGCAAACCAAGAACGTATCACACAGGCTCACTTTCGCAGTTGAATATGCAGATCGCGAAGTTGGCGCTCATCGACTGGGGATGGCGCGCTGGTCATCAAATCCACCGCCTGTTGAGTCTTCGGGAAGGCCATCACCTCACGAATGGTTGGCTCATTCGCAAGCAACATGACAATACGATCAATACCAGGAGCGATTCCACCATGGGGTGGCGCACCATATTCAAAAGCCTCCAGCATATGGCCGAATTGGAGCTGTGCTGTTTCGCGGCTGATACCAAGCAGATCGAATAGTTTCTGTTGCACATCGCGTTGATGAATACGAATCGAACCGCCACCAGCTTCGTAGCCATTCAGAATGAGATCGTAGGCCTTGGCACGTGCCTTACCGGGGTCACTATCCATCAACCCAACATCGGCATCCATTGGTGCGGTAAATGGATGATGAACGGCATCCCAGCGCTGCTCTTCTTCGTTCCACGAAACCAAGGGGAAATCACTCACCCAGGCCCATAAGAGGGTGTTAGAATCGGCAAGATTAAGGCGACTAGCCAATTCGCGCCGCAATTTGTCCAGTGCACTCGCAACAACAGCGGGCTGATCGGCCACAATCAGTAGCATATCATCGAAGGCCCCACCCATTGTATCGATAATTGTCTGCATTTCGGCAGTTGTAATCTGCTTGCCAAAGCTCGATCGCACGGACTCGGCAGATGTTCCTTGCTGGAGTGAAGCCCACAGAAGACCCTTCGCGCCAGCTTGCTTAGCAATTTCAACAAGCTCATCGATCTGTTTACGCGAATAACCAGCGATCCCCGGTACGCGAATGCCCTTGATTTCGCCACCACTTGCAAGCGCTTCTTGAAACACCACAAACTGGCTATTGGCAAGCTGTGTACCGAGATTCACAAATGACAGATCGTAGCGGAGATCGGGCTTATCAGAGCCATATTTATCCATGGCCTCAGCATACGTCAGGCGTGGGAATGGCGTAACCAAACGCTTATGTGGAACCACAGCCTGGCACATTTCGGTGAAGAGCCGCTCAAGCAGGTTCATAATATCTTCCTGATCGATAAAGCTCATCTCCATGTCAAGCTGCGTAAACTCAGGCTGGCGATCGGCACGCAAATCCTCATCGCGGAAACAGCGTGCGATCTGGAAATATTTATCGTAGCCAGCAACCATCAGTAGTTGCTTGAGTTGCTGTGGGCTTTGTGGTAACGCATAGAACTCGTGTGGATGAACACGTGATGGTACCAGATAATCACGCGCACCCTCGGGTGTACTCTTGATCAAGATTGGGGTTTCAATCTCCAGGAAACCTTCGGCATCAAGGAAATCACGCATAAACTTGATAATGCGGTGGCGCAGAATCAGGTTACGCTGCATACGCTCACGGCGTAAATCGAGGTAACGATACTTAAGGCGTAATGACTCTTCCTCACCACCCTCTTTACTAATATAGAGCGGTGTGGTCTTGGCAGCATTAAGCACGGTGACACTGGAGGCCAATACTTCGATCTCGCCAGTGGTGATGTTTGGATTGGCCGCCTCGGCTGGGCGCTGACGTACCATACCATGCACTTGGATAACATACTCAGAACGTGTATCGGAAGCGATCGCATGCGCATCGGGGGTCGCTGCAGCATCAAAAACAACCTGCGTCAGGCCATAACGGTCGCGCAGGTCGAGGAATATGAGCGGGCCATGATCGCGACGGCGATGAACCCAGCCTGCCAATGTGATCGACTGGCCAGTATGGGTGGCGCGCAACTCGCCGCAGGTATGGGTGCGGAACATATTTGGAACACTCCTCAGTGGCATAGCTATTGACAATTCGCGCATTATAGCACAGCGCAAGAGCGCAGAACGCAGAGCGCAAAACGCAGAACAGTGGAGTAATGGAAACAAGATATATAAACGCAAAGACGCAAAGATACAAAGATACAAAGACGCAAAACCTATTACGAGTAGTGTTCGCAGGAGGTATAGAGCTATATGTGATAGGCTTGCCATACAAGTAGGTCTTGCCGAAATGGTCTTTCCCATGTATGCTAAGCAGTACGCGAAGTGTTTGTTTCTCCATACCTACTTCCGGCCGCCTCAAC
>JANLSE010000330.1:0-4625 GCA_031362265.1 Roseiflexaceae bacterium
CGCGAAATAACATAGGCAGTATGCGCCCCAAGATCGATCAGACGCCGCATCCCCTCACACATCACTGCGCTCGCTAGGCCACGCCGCCGATGCGCCGAGTGACACCCGACTGGCTCAAATACGCCAATTTGATGCACATCATCAAACCAGACGATGCAAAATGCGGCAAAGCTACCATCGGGAGCAACTGCAACTAGATCAAGATCAAGACGGTAGGTTGGCATGCCCATCGCGGCACGATACCGCTTGAGGGTCATGCGCGATGGTGCAAATGCGTCGCGATGAACATCCACTCGCGGCTCAATCTCTTCCACCCCCTGGAGACTGCGCAGATCATAGCCAACTGGTAATCTAATGTCTGGCAGCGGCAACGCCAATGAGCGAGAACGCAAATTGAATGCGGACTCGGTGCGTTGGTAACCACGCTGGCGAAGCAGATCACGACGCTGAATGTCGTTAGTAAAGGACCAAACTGCATACAATCGCGGTTCAGTGCCTAAAGGTGTAGATTGTGGTTGGCGTGCTTCACCCCAGGCCAGAATCTCTTCGGTAAGCTCTGGGTAACGAGGATCTACCAGAATATCAATCTGATCATCAGCGGGCCAGCCCAACCCGACCACGATATCGTTATCGTTATCGAACCAGAGTTGCGCACCGGGCATGTCTGGATCTGGTTCTGCTGAACGCCACCAATCCAGATCACCAACTGTAGCATACACGCATTGATTATCGGCATAACAACGGCGCGCAAGCTGGCGAATCTGTTCATAATCAGCAGAATCCTGGTACAATCGCGAGCTAATGATACCCATATCCATCCTCATAAGACACAACCAGAAATACGAGCAAAGATAAGATGATATCTGTATGTCCATTATGTCTATAATAGCGCGCCACGAATAGCATTGACTCTGGTATTGGCATATCCCAATCACGAAGTGTGCACTGTACAACAGTAGCTATACTGACAATACTACTGTATAGATGCCTATGTCTTTCTAGTATTATACGACGCTGATGAAAGATTGATGGGCATGGTATTCAACTTTGGACTGCAACTAATCAAGGCAATATTGTCTTCGAACTCGGCAGCTCTAGCGTCCAGGGTGAGGGCGCTAACGAGATGGATGGCATTGTGAAGCCTTTCCGCTTTCTTCTATACGCTACTGATACACTTCGTGCCGTGGGTGCTGTGGGAGCAGGTGCGGTCGGAGCAAAGGTGTATAATGACCATACACATCGCATGTAGCAAGAAAGGATGACACTCGGCCGGCTCGTTTCGTTCCGGCTACGCTGTTTGACTATGAACATAAAAGATAACAGCTCACTCCAGAAGCTCGAATGGCGCTGCATCGGCCCGTTCCGAGGCGGGCGTGTTGTAGCCGTGGCCGGGGATCCGCGCGAGCCATCAGTGTTCTACTTCGGCTCCACCGGTGGTGGCGTTTGGAAGACCACCGACGCCGGGCAGTACTGGGTGAACATCTCGGACGGCTTTTTCAAGCGCGCCTCGGTGGGCGGGCTCGCCGTGGCCGCCTCAGATCCCAATGTGATCTACGTTGGCATGGGCGAAGCCACCATCCGCGGCAACGTCTCCCACGGCGATGGCGTATACCGCTCGACAGACGCAGGCCGCACCTGGAAGCACCTCGGCCTCGAGGACACCCGCAACATCAGTAAGGTGCGCGTCCATCCCACGGATCCAGATGTGGTGCTGGTTGCGGCTCTCGGACACGCGCACGGCTCCAACCCCGAACGCGGCGTCTACCGCTCGGCGGATGGCGGTGCCTCCTGGCAGCACGTATTATGCCACTCAGAGGATGCCGGCGCCAGCGACCTGTGTATCGACCCGACCAACCCGCGTATCGTGTACGCTGGCTTCTGGCAGACGCGCCGAGGCCCGTACGAACTCGTGAGCGGCGGCCCCGGCAGTGGGTTATTCCGCTCAGAAGACGGTGGAATCAACTGGGTCGAGCTTACCAACAAGCCAGGTATGCCCAAAGGCGTGAAGGGTAAGGTCACGGTGGCAGCCTCGGGAGCACGATCTGGCCGCGTGTGGGCCATGGTCGAAGCTGAGAAGGGTGGCGTCTTCCGCTCAGACGACTGGGGCGAGACCTGGGAGTTGCTGTGTGAGGATCGCAATCTGCGCCAGCGCGCCTGGTATTACAGCCACATCTACGCTGACCCGCGCGACCCCGACACGGTGTGGGTGCTGAATGTGGAAGCCTGGCGCTCTGTGGATGGCGGGAAAGCCTTCGGGCGCGTGCAGGTGCCGCATGGCGATAACCACGACCTGTGGATCGACCCGGCCAACCCGCAGCGCCTAATCATTGGCAACGATGGCGGCGGCACAATCAGTCTGAATGGCGGCGTCTCTTGGTCCACTTTCTACAACCAGCCCACCTCCGAGTTCTACCATGTTACTGTAGATAACCGTACGCCCTACCGTGTGTACGGCGCACAGCAGGACAACTCCACCTTTAGTGTACCAAGCCGCAGCGGTCGTGACGCGATCACTGCCGTGGAATGGTACGAAATCGGTGGCGGCGAGAGCGGCTACATCGCTGTGGATCCGCGCGACCCAAATGTGATCTACGCTGGCAGCTACCAAGGCTATCTGACACGCTACGACCACGCGCGCGGCCAGCTACGCCAGATAGGCATATGGCCTGAGGAGTACAGCGGCTGGTCGGCCGGGCAACAGCGGTACCGCTTTAACTGGACTGCCCCGATGCTGATCTCCCCGCACGATCCAGGCACACTCTACATCGGGGCAAATCACATCTTCCGCTCGCACGATGAAGGCCAGACCTGGGAAGAAGTAAGCCCTGATTTGACACGCAACGACCCGGCCACGCTCGGCCCCTCTGGCGGGCCGATCACCAAGGACAACACCGGCGCCGAGAATTACGGCACAGTGTTTGCCCTAACCGAGTCACCGCTCCAGGCAGGCCTGCTGTGGGCTGGCAGCGATGATGGGCTGGTGCACCTGAGCCGTGATGGTGGCGCAAACTGGGAGAACATCACCCCGCCAAACCTGCCAGAGTGGGCGCTGATCAGCATCGTCGAGCCCTCGCCTCACGACCCAGCAGTGGCCTACCTGGCTGCCACACGCTACAAGCACGACGATTTCGCACCCTACCTGTACGCCACGTCCGATTATGGCAAGAACTGGCGGAAGATCGTCGTTGGCATCGGTGAGGACGACTTCACCCGCGTGGTGCGTGAGAGCCCGACACGGCGCGGCACACTCTACTGCGGCACCGAGACTGGCGTGTACGCCTCGTTCGACGATGGCTCTCGCTGGCAGCGATTGGGCGGCAATCTTCCAGTGGTACCGATTCACGACATGGTTGTAGCCCAGGGCGACCTAGTGCTCGCCACACATGGCCGCTCGTTCTGGATGCTGGACGATCTCTCACTGCTGCAGCAGCTGGGCGATCTACCAACTCAACCTGAGCTAGCACTATTGACCCCACGTGACGCAGTGAGAATTGGGAAGCTCCTCGACTTCGGCGCCGCGCCACAGACTGGCCGCAACTACACCTTTGCCGCTGGCCTGATCCCGGCCTTCGACCAGGTTAAGACGCCAGACGGCGAGATCAAGCGTACATGGCTGGACGCCGGTGCCAACCCGCCAGACGGCGTGGTGGTGAGTTATATCCTACCTGAGGCGGCCAATGGCGACCTGACACTAACTTTTCGCGACGCGTCGGGTGCCGAGCTGCGCACCTTCAAGAGTAAAAAGAAGGATGAGAGTCCCGCACAGGCCGCAACCAGCACAGATGCCAGTAATGTAAGCGACAGGACGTCGGACGAGCCTGCGCCAACTCCGTTCGCTACGTCCTCAGAAACGGCCACGGACAAGAAGGATGAGGACGATGAGCCAAAAGCACCATCAAAGGCTGGCCTCAACCGTTTTGTGTGGGACATGCGTGGCACGCCAGCGCAAAAGATCACTAGTGGCGATGGGCACAAAGATGTGGATCGCGCGGCACCGCGTGTACCGCCTGGGCGCTACCGTGTCGAGCTTACGGTAGGTGGGCAAACACTAAGCGCCGAGTTCGGCGTGGTAGCAGATCCGCGCGCAAGTACGACACAGACCGAGTACGAGGCGCAGTACGTGTTACTGCGTCGGCTGCATAGCCTACTAGACAGTGCGCACGGGGCAGTGAATCGGGTACGCACGGTGCGCGAACAGGTGGATGCCTGGGTCAAGCGTACCGAAAAACACGCAGCAGGTGCGCAGATTGCCGAAGCTGGTAAGAAGCTCAAGGAGCGGCTAGCCGCTGCAGAGGAACGACTTATCCAGGTCAAAGCCAAAGGTAGCCAGGATACGCTCAACTTCCCGTCCATGTTGAACGCCAAGTTGAGTTTCCTGGCGGCACTCGCCGGTGCCTCGGAGAGCGGCCCAACACGCGCGCAGGAGCAACTGAGCGAGGATCTAGCCATGCGTGTAGAGGAGCAGATTCACGCGGTGGATGCCGCGCTGGCCGAGGATCTGCCGGCCTTCAACGCGCTCGTGCGCAACACCGACGTGCCAGCAGTCGTTGTGCCTGATGGGAAGTAAGGGTCCACGGTAGGAGCATGACAGTGGAAGGGGATACACTCCACAAATAATGCCAACT
>JANLSE010000339.1:0-4709 GCA_031362265.1 Roseiflexaceae bacterium
GGCGTCGGTTTCCGTTCCTTCACGCCCACCCCAAAATACATACACCTTGGCGCCACACTCGACACCTAAATCAATGGCGCGCATGGTTTTACTGAGAGCATAGGCTCGCACCTGTGGGTCGTTGGAGGTGAAAGCACCATCCTTGAACGCCGGGTCGGTAAACAGATTGGTTGTAGCCATGGGAACTGTGAGGCCGGTTTCTTTCAGCGCCGCCTTAAAATCATGCACAATCCGATCACGCTCTGCAGGGGTGGCGTCAATTGGCACCAAATCATTATCATGAAAATTCACGCCATACGCACCTGCATCTGCCAGCAGGTGCACGATTTCAGGAGCCGAGAGTGGCTGGCGCGTTGGCTCCCCAAAGGGGTCGCGCCCAGCATTCCCGACCGTCCACAGGCCAAACGTAAACTTATGCTCAGGGCGTGGCGTAAGATCCATGGCGGGTGCCTCCTATCTGATAACCAAGAACCAAGAACCAAGAACTGAACAAGAGAACAAAGGAACAAAGGAACAAAGGAACAAAGGAACAAGGTAGCGTACACCGAACCATCAACTTACACTACGCTCCTAATGATCTTGCGCTCTTACGCTCTGCGTTCCAACGTTCCAACGCTTGTATGTTGCGCTTCAATGCTCCAACGCTTGGCACGATTGCCGAATAACCAACTCAGTTGGCAGTGTTACCCGTTGCAGCACAAGCGTCGGGTCATTAATTATTTGCAGAAGCATACGTGCGGCGATTCGACCCATTTGTTCAAGTGGTTGGCGTACTGTTGTGAGCGCAGGATGAACAGTAGCTGCCTCGGCAATGTCATCAAAACCAATCAGGGAAAGATCGCGCGGGATCTGGAAGCCATGGTCGCGCGCAGCTTCCATAACACCAAATGCTGAAGCATCATTGGATGCAAAGATAGCGGTTGGCCGTTGCGGTAGTGACAACAGTACCCCGGCTCCAGTAAACCCGCGTTGTTGGCTATAATCGCCCTCAACCACCAGGGTTGGATCGAACTCAATCCCCGCTTCCTCTAATGCCGCACGATACCCAGCAAGACGATCAAGCGCGCTGGACATTTCCAGGTTACCGGTAATAAAGCCGATCCGACGGTGGCCAAGTCCTAAGAGATAGCAAACCGCACTATTGGCACCATCCCAATTGGTCACATCCACCGCTGGCCCACGATCATCGATCCCTTGATGATCAATGAGAACAAATGGAAAGCGCTGCCGATGCAACGACTCAAGGTAGGAAGCGGGGTCGCGTGGAAGAAGCAGGAGTAACCCATCGGCCATACCGCGCGTAATTGTCGTTACATATGTTGTCTCACGCGCACTAATGCGATGCGTAGTATACAGCATCAGGTCGTACGAAGCGGCAGCAAGCTCTTCATCAATACCACGCACAATCGCACCCATCCAAGTGCTACCAAGGTTCTGAACGACCAAGCCAACAATATGTGATCGCCCGCCAGCAAGGCTCCGTGCTTGTTGATTAACAACATATCCAAGGCGCTCCATGGCATCCAGTACAGCATTCCGCTTGTCTGGCTTAACATGGGCTTTGTTGTTGATTACTCGCGAGACGGTGGCATAGGATACACCCGCTTCACGCGCAACATCAATGATCGTGACGCTTTCGGCCGTCCGGTCGGTGTGAGCCATGCGGCGCTCCTTTGCGCATGCATAGATACAAGATAATCTATTTATTTGTAAACGTTTACAACATTATAAAGGGGAGAGCTTATACGTGTCAAGCTGTGGTTAGGGAGCCTCATAGACGGCAAAGGCAGGCAAGGTAGAATCGCGAAGGTTATCGATACCTGCAGTATCGCATATTCGGTTCCGTTATAGAAGTGCTGCAATATTGCACAATTGAGTCGGATGGCGTCTAACTCAAGATTATGATATACATGTGAGTAAAGATCGTTTGTTCATTCTCTCAAGGAACCACTCATGACATCGAATGACTGGTCACCCCAACTTGTACCAGGTGCACAGCAATTGGTTGACGCTGCCCACGAAATTCAAAGGCAGCAGAAAACTGAACAGCCCTGTGTAAATCACTGGCTACTGGCTTTGGTTGACCGCTTTGGGCCAATGGCCGAATCACTCACAACTGGTCTGGATCAGACTGCCATCAAACGCTACCTGCGTGATCAATTGCGCCAGGGTATCCAGGGTATGCCACTCAGCGATAACGATGTGCTCGCGAAGGCGCTAGCACGCGCTGCAATGCGTGGTAAACAACAGATCATGGAACGCGATCTAGCCGCTGCAATTCTTCAAGCTGCCAACTATGAGCTTACTGCAGCGGCGCCGCCAACACCAACGCCATCAACACCAACGAGTAGCGTAACACCAACAGCCGGGTCTTCCCCCAAAGCCATACCTGAACCGACCGCGAGTACAACGGTAGCCAGTACACCTGTGCCACAACCTGGAACTGATCCACCACGTGCCATGCGCCCAACTCCCACACTCGAACAGTTTGGCCGTGATCTAACCCGTGAAGCACGTGAAGGCAAATTGCCACCCGTGGTTGGTCGTGAGGCCGAAATTCAACTCATGATCGAGACACTCTGCCGAACTACAAAGCGTAACCCAGTACTCGTTGGCCCAGCCGGGAGTGGAAAAACCGCGATTGTCGAAGGGCTCGCCCAGCGGATTGCGCGTGGCGAGGTTCCAGCTGCATTGCGTGGCTCTCGGTTACTTGCCATCCAGCCCTCAACCCTTGTAGCTGGCGCTGGCATGGTTGGTGAATTAGAAAAGCGAATGAAAGCGTTATTGGCTGAGGCCAACCAGGATGGAATGCTCCTGTTTATCGATGAGGTTCATTCCATTATTGGCGCAGGCGGCGCACCTGGCTCTTCCGATATGGCAAGCCTGCTTAAACCAACCCTTGCCCGTGGGGAAATTGCCTGTATTGCAGCAACGACCGACGATGAATATCGGCGCTTTATTGAGCAGGACGCCGCACTCGAACGCCGCTTCCAACCCATCCGCATCCAAGAGATGACGCCAGAACAAGCGCTGGTTGTGATCACATCACTGCGCGATTCGCTTGCCTCCCGGCGTGGCGTCAAGGTTGGCGATGAAATCTTACGTTGGCTGATCGAGTTCGCAGGGCGCTACCTACGCAATCGCAACTTCCCAGATAAAGCGGTCGACTTATTAGAGCAATGCATCGCTTTTGCGATCACACAAGGCCGCGATATTGTCACCATGGCAGAAGCTGAAGCTGTTGCCCAGCGTATGATTGGAATGCCACTTGCGATTGAAGAGCGTCTCCACCCGCTACAGAAGCAACTGATCGATGATGCGCTCTTGGCGAACGAGGATGCTCAGGCGCTTACTAGCCGATTGGAAGTTACGCTGCGCGGGCTGGATCTGCGCTCATCACGACCAAACGCCGTTCTGCTACTGCTTGATCAAGCTGCAGCTGTAAGCGAAGCACTTGCTGGGGTGATCGCTGAGCGCCTATTCGGTGCATCTGATCGGGTTGTCGCGATCGATTTTGGGCGCTTTGTTCACCCTGCCGACGTAACCATGCTGATTGGTGCCCCGCCTGGGTATGTTGGCTACAGCGATAGCCTACCGCTGCATCGGCTCTTCCAGATGCCATGGTGTGTGGTCCGCTGTGAAAATGTCCATGCCTGCCACCCACAGGTATTGGCAGTCTTTCTGCAAGCACTCGCTACAGGTGTGCTAACCGACGCACGTGGTAAGCGTATCTATTTGAGCGATACGGTCGTTCTCATGACAGCCGCTGTTGGTGTTGAAGAGCACCGCTCAATCGGCTTTCGCCAAGCAGACGCCAGTAAACGTAGTGATACACGTCAGGCAGTATCTGCGGCACTTGGTGAGGAACTTGTTGATCTGGCTGATATTGTGTGTGCAGAGGTGCCAATCGTCGATGCCGCACAACGCCATTTCCTCACACGTCTGCTTACAACACTGGCGGAACGCTACCAAGCTCAAGGGCTTGTACTCCATTGGGATGCCAGTATTGTCGACTGGCTCGCAACCCAGCAGGATCGTGCAGCAAGCCAACTTGACTGGGAGCGGCTCGTTGATCAGCATATTAGCCCACAACTTGTCCGTAGCCTGCCGCCATCTGGGCAACAGCAAAAACTCAAAGTCGGTTTCCTGGATGGAAGCATCCAAATCACTCTGCATGCAGAATAATGCCACACTTGTGATCATCAACCAAATCCGAATTCGATAGTACAACAAGGAGGCCCAGGTGGAGTTCAAGAACGAAGCACAACAGCAGAGCTATGAGCAGGTGAAGGCTTGGATGACAGAATTGTTTGGCGAGATGGCACGCTCAAACGCCGACACACCAACCTTTAGTATCTGGATGGGCTCAGCGCTCACTTATGTCAATGTCTATAATTGGGGTGATGACAAAGCTACTATTCAATGCTTTGCGTGGGTTGTCACCATAATCGTCGGCGGTATTGGCAACAGCCATGATTGCCGCTTTGAGTTCGGCCTTATCGGCGGATTGCCCCATGATTGAGTGCTTGAAGAAGATATCATTCTCCTCATCGATGCCAAATGCCCCAAAGCGCATCGTATTGTTCTCACGTAGTAGGTACTGCATCAAATCTAGGGTCATCTCTGCGCCGGTGACAACCCACGCAAAGCATTGAATAGTAGCTTTGTCATCACCCCAATTATAGACATTGACATAAGTGAGCGCTGAG
>JANLSE010000446.1:0-5778 GCA_031362265.1 Roseiflexaceae bacterium
CGCAGCCCCAACAGCGCCGAATGTGGCAAACAAATTGCCCGGTGGGTAGTAGGAAACTTTACGTTTCCTACTACCCACCGGGCCGACTCAAGCGAAGCTTAATCCAAATACGCTCGTAACCCACACCCATAATATGGGTGCCGTAGTTTGCGTAGAACCCGTGCCTCGATCTGGCGAATACGCTCGCGCGTAATGCCAAACTCGCGGCCAACCTCTTCCAGCGTACGGTAGCGCCCATCGAACAGGCCATAACGTAGCTGAATGATCTTACGCTCACGCTCGGGCAGTTTGTTCAAAACCACTTCGATCTGCTCGCGTAGGATCCGCTGCGAAGCACCTTCCAATGGCGAAGGACTCTGGCCATCCTCAATGAAATCCGAAAGCACTGAGTCACCCTCTGTGCCAATCGGCGTTTCGAGTGAGATTGTCTGGCGTGCGGCTTCGAGCACCCGCCGTACCTTCTCAATTGGGATGCCAAGTTCAGCCGCGATCTCCTCTGGGTTTGGATCGCGCCCGGTTGTTTGTTGGATGCGGTTGCTGGTACGAATCACTCGGTTGATTGTCTCACCAACGTGGACAGGTAGCCGAATGGTACGACTCTGATCGGAGATTGCACGTGTGATCGCCTGGCGAATCCACCAAGTTGCATAGGTCGAGAACTTGAACCCACGCCGATAATCAAACTTCTCCGTTGCACGCATCAACCCAAGATTCCCCTCTTGGATCAGGTCGAGCATCGACATACCATGGCGCAGGTATTTTTTGGCAATGCTAACGACAAGTCGCAGATTGGCTTGGATGAGTCGTTCACGCGATGATTCGCCCTCACGCTTATGGCGCTGGAGTAGCGCGTGTTCCTCGGGCATGTAATCATCGCGGCGCAATCGATCCGCAGCTTCCTCGCCACGCTCAATCGATTGTGCAAACTGCGTCTCCTCCTGTGCTGTCAGAAGGTGAACGCGCCCTATCTCTCGTAGATAGATACGAACAGGATCATCGGTCGCAATTCCCTCGCGCTCGAGATCCTCAATAGCATCATCGGCGAGTAGATCTTCCTCATCAACCATGGCTAAAATCGGCGCAGTCGGGCCATGCTCGAACGGGTCAACTGCGGTGTCTGGAGGGGCGATTGGCTGATGAGGGGCCGGTGTATACGCCCGGCGTTCATGGATGGTAGACATCTGCATATCGCGAGAAATGGCCACTTCCCACCGCTTTCTATCTACTTTATCCAACAAGTATTATGCAAAGTATACAATAGCATAAACGTGCCTCTTCTTCAAGAGTCAATTCTACGTAAATTACTATCGAAAATCGACTGCGTTGTTCAGTGCTATAATCCGCACGGCCTCGTTACGCGCTCGAGCGCGCACTCGTAAGGAGTAGATACTCATGACACACGGATACACCGACACCGACCAGCTTGCGGTCAATACGATTCGCACCCTCTCGATTGATGGCGTCCAAGCAGCTAACTCAGGCCACCCTGGCTTGCCACTTGGTGCTGCCCCAATGGCCTATGTACTCTGGTCGCGTTTTATGCGCTTTAACCCTTCCGATCCACATTGGCCTGCCCGCGATCGCTTCATCCTTTCAGCCGGCCACGGCTCAATGCTGCTCTACAGTTTGCTGCACCTCGCTGGCTACGATCTCTCACTCGATGACCTCAAGCAGTTCCGCCAATGGGGCTCCAAAACCCCTGGTCACCCGGAAAGCCATATGACCGCTGGTGTTGAGGTCAGCACAGGGCCGCTCGGCCAAGGCTTTGGTAATGGGGTTGGCATGGCTATGGCCGGGGCATTCCTGGCCGCCAACTATAACCGCCCTGGCCACACGCTGTTTGATCACTACATCTATGCGATCGTCAGCGATGGCGATTTAATGGAGGGTGTCGCAGCTGAGGCTGCATCCCTCGCTGGCCATCTCAAACTCGGCAAATTGATCTATCTCTACGACGACAACCTAATTTCACTCGATGGCCCGACCAATCTGGCGTTCACTGAGGATGTACTAACCCGCTTTAACGGCTATGGTTGGCACACCCAGCGTGTAACCGATGGCAACGATCTAGCGGCAATCGAAGCGGCGGTACATGCGGCCCGAGCCGAAACCGAAAAACCCTCGCTGATCGCAGTACGTACAATCATCGGTTTTGGTAGCCCTAAGGCTGGCACCAGCAAAGTGCATGGTACTGCGCTTGGCGTCGATGGAGTGCGCGCAACCAAACTGACGCTTGGTTTCGATCCCGATCAGTCATTTGTAGTACCAGGCGCGGCCCTTGAGGCCATGCGTGCACCAGGCGAACAAGGTGCCAAACTACAGCAGGAATGGCAGCAGCGCCTTGCGGCCTACAGTGCGGCCTTCCCCAAAGAGGCAGCCGAACTCAAACAGGCATTCGCCGGCGAACTCCCTAGCGGCTGGGATGCTGGGCTCACAAGCTATTCTAGTGGCGAGGTAGCAACCCGCGATGCCTCCGGCAAGGCCATGGAAGAACTGAGCCAGCGCATCCCCTGGATGATTGGCGGTTCGGCCGATCTTTCGGAGAGCACCAAAACACCAGCCTCGGTTAGCAACACCTTCCAGCCCGGCAGCTATCAGGACCGGATCGTCTGGTTTGGTGTCCGCGAGCATGGTATGGGCGCAGCCCTCAATGGCATGGCCGCCCATGGTGGTGTCGTCCCGTTTGGTGGCACATTCCTCACCTTCTCGGATTATATGCGTGGCTCAATCCGGATTGCTGCCCTGGCGCATCACCCGGTGGTGTATGTCTTCACCCACGATAGCATTGGCCTGGGTGAGGATGGCCCGACCCACCAACCCGTCGAGCATGTGATGTCGCTACGCCTCATCCCCAATCTGCATGTCATCCGCCCCGCCGATGCCAACGAAACCGTTGAGGCCTGGAAGATGGCGCTCACCCGCCGCGATGGGCCAACGGCGCTGATCCTCAGCCGCCAGAAGCTCCCGGTCTTTGATCGCAGCAGCATGGGATCTTCAGCAAATACACAGCACGGAGCTTATGTGCTGAGTGAGGCCGCTAGCTCCCCGCAAGTTACTATTATAGGCACCGGTTCAGAGGTCGAACTAGCGGTTGGCGCTCAGGTAGCACTGCGGGCACAAGGTATCGCTGCGCGTGTCGTGAGTATGCCATGCTGGGAAGTATTTGCTGCCCAGGATGCAGCCTACCGCGAGAGTGTTCTCATTCCTGGCGGCGCACGCATCTCGATCGAGGCAGGCGTCACAACCGGCTGGCAACGCTGGCTTGGGGATCGCGGTGTCGCAATTGGAGTGGATACCTTTGGAGCCTCAGCGCCCTACAAGAAGCTATACGAGGAATATGGCCTCACCGTCGCACATATTGTCGCCGAGGCACAACGGCTAGCAAAATAGCGCATAACGCATAACGCATAACGCACAGTGCAAAACAGCCAAGTGCTGCGCTCTTGCGCTCTTGCGCTCTTGCGCTCTTGCGTTCTTGCGCTCTTGCGTTCTTGCGCTCTTGCGCTCTTGCGCTCTTGCGCTACAGGAGATCCGCCGATGGCCGAAATCTACGTTAGCACTGATGTCGAGACCGATGGGCCGATTCCTGGGCCGCATTCAATGCTCAGCTTCGGCTCTGCAGCCTATACTGCCGATAAGACCTTGATCAACACATTCAGTGCTAACCTGGATCTTCTGCCAGCTGCGATTGGCCACCCCGAAACAATCGCTTGGTGGGCAACACAACCCGAAGCCTGGCAGGCATGCCGTATTAATCCGCAGCCACCCGAGCAGGTTATGCCAAGCTATCGGGATTGGTTGAAGCAACTGCCTGGCAAGCCAGTGTTTGTCGCCTACCCAGCAGGCTTCGATTTCATGTTCATCCAATGGTATCTCATCCGCTTCGCTGGTGAAAGCCCATTCGCACACTCAGCACTCGATATTAAAACCTATGCCATGGCGATGCTGAAGATTGAATATGGCGCAACTGTTAAGCGTATTATGCCACGCCGCTGGTTCGACCCCCACAACCATACCCATGTCGCCTTGGATGATGCAATCGAACAAGGGGCACTCTTTTGCAATATGCTCGCAGAACATACAAAGCCCTAGCGCAGAACAAGAGAACCGCAGAACAAGAGAACCAACACGAGTTTCACTCAACCATGCCCATCATCGTATCATCATCGTACTGGCGAACCTTGTGTTCGCCCGCGCGCTGAACCATAGAACCATTCCATCGTTCCACCGCTCCACCGCTCATCGTTCACCGCTCTGCTTTCTTGCGCTCTCCGCTTTGCGCTCTTGCGCTCTTGCGCTCTCGCCCTCACATCCCGTGACACATGCCCCGACACTTAAAGCGTAAAAACCGCGTTAATATGGCATCGAATCAGCAATATCGTCGGTTTATCGTAAGCCAACGATACATATCTTGAAATGTATATCTTGCGGTGCTATCATGCTACCAAGCCTCAAGGAACCAACGCAAACCGAACAGGAAGTGGCGACCAACCGAAGGCAACAAAGTACGCAAGCGGCGATCCCAAGCCAAAGACGCGAGTAGGGACGACCGTACGTCGGGGGAAAGTGGGGAGGATGGTCTCCTCATAAGAAGACCGACAAGCAGGCGCCGGACTGCAGATGACGCAGGCGGATGCGGTGTAAGCGAAAATGGTGCTCCCACCAGCAAAACTCACGCCCAAGCGAGCCGATTGAATGAGTGGCTCGGACGTGAGCGAAGCCTTAGACACAACAGCCGAGAAATCGGGCGGTGCCAAGGATACTGAGGGTAGGAAGGAAGCATTTCAGGTCAATGGAGCAGCGGGTTCTTGAGGCACTACTATATCTAGGGGTCAGGGATCGCCGATTTAAGGTCGCGATCCCTGACCCCTAGATATTCCTGCGCGCTTCAGTTCGCCTGATCGAGTTCTGGCCTACTTCGTGCCAGCGCTACCCCGTATACTAAGTCGCTACCCGCCAACAGCAGTGCCTCAGCACAGGCACCCATTGTTGCGCCCGTTGTAAGCACATCATCGACGAGAATCAGTCGGCGCGGTGGCGGTGTTCCCGATTCCCACTCAAACGCCCCGAGTACATTTGCCGACCGCGCCTTGGTCTCTAGTAACGCTTGGCGCTCGGTCGTTCGTGTACGGATCAAACCCTGCACAAGCGGCACACCCCATACTCGCGAAAGCTCACGCGCCAATTCTTCGGCTTGATTATAGCCACGCTGCGCCAATCGCCGCGGGTGGAGTGGCACTGCAATGATTGCATCCGCCTCGGGTAGGGATGCGACCAATTGTGGGCCAAGGAGTTCGGCCAATGGGCCAGCCATGCGCCGCAGTTTACGATATTTCAGGTGATGTACCGCCACACGCAGCACACCTTCAAACACAAATCCAACCCGAACTTCCGCTAATGTCTCGGGCATACGCCGCAGGATAAGCGGGTAGGGCCGCAACGAACCCCTACAACCCGCACACAACATATTCCCCGCAACCTTACATCCAACACAGTGATCGGGAAAGAGGAAATTTAAGATTGAATCGAGAAATCTACCCATATCATCCCTTTACAACACGGGGCACAAGAGAACCAAGAACCAAGAACCATCCATAGTCGTACCGGCGAACCTTGTGTTCGCCGCGCTGAACCGCAGAACTGAACAAGAGAACAAGAATTGTTTCAATGTTTCAATGTTTCAATGTTTCAATGTTTCAATGTTTCAATGTTTCAATGTTTCAATGTTTCAATGTTTCAATGTTTCAATGTTTCAATGTTTCAATGTTTCAATGTTTC